>JBEBFW010000201.1:0-6403 GCA_040081755.1 Parvularculaceae bacterium
GTCGGTCTTGAACGTCCAATCGGCGCCCCGCTCGCGAGCGGCGCCGAGCTTCACCGCGCCGACAAGATTCTCGCCGGCAAGACTGGCGCCTACCGCAAGGCTCTGGCGGCCCTTCGAACTCGTAAAGACATCTGGTCCGTCGTCCATCGCCGCGATCCGCAATTCATCGCCGAGATCGCTCTTGATACGGATGGTTCCGCCTTCGCCGAAATCGACCGTCAGCACGTCGGCGTCGATGGCGAGGCGGAGCGCGCCGCCCGCCTCAAAGGCTGCGACGGAGGGCTGCGGGCGGACCGACAGGAGCGCGCGCAGAAACGGATTTTCCGCCGCGGGCGAGGGGCCGGTCTCAAAGCCGATGACGGCCTGCCCGGAAAGCGCGTTCCTGTCGCCGGCCAGTCCCCGCCGCCAGGACTGCCCGCTCGCCTCGATCCGGGTCTTCGTTCCGCGAAAGGCCGCCGCGGCGCTGACGAAACTGCCGGCGCCCTCGCCGGCAAGGGACGCCGCGCCATCGCTGCGGAGTTCAATAGTCGCGCGCTGCTCCCATTCCTTCAGCGTGACGCCGAAAGACGAGAAGGCCTCGGTGCGGGCGGTCAGGCTCAGCGCGCCGCCGGTTTCGAAATCGATCTCGCCCTTGAGGACGCCGCGGGCTGCGCCCTGAGGCGCCTTCAGGCGATAGGAGACATCTTTGAGCGAAATCGCGCCGACCGTCAGGCCTTTGCGCGCCGGCCCGGCGCCTCCGATTTTCAGGTTGGAGAGGCTGACCGTTCCATCGCTCGCGATCTCGACGCTGAGCAAGCCGGGACCGAGGGCGATCGACTTGATCGATCTCTCCTCGATCAGGTTCCTGAGGTCGTACGTCGCCTCAACGGACTGGAGGTCGATCGCCGGATCGTCGCCCTTGGCGGGCGCCCGGAGATCGGCGAGGGTGAGGCGGCCGAGGCCGACATCGCGGACGCGGAAGGCGGGGTCCTCAAGACCGGCTCGCTCCAGCGAGCCGCGCAGAAAATACCCGACGACAGGCCCGCGAAAAACAACGAGAAGCGCCGCGGCTGCGGCGATGACGGCGGCCAAACCCCACAATATCCGGACGACGCCCCGCATCGGGAAACGAGCAACCCTCTTGTCGATCGGCGAATTACGCCACGCAACTTAAGCTTTTCGCAACCGGTCCGATCACAGTTTCGACAGGGAGCCTTCAAAATGGCGGCATTTGAACTGAAAAGCGAGGCATGCCATGACCGACGGCAGGTTCGAGCGATTTATCCGCCGCAGTTTGACGGCGATACGGCGCTTCGGCGGCGGACTTGAGGTAGGCAGGTAATAGCGCGTGGCGCCCAGTCAATCTCGCCATAGCGGGGAACACCGGCAGGCGGCGAGCCCGGCCGCGGCGATCATTGCGGCTGCCGGCGTCCTCCTTGCCGGCGCCGCGCTCGTCGGGTTCCTGATCCGGGGCGAGGCCAGAGAACCCGAGCTGGCGCGGATTGTGCTCGCGCAGGCGCCGCCGGCCGCCAATGGGTCTGGCGGCCAGACCAAATACCATCCGGCGTCAGAGGAAATCGTGACGACGAGCGTTCTGCCGGCGGCCGGCGTTCGGGTCGAGCCGCGGCCGGCCGAGACGCTCGCGGCGGAGATTTCAACCGCCGATCCTGGCTTCGGGCCGCGCCTCAATCCGCGCCGGTCTCCGCGGGAACCCGCTCCCGTCGCCGAAGCCGTCGAGTACTCGAGGGAGCCGCGGCTCAAGCCGTCGGGCGCGCGTGTCGGTTCTGCGCAAGGCGCCGACAATGAGGGCGCCGGCGCTCTTCTTGTGCTCGGCCAGAAACTGCTCGCGCCGGACGATCGCCGCACGCCGTTCTTCTTCGACGATGAAACGCAAGGTCCCGTAGCGCCGATCGGGTCGCCCGCCGCCATGCTCGCCGGCGACGTCGACGATGCGCCGCAAGCCGTGCGCGTCGCGCTCGCCAAGGGTGAGAACTTCGTCGATGCGCTGCGCCGCGCCGGCGTCCGGGCCGAGGATCGCAACGCCGCGGCGTTCGCCTTCGGCAAGCTCTACGATCTGCGGCGTATGCGTCCGGGGCAGGATCTGCGCCTGACCACGGCGGCCCCGGCGCAAACGCTTTTTCAGATCGTCGCGGAAGGGCATGAGCCCGAAACATATCTCCTGGCGCTCGATTTCAGGATCGACGCCGAAAAGCGGATTTCCCTCAAACGCCGTCCAGACGGCGGCTTCGACGGCAAAAGCGTCGCGGTCGCCCTGACAAGCCGCCTTGCATCCGTCAGCGGGCGGATCAATGGCAGCCTTTACAACTCCGCCAAGAGAATTGGGGCCCCCGACAAGGTGGTCGCCGACCTCGCCGCCATCTTCGCCTATGACGTCGATTTCCAGCGCGAGGTGTTTGGCGGCGACGAATTCGAGGCGGTGTTCGAAGCCCGCTATGACGAGAACGGCAAGCTGGTCGAGGCCGGCGACATTCTCTACGGCCGCATGAAATGGAAGGGCCGCCAGCGGGAGAAAGGCTATTACCGCTTCGCCTCGGCGGACGGCGGGGCCCGGGCCGACTATTTTGACTGGGGCGGCGAGAGCGCCAAGCGTCTCCTCATGAAGACGCCGATCGACGGCGCGCGGCTCTCTTCCGGGTTCGGCGCCCGCAAGCACCCGATCTCGGGGTTCACCAAACAGCACAAGGGCGTCGATTTCGCCGCCTCCCGCGGCACGCCGATCAAGGCGGCCGGCGACGGCGTGATCGAGCGCGCCGACCGTTACGGCGGCTACGGCAATTATGTCCGTATACGGCACGGTCAGGGCTACAAGACGGCCTACGGGCACATGAGCGGGTTCGCCAAGGGCGTTCGCGCCGGCAAGCGCGTCGAGCAGGGCGACGTCATCGGATATGTCGGCTCGACCGGCGCCTCGACCGGTCCGCACCTCCACTACGAGGTGCTGTTGGCCAGCAAGCACGTCAACCCGCAAAAGCTCAAGGTGGCGACCGGCCTGTCGCTGGGCGGAGCCGACCTGAAGAAATTCAAGGCGGCGCGCGACGTTCTCGACGCGGCCCGCCGCGCCAGCGACGACGAGGCCGGGCGGCTCGCCAGGGATGACGCGGCGGCCAAGCAGCTATGAGACCGACTGGCTGCGGCTCGACTGGAGACTGACAACTTTGGTTGCCGCCGCCAGCGGTCGGTTGCCTACTGACAGAATGGACGCAGCCGCACCCACGCGCCTCCCCCAAACCGTCTGGGCCCTCGGCCTTGTCAGTCTCTTCATGGATGTCTCGTCTGAGATGATCCATGGGCTGATGCCGCTGTTCCTGACCGGGCTCGGCGCCAGCGCGCTGCTCATCGGGGTCATCGATGGTGTCGGCGAGGCGACGGCTTCAATCGTGAAGATATTCTCGGGGCGGATTTCCGACCTGATCGGACGCCGCAAGCCGCTGCTGCTGCTCGGCTACGGTCTTGGCGCGCTGTCGAAACCCGTCTTCGCGCTCGCTGGCGCCGCGAGCGTCGTTTTCGCCGCGCATGTTGCCGACCGGTTCGGCAAGGGGGTTCGCGGCGCGCCGCGCGATGCGCTGGTGGCCGATGTAACGCCCAAGGAACATCGGGGACGGGCATATGGCCTCCGGCAGGCGCTCGACACCGCCGGCGCCTTCATTGGTCCCCTCGTGGCGATCGCCCTGATGACCGCCTTTCATGACGACATGCGCGCCGTTTTCTGGTGCGCTGCGATCCCGGCGCTCATGTGCGTTCTAACCATTGTCTTCGCCGTCAGGGAGACGCCCTCCGCCGCGCTGGCGGCGCCGGAAGTTGCATCCGGTTGGCCCTTTGCGGTCCGCCTCGGCCGTCCGTTCTGGTCCGTCGCGGCGCTCGGCGTCGTTTTCACGCTGGCTCGCTTCAGCGAAGCGTTCCTTGTGCTGAAGGTTCACTCTGTCGGGTTGCCGCTGGCGCTTGCGCCGATGGTGCTCGTCGTCATGAATCTTGTTTACGCGGCCGCCGCTTATCCGTCCGGTGCGCTTTCCGATCGCCAGCCGCCGGGCCGGCTGCTGGCGGCAGGCCTAGGCGCTCTTTTCGTTGCAGATATTATCCTCGCGTCCGCCCGGACCGTTCACGTTGCGCTGCTGGGTGTCGCGTTCTGGGGCGCGCATCTCGCACTGACCCAGGGTCTCTTCGCCAAAATGATCGCCGACGCCGCTCCGGAGGGGCTTCGGGCGACAGCCTTCGGCGCTTTTCATTTCCTGTCCGGTTTGGCTGTGCTCGCGGCCAGCGTTCTGGCCGGTCTGTTGTGGGATCGGATCGGACCGGGCGCAACATTCCTCGCGGGAGCCGGTTTCGCTGTCGCCGCGGCGGCCGGCTTAGTCCTTAACAAAGGAGGCTGGCCGGCAGGGGCATAAGCCCCTGGGGCGGCAAGCCCTTGAACCGAGAGACAGAAATCCCCATTATCTCCCAAGAATCCCGGGCACTGAAGGAGTTCCTCATGAATGACGTTCGCAGAAACTACGGCGGGGCCGTTACAGGCGCCGGCGGCGTCGCGGTCGATGCCGGTCTGCGTCAGTATATGCTTGGCGTTTACAACTACATGGCGCTCGCCGTGGCGGCGACCGGCCTCATCTCGTTTTTCGTCGCCTCCAACACGGCGCTCGTGACCACGATCGCCGGCACGCCCATCAAATGGGTGGTGTTCGCCGCGCTCCTCGGCATTGGCTGGTTCGCCCCCAAGGTCATCTACAACGGCTCGAAAGTCGCGGCGCACGGTCTCTTCTGGATTTACGCCGCGCTCTGGGGCCTGCTCATTGCGCCGATGCTGTTCAGCTTCCGCATGGCCGGAGCCGCCGAAGAGATTTATCGCGCCTTCTTCATGGCCGCGACCGCCTTCGGCGCCATGAGCCTCTTCGGCTATACGACCAAGCGCGATCTCTCGGGCATGGCGAAATTCCTGTTCATGGCGACGGTCGGCCTCTTGGTCGCGATCGTTCTCAACGCGCTGATCTTCAAGAGCGAAATGGCGAGCCTCCTGACCTCGGGCATCGTCGTTGTAGTGTTCTCCGCGATCACGGCGTTCGAGACCCAGATGATCAAATCGCTCTACACCGAAGGCGGCGCCGCCAATGACCGTTCGTCGATCTTCGGCGCCTTCGCGCTTTACGGCTCGTTCGTGACCCTCTTCGTGCATATCCTCAACATGCTCGGGATCATGCGCAGCGACTGACGGAACCTCCTTTCGGCGACCCCCGGCTGCGGCCGGGGGTTTTTTTGTGCGCGTCGGGAATGGCGTTCGCTCGTTGCGGCGTGTCGCCGGGATTGGATATAGACGCCCCATGACTATCCGCGATTCCTTCGATCTTGCGCTCACCGGCTGCGACGCCGCTGCGGCCGCCGGCTATGACGCCTACGTTCGCGAATTTCTGAGCTACGGCTCGCAACTGCGGGCGTTGTTCGAGATCGCCGATGCGAACCCTGACAGCGCCCTTTTGAACGCCCACGCGGCCGCGCTCCACCTCGCCTTCGAAGGCGCCGAAGGCTGGGCGGCCGCCGCGCCCTACCTTTCACGGATGGCCGCAGCGCGCTCGCGAGCGAATGTCCGGGAGGCGCTGTTTTGCGAGGCCGTCGAGGCGTGGCGACAACGCCGGTTCGACGAGGCGCTGGCGCATCTTGACGATTTGACCGTTCGTTGGCCTGCGGACCTTTGCGCCGTCAAATGGGGCCAGTATCACGCCTTCAATCTCGGCGATCAGGCGGCGCTCCTGCGCTTCGGCGAGCGCGCCCGCATCGCGCACGAGGACACGCCTTACGCCCAAGGCATGATCGCCTTTGCGCTGGAGCAAAATCACCGCTTGCCGGAAGCCGAGGAGGCCGGCATGCGTGCGGTCGAGATCGCGCTCGACGACGCCTGGGCCCAGCACGCGATCGCGCATGTCTACGAAACGCAGAGGCGCCCTCAGGACGGCGTGCGCTGGCTCGACCATTGCGCGCACACCTGGGAGCGCAAGGGCGTCTTCATTCGCGACCACAACTGGTGGCACGCGGCGCTCTTTAGACTCCGTCTTGGCCGAAACGATGAGGCGCTCGCCGTCTACGATGAAAGGCTCTGGGGCAGCTGGCCGGAATTTCCGCAAGAACAGATCGGCGCCGCCTCCATGCTGTGGCGCCTTGAGTTGCGCGGCGTCGATGTCGGCGCTCGCTGGAAGCCCATCGTCGAGCAGGTGCGGCGCCGTCTCGACGAGCATCTCTTTGCGTTTCACGATATCCACTATCTGATGGCGCTCGCTCGCGGCGGCGAGAGCCATGAGGCGGAGGCGTTTCTCCGATCCATGGCGGCGTATCCGCGCGCCGCAGCCGAAGAATACGCCTGGTCGGCGGCGGCGCTGCCGGCGGCAGAGGGCGTTTTGCACTTCGCCCGCGAGCGTTACGAAGA
>JBEBFW010000202.1:0-6359 GCA_040081755.1 Parvularculaceae bacterium
GATCGCGGGCGCGATCCGCCCGCGATCCCCGCGACGATGCGGCTCCCTCGACCGGCCACCGCAAAGGAGAACTTGTGAGATCACTGGTGCTGATGAGCTGTCTGGCGGCGGCGATCGCGATCCCTCCGCCCGCCGGGGACCGCGAGCTTCCGTTCAAGGCCGTCACCGGCGCCTTCGTCAGGGGCGCCGCGACCGAGGGAAAGCCGCCGCACCCGTTCCGCTACAAATTCGGCGAGCTTGAAATCGGCAAGACCATCGAAACCGGATCGCGGACGATCGGCCTTGAAGACATCGAGCATTTTGCCCATTTCACCGGCGACACTTTCTATGCGCACATGGACGAGGCCGCGGCGAAGGCCAATCCCTTCTTTCCGGGCCGCGTCGCGCACGGCTATCTGATCCTCTCTTTCGCCGCCGGCCTGTTCGTCGATCCCGCTCCCGGCCCGGTCCTCGCCAATTACGGGCTCGACGAGTTGCGGTTTTTGACCCCGGTGTCGCCGGGCGATGCGATCAAGGTGCGCCTCACCGCCAAGTCGAAGAAGAAACGCAACGACGAGTATGGCGAAGTGAAATGGGACGTGGTCGTCGTAAACCAGAAGGCCGAGACGGTGGCGACCTACGAACTCCTCACCATGAACGCGATGTAGGCGGCGCAGGCGACCTATGGCGCGCACGCAAGCCGCAAACTATGAGGAGAAGCGCCAGACGATCGTCGATGAGGCGGCGCGGCGCGCGGTTTCGACGGCGCCTCCGTCGCCGAACTCGCCGAAGCCTGTGCGACCTCAAAATCGCTTATCTATCACTACTATGAATCGAAGGAGGCGATCCTCTTCGACGTGATGAGCGGGCACATGGACGATCTGCTCGGCGCAATCGACGACGCACCTGGAACAAATGCAGCCGAAACCTTCAGGCGCTTCACCAGGGCGCTGATGCGGCGCTACGCCGGCGCCGCGGCGCGCCAGAAAGTGCTGCTCTACGAGATTGCGCGCCTCCCGAAAGCTCAGCGGCTCGAGATCGTCGAGAAAGAACGCCGGCTGATCGCGCACGCCGAGGCGCTGATCGCGCGCGCCTCGTCGAATGGCAAGGACCGCGCGAGGCTGCGTGCCGCCGCCATGCTCTATTTCGGCATGCTCAACTGGACGCACAACTGGTTCAAGCCGTCGGGCGCGCTATCGCGCGACGAGCTCGCTGACATGGCCGCCGACACCATCCTGAAGTCTTCGGCGTAGCCGCCAAAACCATTTGATCGGCCCTGTCTTTCGGCGCATCAAACGGACGACCGAGCTTTGCCAAGGAGCATCCCATGAACGGCGCGGAAGCCCTGATCGCGACCTTGATCGATGCTGGGGTCAATGTCTGTTTCGCCAATCCCGGCACATCGGAAATGCAGCTGGTGGCGGCGATCGACAAGCAGGAAGGCATGCGCGCCATCTTGTGCCTGTTCGAAGGCGTGGCGACTGGCGCGGCCGACGGCTACGGCCGCATGGCGGACAAGCCGGCGGCGACCTTGCTTCACCTAGGACCCGGCCTCGCCAACGGCCTCGCCAACCTGCACAATGCAAGGCGCGCCCGCTCGCCTGTCGTCAATCTTGTTGGCGATCACGCGACCTACCATCTCAACTATGATGCGCCGCTCACCTCTGACGTCGTCGGCGTCGCAGGTCCCATGTCGGATTTCGTGGCGACATCGCGCTCGCCGGACGGACTTGCCGAAGACGGCGCCGCCGCCGTCGCCGCTGCGCTCGAATATCCGGGCAAGGTGGCGACAGTCATCGTTCCGGCCAATCACGCCTGGGAACCGGCCGAGCGCGCCGTGTCGCCGAAAAAACCGAAGGCGGCGCCGCGCGCTTCGGCCTCCGCTGTACATGCAGCGGTCGAGGCTTTGAAAAAGGGTCCTTGCGCGCTCTTTCTCGGCGGCAGAGCGCTCCGCGAGGACGCGCTCGATCAGGCCGGACGCATCGCCGCCGCGAGCGGCGCGCGCCTCATCTGCGAGACCTTCCCCGCGCGCCTTCAGCGCGGCGCGGGGCGCGTTGCGCCCGAGCGCCTGCCCTATTTCGGCGAGATGGCGGCCGAGGCGCTCAAGGAATTCAGTCAGCTGATCATGGTCGGCGCGAAGGCCCCCGTTGCGTTCTTCGCTTATCCGGGCAAGCCCGGCTGGCTCTCGCCCAAGGACGCCAACATCGTGACGCTCGCCGATCCGCGCGAGGATGCGCTCGCGGCGCTGACAGCCCTCGCTGACGAACTTCGCGCGCCGACCGAGCATGGCCTCGCGCAAGCGGCGTTCGCGCCGCCGATGGGGACGGGCAAGCTTGACGCCGCGGGCGTCGGGGCCGTGGTCGCGGCTTATCTGCCGGAGAACGCCATCGTTTCCGATGAGGCGGCGACGGCTGGAATGGGTCTCTTCCCGATGACGCAAGGTGCGGCGCGGCACGACTGGATGACGCTGACCGGCGGCTCGATCGGACAGGGCCTTCCCTTGGGCGTCGGCGCGGCGGTCGCCTGCCCCGAACGAAAGGTCGTTTGTCTGCAGGCGGACGGAAGCGCGATGTACACGGTGCAGGCGCTGTGGACCATGGCGCGCGAGAACCTCGATGTCGCGACTGTCATCCTCAACAATGGCAGCTACGCCATCCTCAATATCGAACTCATGCGCGTCGGCGCCGGCGACGCCGGGGCCAAAGCGCGCCAGCTCCTCGATTTGACCAACCCGGTCATTGGCTGGGTCTCGATCTCGAAAGGCATGGGCGTGCCGGCGAAACGCGCCGAGACGGTCGAGGAATTTCAGGACGCTTTTCGCGAGGCGCTGGGCCGCAGGGGTCCCTTCCTCATCGAAGCGATCATCTGAAGGCGGAGAAACCCATGCCGACGCTGAATCTGACGCCGGCCTCCGCGGCGGATTATCGCCTGCTCGCCGAAAAACGCCTGCCGCGCCTATTCTTCGACTATATCGACGGCGGTGCCTATGGCGAGACGACCCTGGCGCGAAACCTCTCGGATTTTGCAGCGGTGACCCTGCGTCAGCGCGTGCTTCGCGACGTCTCGAAAATCGATACGAAGATTTCGCTGTTCGGTGAGGAGTGGGCGATGCCGGTCGCGCTGGCCCCCATCGGCATGGGCGGCATGATGGCGCGCCGGGCCGAGACGCTCGCCGTCCGGGTGGCCGAAGACGCGGGCGTTCCCTTCTGTCTCTCGACCGTTTCGATCTGTTCGCTTGAAGAGGTCGCGAAGGTCGCGGCAAGACCCTTCTGGTTCCAGCTCTACATGATGCGCGACCGCGGTGCCGTGCAGGAGCTGCTGGCGCGCGCCAAGTCAGTCGGCGTCAGGACGCTCGTATTCACCGTCGATCTCGCCGTCGTCGGCGCGCGCTATCGCGACACTCGCAACGGCATGGGCGGCGGCCTCGGCCCGCTCGGCAACCTCCGGCTGGCCGCGGACTTCGCCGCACATGGCGCTTGGGCCTATGATGTGGGGATCAAGGGAAAGCCCCTCACTTTCGGCAATCTCTCGTCCCATGTGCCGAGCGCGGAGGCGCTTGGCGATTTCAAGGCCTGGGTTGACTCCCAGTTTGACCCGAGCGCCACCTGGAAAGACATCGAGTGGGTGCGCGGCATCTGGTCCGGCGACCTCATCATCAAGGGCGTGCTCGATCCGGAAGATGCGCGCTTCGCCGCTCGGTCGGGCGCTGACGGCCTCATCGTCTCGAACCATGGCGGCCGCCAGCTCGACGGCGTCGCGTCATCGATTCGCATGACTCCGCGCATCGTCGAGGCGGCTGGCGACCGCGTCGCGGTGATGATGGACGGCGGCGTCAGGAGCGGCGTGGACGTCGTAAAGGCCCTCGCCGCCGGCGCAAGGGCCGTGATGATCGGCCGGCCCTGGATCTGGGCCCTCGCCGGGCGCGGCCGACAGGGACTCGCTGCGCTGTTGAAAACGTTCAAATCGGAAATGAATGTCGCCATGGCGCTCACCGCGACGCCGGCAATCGCCGACATCAACGGCGCCGTCATCGATCGCGGCGCGGACTCTCACAATGAGCCGCCTGATCTCAAGATTATCGAGCGGCGCTGAGGCGCTGCCGCCGGGACGACACGTGTACTCGCAGCTCAGGCGTAGAGGCGGTCCGTGTCGGCGCGCAAGAACGGCTTCCATTCTGCATCGGCGAGCCGCTCCCACTCGCGGAAGGCCGCATCGGCCAGCAGCGTCTCGCAATACTCCTGCGCGGCCGCATGGAGTTTCACCCCATAGGTGCGAAAGCGGGTCGCAACCGGCGTGAAGAACGCATCGACGATCGAGCGCGCGCCGAAGAGGTGCGCACCCTCAGCCCGGGCGGCCCAGCGCCGTTCAGTCCATATTTCCTCGATGCGCGCGATGTCGCGCAGCGTGTCCTCGGGCAGGCCCTTCGCTTCGCAGCGGCGGCGGATGTTCATCGACAGATCCCGCCGCACGCCTGCAAATCCCGAGTGCATTTCGCAGGAGACCGCGCGCGCCAGCGCGCGCTGGTCGGCATCCTTCGGCCACAAGGCGCCGGGCGCGGCCTGTTCGGCCGCCCATTCGCAAATCGCCAGGCTGTCCCATAATTTCAACGCGCCTGTGTGGAGCGCGGGAACAGTCCCGCCGGGCGAGGCCTTCACCACATCGGCGATGCGTCGCTCTCCATATCCGGGCGCATCGAGATCGAGGACGCGCGTCTCAAACGCGATGCCGGCCCATTTGAGCGCGAGCCAAGGTCGGAGCGACCAGCTTGAGTAGTTTCTTGGGCCGACAAAAAGCGTCGTCGTCATCATGTCCTCACTTGCTCAGGGACTTCGCCATGCGTTCAGCCTCGCTCAAGACGCGCAGGAGATTGCCGCCCCAGATTTTGGCGATGTCCCCTTCCGTGTAGCCGCGCTTCACGAGCTCTCGCGTGACGTTCAGCGTCTCGCTGGCGTTCTCCCAGCCGACGACGCCGCCGCCGCCGTCGAAATCCGAGGCGATTCCGACGTGGTCGACGCCGGCGATTTTCACAGCATGATCGATGTGATCGACAAAGTCCGACACCGTCGCGCGCGGCGCGATCTCCCACATCTTGTCGACTCGCTTCTTGTACTCGGCTTCGATCTCCTTGCTCATCGCGGCGCGCTTGACTGACGTGTCGAGATTCATCTCCTTGCGGATTTTGTCCTGCAGCGCCTTTTGTTCGGCATTGAGCGGCTTCACATAGACGTCGAGCGCCACGATCTGGACGACGCCGCCGCTGTTCTTGAGCGCCAGCAATTGCTCATCGTCGAGATTGCGCGGCGAATCGGCGATGGCCTTGACACCCGAATGCGAGGCGATGATCGGAGCCTTCGAAAGTTCGACCGCCTGCATCATCACCTGGCGGCTCGCATGGCTCACATCGACCATGATCCCGGCCTTGTTCAGCATGGCGACGAGATCGCGGCCAAGGGGCGAAAGGCCGCCCCATTTTTCTGGTGCGTCGCCGCCCTCGGTGTTTGGGTTGGAGGAATCGCCGAACTGGTTGTGCCCGAAATGGGAAATCCCGGCATAGCGGACTCCCTGCCGGGCCATGTCGTCGATCGCCTCCTGCGACGGCGCCGGGCCCAACGGGAACGAGTTCTCCATGCCGATGAAGGCGACTTTGCGCCCCGATTTGACGATGCGGCGCGCCTCGGCGGCGCTGCGCGCGAGCCTGATTTCATCGGGATAGGCGTTCACGAACCGATGGATGGCGGAAAGCCGCGTGAAAGCGATCTCGAACGCCTTCCTGTAGCCTTCATCCGTCAGCGGACCTTGCGGCGTGTAAACGATGAAAAAGGGCGCATCGAGCCCGCCGGCGCGCATCTTCGGCAGGTCTACCTGCGACTTAGTGAACCCGCCAGGATC
The DNA here is from genome assembly GCA_040081755.1 of Parvularculaceae bacterium. Taxonomy (GTDB): domain Bacteria; phylum Pseudomonadota; class Alphaproteobacteria; order Caulobacterales; family Parvularculaceae; genus Amphiplicatus. Next base: position 5,869 of record JBEBFW010000202.1, read on the forward strand.
GATCGCGTCGGTGGCGAAATCGAGCGGAATATCGACATGCGTGTCGATGGCGGTGACTTTGTCGTGGATGAGCGCGGCTCGCGCCTCAAGCGCGGGATCTGAGAGCGGCGCGGCGTGCGCCGCGCCCGCCAGTATCGTCAGCGCAAGAACCAATAGTCTCATCTCAAAGCCCCTCCCCCGCGAACGTCGCTCAGGCACGCGTTCGCGCCAGCACGCGTTTCACTTCCTCGACCAGCTTCCCACGCGGCGCCGAGACCTGCGCAGGCTGGCCCTCGCGCCATTTGGCGTTGTCGTCGATGTCCCGGGCGAGCTCGGCGCCGAGAACAAGGTCCTTGATCGTGACTTCGCCGCGCGCTCGCTCGTCAGAGCCCTGAATGACGGCTGCGCGCGAGCCGCGTTTGTCGGCGTATTTCAGTTGCGCCTTCATGCCGGCGCCGCCGAGATAGACTTCGGCCCGCAAGCCCGCCGCGCGCAACTCCGCCGCCATGGCC
>JBEBFW010000203.1:0-6340 GCA_040081755.1 Parvularculaceae bacterium
ACAGCCATCATCTGCGACATCAATATCGACATGCTGGCCGCGGGCGCCGCCCGCAAGGGCCAAGCCGCTCCGAGCCTGTTGCGCGTTTGCGCGAACGCGGAGCGCCTGCCATTCCCCGATCGCGCGGCTGACGCGGTCGCGATTGCGTTCGGGATCAGGAACGTCGCCGACATCGCGGCCGCGCTCGGCGAGGCCCGCCGTGTGCTGAGAATCGGCGGCCGCTTCTGCTGTCTTGAGTTTTCCCATCCGGTTACGGAGGGTCTTCAGGCCGTCTACGACGCCTATTCGTTCAATGTCATTCCACGGCTCGGCGAAGTCGTCGCGAAAGATCGCGAGAGCTATCGATATCTTGTCGAATCCATCCGCCGTTTCCCGAGGCAGGACGCCTTCGCCTTGATGATGAACCGCGCAGGATTTTCGCGGGTCTCCTACGAGAACCTGACCGGCGGCGTGGTCGCCATTCATTCCGGCTGGCGGCTTTGATGCTCAGCGCGGTCGCCGATTTCGCCCGTCTCCTCGGCGCCGCTTTCACCCTCGCGCGGCGCGACGCCATCGTGCCGAGGGAGTTCGCGCATCTCGCCCCCGCGCCGGTCCGGGCTTTCGGTGCGTTGACGCGCATCGGAGCGCGAACGCGCGAGAACGGCCGGAACCTGCGGCCCGGCGAGCGGCTCGCCCTCGCCTTCGAAGGCATGAGCCCGCCTTACGTGAAGCTCGGCCAGATGCTCGGGACCCGCCCGGACATCATCGGCTTCGAGATGGCGGGCGATCTCGGGCGCCTGCAGGATCGCATGCCGCCTTTCAGCCAGGCGGAGGCCGTCAGCGAGATAGAGCGCACCTTCGGTCGGCCGCTCAAGGACATCTTTGAGGAGTTCTCCGAGCCCATCGCGGCGGCCTCGATCGCGCAGGTGCACCGCGCCAAGCTCAAAGACGGCCGTGAGGCGGCGGTCAAAATCCTCCGCCCGAGGATCGAAGCGATCGCCGCCAACGAGTTGCGCGCCTTCGCCAGAGCCGCACGGCTGGTCGAGCGTTTCTCGAAGACAGCGCGGCGCCTCGAACCAGTCAGCTTCGTCGATACGCTGAAGGCCGCCGCGACCATCGAGCTTGATTTGCGCCTTGAAGCCGGCGCCGCCTCGGCGCTCGCCGAGGACATGAAGTCGATGCCCCATGTGCGCATCCCTGAAGTCATCTGGCCGCTTTCGGCGAGGCGCGTGCTGACGACCGAGTGGATCGCCGCAACGCCGATCGCCGACCTCGCAGCGCTGGACCGCGCCGGCGCCGACCGCAGGAGCCTTGCGCGCAACGTCATCCAGACGTTTCTGACACAGGCGCTCCACAAGGGTTTCTTTCACGCCGACATGCATCAGGGAAACCTGATGGTCGATGCCCAAGGCCGCCTCGTGCTGCTCGATTTCGGCATCATGGGGCGGCTCGACGAAAAGACCCGCCGGACCTTCGCCGAGATCATTCACGGCTTCATCACCCGCGACTACAAGCGCAATGCGGAAGTTCATTTCGCGGCCGGCTATGTGCCGCCCGGCCATTCGGTCGACGCCTTCGCCACCGCGTTGCGCTCGGTCGGCGAGCCTCTCTTCGGCAAGAGCGCCGACGCCGTCGACATGAGCCGCGTCCTCCAGCAGCTCTTCGACGTGACCGCGCTATTCGACATGCACCTGCGGCCCGAACTCATCCTCCTGCAACGGACGATGGTGGCGACCGAGGGGGTCGCGCGCGCGCTCGACCCCTCGATCAATCTCTGGGAGGCCGCGACGCCGGTCGTCAGAAGCTACATCGCGGACGAAATCGGACCGCGCCGTCAGGCGCGGCGCCTGCGCGATGCGACCTTGAAAGCCATCGAGATCGCCCCCCGCCTGCCGGAGTATGTCGAGCGTCTCGGCGAGGCGGCGAAGGCCGCGGCCGATTCTGGCGGCAAGTCGACGACCGACAAGTCGGCCGACCTCGCGCGGACGATCCGACGCGAGGCGCGCTTGACCCGCTTCGCGGTCGTCTTCGCCGGGCTCTCCGCGCTCGCCGCCGCGGCCGCCGCGCTGATGCGGTGAGCGCGGGTTGCTGGGCGGGCCAAACGCAAAACAACAGGCGTTTGCCGCACCCACCTACGACGCGAGGAGAAATCGCAGCTGGGCGACCTGACGCGGGCGCCTGCGCGCTCGCCCTTCCGCGCCGGGGGGCTGCAAGCCGGACTTGGCGCGATTGTATAATCGCCTGGCTCTATTGATATATTTTCGACTCAACGGGCGACGCTTGCGAGGCGATATCAGTGTGATATCATAGGAATTATGGGCGACCTTCTCATACGCAATGCCGACGACGTGGCTTTGGCGCGGCTGAAAAAACGCGCCGCCCGACAAAAAAAGTCTCTTCAGCAAGCCATAAGGGAAATCATCAAACGAGAGGGCGCTCCCAGCAAGGAAGATCTGCTGCGGCGTATGCAAGAGATTTGCGACATGGGGCCGCCCGCCCACATCGACGCGACCGACCTCATCCGCGAAGACCGCGATCGATGAGCGGCGCCGTCGTCGACGCCAGCGTTGCGGTGAAATGGTTCGTCAAGCACGATTTGACCGACCGCGCCCGCCGCGCCTTCGAACGTTATGATCTCATCGCCCCAAGTCTCATTCTGGCGGAGATCGGGAACGCGATGTGGAAGTACCATCGCGCCGGCGTGGCGAGCCGGGAAAAGCTGGCGGCCGTTTTCGAGGGGGCCGAATTCCAGTATTTTCGCACTGAGCCGATCGACGAGGCGCTTTCAGCGCGAGCTCTCGCGCTCGCCGCCGATCTCGATCATCCCGTATACGACTGTTACTACCTCGCTCTGAGCCGGTCGTTCGGCGCGCCCATCATCAGCGATGACCGAAGGCTCTTGTCGAAAGCGTCGTCTGCCGGGTTCGACGTGATCGAACTGGCCCGGTTATGAGGCCGCGGCCGCGAAAGCTGAACCATGACTGAACGCTCCATCCTTCTCATCATCGGCGGCGGGATCGCCGCCTACAAGTCGCTCGAACTCATCCGTGAGCTGTCGAAACGGAGCGTGAAGACGCGCGCCATACTGACGGCCGCTGGCGCGCAGTTTGTGACGCCCTTGTCGGTCGGCTCGCTCACCGGCGACAAGGTTTATTCCGATCTCTTCAGTCTCACCGACGAAGCAGAGATGGGCCACATCGAGCTGTCGCGCTCGGCCGATCTCGTCGTCGTCGCGCCGGCGACGGCGGATTTGATGGCCAAAGCCGCCAACGGTCTCGCCAACGACCTCGCCTCGACCGCGCTGCTCGCAACCGACAAACCGATATTGATGGCGCCGGCCATGAATGTGCGCATGTGGGAGGCGAGGGCGACGCGGCGCAATCTCCGTACGCTGACGGAAGACGGCGTTTTTTTCATCGGGCCGAATGAGGGCGAAATGGCCTGCGGGGAATTCGGACCCGGCCGCATGGCGGAGCCTCCTGAAATCGCGGATGCGATCGAGGCTCATTTCGCGAGGACCGCAGGCGGCTCGCTCAAGGGCAGGCGGATCATCGTCACCGCCGGCCCGACGCACGAGCCTCTGGATCCCGTGCGCTATCTCGCCAACCGCTCGTCGGGCAAACAGGGCTATGCGCTGGCCGGAGCGCTCGCAAGGCTCGGCGGCGATGTCGCGCTCATCTCCGGACCGACCGCTCTCGCCGTCCCGCCGGGCGTGACGATCATTCGCATAGAGACGGCGCGCGAGATGCTGGCCGCCGTCGAGGGCGCGTTGCCGGCGGATTGCGCCGTGATGTGCGCCGCTGTCGCCGATTACCGCCCGGCGGCGGAAACGAAATCAAAGATCAAGAAGGAGCGCGGCGGCATCGGCGCCATTCCGCTCACGGAGAATCCCGACATTCTGAAAACGGTCGCGCAGCTGAAGCAGGGCCGCCCGGCGCTGGTCGTCGGCTTCGCCGCCGAGACGGACGACATCATGGCGAATGCGGAAGCGAAGCGCCGGCGCAAGGGCTGCGACTGGATCGTCGCCAACGATGTTTCGGGCGACGCCATGGGCGGGGACGAGAACGCCGTGACGATACTCACCCCGACCGGCGCGGAGGCGGTTGCGCGCGCCTCGAAAGCTGAAATCGCCAGACTATTGGCGCTGAGAATCGCCGAGGCGCTGACCGCGCCGCCCTCATCCCGCCGCGCCAAACTGCGCGCGGTCAAAGCCGGCGAATAGCGTCAGCTGACGCGCGGCGCCGCTTTGGCGACTTCGCCCTTGATCCAGGCGGCGATCGCCGACTTCGGGCGGGCGCCGACCAGCGTCGCGGCGAGCTTGCCGCCGCTGAACAGCATGAGCGTAGGTATTCCGCGTACACCGTATTTGCCGGGCGTCTCCGGACTTTCGTCGATGTTGACCTTGGCGATGGCGACCGAACCGCTGAGTTCTTCGGAGAGTTCTTCGAGCGCCGGGCCGATCTGGCGGCACGGCCCGCACCACTCCGCCCAGAAATCGACAAGGACTGGTTTGTCCGCCTGCAGAACATCTGACTGGAAGGTGGCGTCGGTGACTTTTCTGGTGGCCATTTTTGAACAAACTCCTGATGGGCGGGCGAGCGATCAAGATAGGCGCCTTCGCCTGAAGTTCAAGCCGCCGCGATGAACCGCTCGAACGCCGCATCGAGCATTTCTTGAGGAATCGGCGTCAGGCGCGCTTCGTAGGTCCAGAGGAGCGCCGCCTCGAGGCGCGCGCCGGGGTAGATATCGCGCAGAAGTGAGCGATAGGCGGCGAGCTGGGCGACATAGGCTTCGGGAACGTCTTCGATGCGCTTGGGCGGCGGACGGTTGGTCTTGTAATCGACGATCAAAAGCCGGTCGCCCGCGAGCGCGAGCCGGTCGATCTTGCCCGAGACGAATGTCTCGCCCCCGGCGGCGGAGACCTTGCCGGCGATGGCGACTTCGGCGCGGCTGCCCTCGGCGAACACCGGGGCAAACGCGCCGTCGCGCACAACGAGAAGCGCCTCGTCCCTCCAGCGCCCGCGCTCCGCTTCCGGGATGTGGGCGGCGCTGCGGGCGAGAAGGCGGTCGGCGGCCGCCGCGCGCGCCGCGTCGGCGATTTGCGGCAAGAGCTCGATCAGACGATGGAGAGCCTTGCCTCGGGTCATGCGATCGTTGGGCCGCAGAGGCGAGTAGACCGGACCGCCGTCGCCTGCGAGGGCGGAGGGGGCCAGGCGCCGGCGCCCTTCGCGCGCCGCCGGCGCGAACAGCCAGGCCGGCGGCGGCGGCGGCGGAATTTTATCCGCAGACTGCTCTTTGACCTCGACATCGACCTCCTGCGGACAATCGATGATGCGGATTGCGCCGCCCCAGGGGGCGTCGCGCTCGTCGCGCACCCTCAAGCGCCCGAAAGCGTCCTCCGCCAATGCATGCCAGGTCTTTTCGGCGACGGGCTTTCCGTGGGGATCGCCCGCATTGCCGAGTTCGACGCCGCAGACGACGAGATGATCGCAGGCGCGCGTCGCAGCGACATAAAGCAGGCGGCGATATTCCTCATAGGCCTTGCGGCGCGCATCGGAGCGCACCGCCGCCGCAAGCGCGCCCTCGCCCTTGCCGGAGCTGGAGACGACCGGGAACAGCGCGCCGCGGGCGCCGCCGAAAAACAGCGGTCCGAGTTGCGTGAGATTTGGCCCCCGATGCGCGTCGAGGAGGATCACCACGGGCGCCTCAAGACCCTTCGCTCCGTGCACGGTCATGACGCGCGCAGCGTCGCCCGACTGATCGGGATCGCGCTTGATCTCGACGGCGTTTCGCTCCGCCCAGTTGAGGAAACCTTGCAGGCTGCGCGCATGGTTTTGCTCATAGCCCAGGGCCTGGCGCAGGAGTTCATTGAGAGGCTCTTCGGCCGACGGCGACAGCCGCCCATAAAGCCGCTTGCGGCCCGACGGATCGCCCGTCTCCAGAAGGTGCGAGATGAAGGCGAAGGCGCCCTCCTCGCGCCCGACGCGCTCAGCGCGGGCGATCGCGGCCTCGGCCCGCCCCCATTCGGCGCGCTCCGGCGCCCGCCGGCGCAGCACGGCGCGCAAGGGCTCCTCGCGCCCACAGGCGAGATCATGAAGCGATTGCTCATCGAGGTCGCAGAACGGACCTCGCAAGGTCTCGGCGAGCGACAAGTCGTCCGTCCACAGAAGGACGGCGCGCGCGAATGAGAGGACATCGTCGATCGCCGCCTCCTCCAGCAGCGTGGCACGATCGCGCAGCACCGCACCGAGCACGCCCGCGCGCGTGCGCACGTGGCGGCCGATCATCACGTTCTCCAGGGCGGAGACATTGGCGAACAACCGGATGTTCTGGAAAGTGCGCGCGATGCCGGCGGCCGCAA
>JBEBFW010000204.1:0-6324 GCA_040081755.1 Parvularculaceae bacterium
GAAAAGCGCCTCGACGTCTCCGAAGCCATGATCCACGTCGCCATGGGCGGCCTCTTGCTCAGACGGATCGCGCATGAGTAGTTCTCAAACGGACTCTAATAACCCAAACTAACCAGCCTCCGGCATTCCCGGTACGGTTCACCTAGATGCCGTTCCCCGAAGCGTTGAAGCCGGACGCGCGTCCGCGTCCTCGACGGGCCGGCCCATCAGCCCCGGGGCGGCCGCGCTATTTCAGCGTTTCGAGATAGGCGGCGAGGTCGCGCTGTTCTTCGGGCGTGAGCGCCACCGGGGCCATGGCCGACGATGGCAGGGCCTTTTCTGGATGAACCGCGAAGGCGGCGGCCGAAGCGCCGGACCAGACCGAGGGCGCCACCTGCGCACGCTCGGCGCCGGCGGCGCCATCGGCCACACCGGCATCTCTCGCCTGTTGCGCGCCGACGGGCCGGCCGACCAGGCCGCGATGCGTCGGCCCGACGCTGCCGGAGCCGTTCACCGCGTGGCACGAGAGGCAGCGGTCGCGATGGATCTGCATGCCGCGCGCGGCGGCGGGCGAGCGCATGGCTGGCGTCCCGGGACCGTAATTTTCTCCGGCGGCGATCGCGACGGCGCGTTCGGCCGGCGACATGTCGGCGGTCGCGCGCTGGACGATCGCCGCGTCGAGATAGGGCTTTGCGCCGCGCGCCGCGTCAGGGTTCGAGAGCACGATGAGGGCGCTCGCGTCGGTCCACAGCGCGAGGCGCCCGTCGCGAAGTTCGACAATGTCGCGCAGGCGCGTTTCGTCCCGGCCGCCGAGATTGATGCGCTCGACGTACTCGACGCGCTCGCCGTCGAGCCGCACGCGGTAGAGCGAGCTGTCCATCAGCGATTCAACGAGCAGATCGCCGCGCCAGAGCGGGAACGCCGCGCCGCGATACTCGATGAGATTGGACACGCCGATCGAGGGCACGAAGGCAAAGACCGGCGGCAGGGCCCCGCCGCGGCGGCCCTCATGCCCATCGTGGCGGCCTTTATGCTCGCCGAGCGGCCAGGGCTTCGGGCCATAGTCCGTACCAAGAGTGTCAAACGGCCAGCCGTAATCGCCGCCCTCGCGGATGAGATTGAGTTCGTCGCCCCCGCGCGGTCCGTGCTCGGTCTCCCAGAGCCGCCCGCTGCGGTCGAGAAAGAGCCCTTGCGGATTGCGCAGGCCCGACGCGTAAATGGACGAGGCGCCCGTTTCCGGATCGACTGTGAGGATCTTGCCGAGGGTCGAGCCCTTATCGGCGGCGACCGCCGGATAGCCGCTGACGCCGGAATAACCGTGATCGCCCGTCGAGAAGAGCACGCGCCCGTCCGGCGCGCCGATGAGGCGCCCGCCCGATAGATGCCCCCAAAAGGCGTTGTCCCATTCGGGACCGAAGAAGGTGATGCAGGGCGCGGCGGTGAAAATGATCCTGAATGGCGCGCTGAGCGAGACCGCGTCGTCCTTCACCGTGATTTCGGCGCGGCTGAGATTCAAGCTGACGCAGCGCTGCGTCTCGTCATAGATGTGATGGCCGACAAGCAGCCGGTAGCGTCCGCCGCCAAGCGGTGTCGCCAGAATGTCGGTCACGCGAAACCAGTGGAAGTTGAAGGTCGGCGCGTTGAAGACCGGATTCTTCTTCAGCGCCTCTTCGTTCATCTCGATACGGAAGGGCGCAACATGCTGCGCGCCGTCGAGATCGATGAGCCCGAAGGCGCCGTGGCCCGTCGCATAGAAAAGCCGCCCGTCGCCGATTTCCTCGATGCCGCCGCCGGTTCCGGAAACGCCGGTCAAGGGGAGGCGCTGAAGGTCGATGGCGTGAAGATGGGTGTTGTGGCGGCGCGGGCCGGCCCCGTCGATTTGCTGCGCCTCATGCGCCGGTTGCGGTGCGGGCGCGGCAAAAGCCTCGCGCAGCCACGAGAGCAAGTGCCCACGGCTCGCCAGGCCGCCGGCGCCTGCGCCGACGACGAACACGGCAAGGAGCGCCGCAGCGTAGGTCAGCCGCAGCCCTCCCCGCAGGTTCAGTTTCGCTTCCGGAAGCATCTCTCCCCAACGCCAGGCAGCTCAAAGCGGAGCCTCGCCGGTCCCCATCGCGTTCCCCCAGAGCGGTCACGCAAGTTCCGGGCCCCGCGCGGCGCGAGGCCCTCTCTGATTTTGAAACTATCGACGGATGCCGACGATCCGCAGGCGTCCGAATTCGGCGCCTGCCCCCACAGCTAGCCCCCATAAACCTCGGCCATTCTCCTGCTGCAGGCGCTTGCTTGTAAAGTGTCCCGAATCGGACACTCGGGCGAAATCGTTTGGAAAGCGGGCACTGCCCTACGGTTTGGCGGCTTTATTTTGCAGCGCAGCAATAAGGGCGGGCGCTGCCGGCGGGCGACGCGACTCCTAGGCGCCCGCACGGGGCTGCTTTCGGTCACGCTAAAGTCAGACGACCGATGGTTGCAGGCAAGGACGCCGGTCAGTGTCGGCTGGCAAACTTCAGGCGGAGCCCTTGGCGTCCGCGGCGTCGCGCGCGACGCGAAGCTTCTTGAGCCGCTCGCTCTTTTCGCGGCGGAGCTTTGCTTCTTGCTCAGCCATTTCGAGACCGGCGGCTTCGGCCCGGTTGCGCCCTTCGCGGCGCGCCGCTGGTGAAACGCCCGCCGGGCGCGGCGCAGGCCGCTTGGGCGGCCCGAGGCGCCAGTTCATCGCTTGTCCCCGCGACCGCTCTTGGAGTCGCTGGACGACCCGCCGATCTTGGGCGTGTAGTTTCCCGAGCTTGCAGACGGGGCAGAGGCCGCTGGCTTCTTCTGCTTCGGCTTGCGCTTTTCCTTGTTGCTGCGGTGCTCGCCCTTGGGCATCGTCGTCTCCGTGGGGATGGGGTTCTAGAATCAGGACGCGCGCAGGATGCGCGGAGAAAGTTCGTTCTCAGCGGCGACGCGCGCGAACGGTTCGGTGGTCGCCCTAATGCGATAATGAAAATGCGCGCCGTCCGAGGGCAGCAGCGCGACGATCTCGTAGAACGCGCCGGCCGTGCGCGCATAGCCGAAGCCCCGCGCGAGCGCGACTTCCTCGCCAACCTTGTATCGGTGGGCGCGCGACATCGTCTCAAGCCGGGGCCTGTTCATAATTCCTTTCGAGGATCGCGGGCGAACGCGCCAAAGCCGTCCGCCCGCAAATTCAGGTAGTTACGCGAGCTTCAGCTGGGAAGCGGACACCTTGCCGCGATCCATCTGGGTCTCATAGCTGACGGCCTGGCCGTCATTGAGGGCGCGCAGGCCGGCCGATTCGAGGGCCGTCGCGTGAACGAACACGTCCTTGCCGCCGTCATCGGGGGCGATGAAGCCGTAGCCCTTTTGCGAGTTGTACCATTTCACTTTTCCAGTAGCCATTTTATCTCCTTTTCAAGACATGGCAACAAAGGCCGGGCGTCATAACCCGGCCCAACGAGACCCGATGTTTTGGAGTATAAAAAGCTTGGATCAGAGGCCTAATAGACGGCCCAAAGCATTGGTCGCGGGTGATGTGGGCGCGCAGGGTCCGAAATGCAAGAGAAATTTCATGGAGCAGGGCCCCGGACCAGGGCTTGGGCCAGGCCCCGGACCAGCGCTTGGGCGAGGCCTTGCGCGAATTCCATGAGGCGTTGCACGAACGCGCGCGGCGCGCGGCGCCCCCTCCTTTGAAGTGACTCTTTGCCAAGCGCAGTGCGGCCTGTTACCTCCTCGCCCCGACGCGCCCGTAGTTCAGCTGGATAGAGCGCCAGACTTCGAATCTGGATGTCGGGAGTTCGAGTCTCTCCGGGCGCGCCAATCTCAAAGGGTCAGATGCCTTCCCGCCAGATCGAGCTGCGGTCGCGGGAGCCGGCCGACAGAACCGGTTTCAGTTGCTTGTCTGACATGCCATTCTGCCCAAGGGGGCCGAGTGGCGAGGCGGGTATGATTCCGATCGGGGATGAGAATGGCGGGCGCCGGAGGCTGCCATTCGTCACCGTTGCGCTCATCGCCGCAAATGCCGTCGCCTTCTACCTGGAGATCCTCGGGGGGGAGCCGTTCGTTCTCAACTGGGCCTTCGTGCCGCAGCGTTTCAGCGCCGATCCATCCGCCGATTCCGCGACGCTCTTTACTGCGATGTTCCTGCATGCGGGCTGGATGCATCTCGGTGGGAACATGCTCTATCTCTGGATCTTTGGCGACAATGTCGAGAACCGCTTCGGGCACTTTCAATTTATTATGTTTTACTTGGCGTCAGGCCTGGCGGCGACGTTTTCCCAGTATGCTGTCGATGTATCCTCCGCAATTCCCAACGTCGGCGCTTCTGGCGCGATTGCGGGAGTTCTCGGCGCCTATCTCCTTATGTTTCCGCGGGCGCAGGTCAGCGTCCTCGTCGGGCCGCGTGTCGTCGCGGTGCCTGCCTATTTTATCCTTGGAACTTGGATCGTGATGCAGCTTGTCGCGGGCTACGGAGCCATTGCCGACACCATGCAGACTGAAGAAGCCGAGCAGGGGGGAATCGCTTACGCGGCTCACGTCGGCGGGTTCGCGGCAGGATTGGTCATCGCGATTGGTCTCGGCGGGTTAAGGCGGCCCCAGGCGTGAACAGTTTCATCGCCGCGCCTGGGCTCCGTATCGATAAAAGCTGTTTAAGGAACATTAAAAGAACAAATCCTTGCGTTATGGGAACAAAACAGATACGATGCAGCCCTTGACGGGGGTGGCCCCAGCGGAGCAACGGAAGGCGGCGCGAAATGTTGCGACAGAATTTGCGGGTGGTGGAGGCGGACGGCGTGGACAAGAAGAAGGCCCTGGAGGCGGCGATCTCACAGATCGACAAGGCCTTCGGCAAAGGTTCGGTGATGAAGCTCGGCGACCGGGAGGTCGTTGAGATCGAGTCGATTTCAACGGGCTCTCTGGGGCTCGACATCGCGCTCGGCATCGGCGGGCTGCCCAAGGGGCGGATTGTCGAAATCTACGGCCCCGAAAGCTCCGGCAAGACGACGCTCGCCTTGCAGGTGGCGGCCGAATCCCAGAAGAAAGGCGGCGTCGCTGCCTTCATCGACGCGGAGCACGCGCTCGACCCCATCTACGCCGGCAAACTCGGCGTCGATCTCGACAATCTCCTCATTTCGCAGCCGGACACCGGCGAGCAGGCGCTCGAAATCGCCGACACCCTGGTGCGCTCCGGCGCGGTCGATGTTCTTATCATCGACTCGGTCGCCGCGTTGACGCCGCGCGCCGAGCTTGAGGGCGAGATGGGCGACCAACTCCCCGGTCTGCAGGCGCGCCTGATGAGCCAGGCCTTGCGCAAGCTCACCGGCTCGATTTCCAAGTCGAACACGCTGGTCATTTTCATCAATCAGATGCGCATGAAGATCGGCGTCATGTTCGGTTCGCCCGAGACCACGACCGGCGGCAATGCGCTGAAATTCTACGCTTCGGTGCGCCTCGACATCCGCCGCATCGGCGCGATCAAGAAGGGCGAGGACGTCGTCGGCAATCAGACGCGCGTCAAGGTCGTGAAGAACAAGGTCGCGCCGCCCTTCAAGCAGGTCGAGTTCGACATCATGTATGGCGAAGGAATTTCCAAGAACGGCGAACTTATCGACCTCGGCGTCAAGGCCAATGTGGTCGAGAAGTCGGGCGCCTGGCTCTCCTTCAACGGCGAGCGCATCGGGCAGGGCCGCGAAAACGCCAAGGATTTTCTCAAAGGCCATCCGGACGTCGCCGCGGCCATCGAAAAACAGATCCGCGCCAACGCCGGCATCGTGGCCGACGAGATGCTCGCGGGCGACGCCGAAGACGAGCGCGAAGCTGCGGAGGCGTGATTCGACAGTCTTGAGGTTGCGGGTCGGAGGGCGCAGGTTGCGGCCTTCGACGCAAGGCGGACAATTCGCCTGCGGACCGTGACCTCGCACCTCTAACCTGCAACTTCGCATAACAACGGAGACGACGATGATCGGCTATGTGACGCTCGGGACCAACAACTTCAAACGCGCGGCGGAGTTCTACGACCAGCTGCTCGGCGAAATCGGCGCCAAGCGCCTTATGGAGGGCGAAGGCTTCATCGCTTGGGGCGAGAGCATGGACAAGCCCGGCCTCGGCATCATCAAGCCGTTCAACGGCCTTCCTGCTACCTGGGGCAACGGGACCATGACGGCGCTCGTGGTAGATAGCCCCGCCAAGGTCGACAAGCTCTACAAGAAGGCGATCGAACTCGGCGCCAAGGACGAGGGGCCGGCCGGCCCGCGCGGGGATGGAAGCTTCTACGCCGGCTATTTCCGCGATATCGACGGCAACAAGCTCAACTTCTTCTGCAGGAACGCGAAGTAGCGTTCGTAAGCCCGTCTTTGC
>JBEBFW010000205.1:0-6301 GCA_040081755.1 Parvularculaceae bacterium
TGTCTCCTCGATGGGCGATGCCAAGACACTGCAGGGCGGCGTGCTGCTCCAGACGCCGCTGACCGGCGCGGATGGGAAGGTCTATGCCGTGGCGCAGGGGCCGGTTCTCGCCAGCGGCTTTTCGGCCGAAGGCGAGGCGGCTTCGGTGACCTTCGGTTCGCCCACAACGGGTTCGATTCCGCAAGGCGCGCGGGTCGAGCGCGAGGTGCGCTACGATTTCTCTAGCATGACCCGCGTGCGCCTCGCCCTGCGGGCGCCCGATTTCACCACCGCCGCTGGCATCGAAGCGGCGATCAACGCGCGGCTCGCGCCCGGGATCGCCCGCATGTCCGATCCGGGCACGGTCGAGATCGACGTTGCGAAGAGCGGACTCGAACCGGTGCGGCTTCTCGCTGAGGTCGAGAACCTGCGCATCGCGCCGGAGCAGAAGGCGCGCATCGTCATCGACCAGAAGTCTGGCACGGTCGTGCTCGGCGCCGACGTGCAGATGTCGGAGTTCGCCGTGACGCAGGGAAACCTCACGATCGCCGTGCGCGAGCGGCCGGGCGCCTCGCAATCGAACCCGTTCTCGCCCGGCGGCGAGACCATCGTGCTGCCCGACACCGAGGTAGGCGTCGATACGGGCGCCGACGCCAGGATCGGCCGCGTAGCGCGCGGCGCCAGCCTCGCCGACCTCATCGAGGGCCTCAACGCGCTCGGCGTCGGCCCGCGCGAGCTCATCGACATCCTGAAGTCGGTGAAGGCGGCCGGCGCACTTCACGCCGAGATCATCGTGATGTGACGATCCGGCTGCGCGCAAGGACGATCATTCCTTGCCAACCTCCCGGAGCAGCGCATCGAATAAGAGAGGCGCGTGCGGCTGGAGGCGCACGGCTCTCCTGTTCGCGCAACCCTGGGGGTCGGCGGAGGTTTTTTTATCCAACGCCGGACAGCATCAAGGCCGACACGGCGTTCCATATTCACAATGTCAAAGAGCGGACGTCGGCTCGGAGAGAGCCTGGCGCAAGGCGGAGATCCCGGCTTCGCTGACGATTGCGTCCCGCTCGCTTCCGCGCAGTCCACGGCGGAGCTTGAGACGGCGAACTGGATGCGCCGTCTGACCTTGCCGCCGATTTGGCCGGAGCTATTGAGCGTCGCGCAAGGCCGTTGAAAATCCGAAGGCCCGCCGCCTCATCGAGGAATATACATGGTGTAGACGGACGACGCAAGAAGTTTTCCACGTTCCCGCGCGTATTCATCCGTAGCGGGAATAATGCGCGGCGCGTGCGCGCGCCGCGGCGTGGGAAAGTAAGGTAAATGCAGAGGCGGGCGGCGCCTTCGCACAGCCGAGGCGTAATTCTGGCGACAGGGTCAGCGGCAATTCGTCTGCGGACAGGAAGGCGTTCCCGTTCTAAAGACACGCCGCCGCCAAACTCATGACAGCTGACCCCATGACTGACGCCGCTCAATCTGAAGACACTTTGAAGCGCCGCATCGGCGCCGGGCTCGACAGCGCGAGGCTGCTGGCGCCGGGCATTGTCATCTGCGTGACGATCGCCGCGGCCGCGACCTTTCTCTCGGAGCATTACGGCGCCCCGACCATGCTGATGGCGCTGCTGCTCGGCATCGCCATGAACTTCCTCTCGGCGACGGGCCCCTGCGTCAGGGGCGTGGAGTTCGCCTCGCGCACTGTTCTACGCACCGGCGTCGCGCTCCTCGGGCTGCGCATCACGGCGGGCGAGATCGCCTCGCTCGGCTGGCAGACTGCGTTGCTGACGACAACCGCCGTGGCGCTGACCATCGCCGCCTCCGTTTTCGCGGCGCGCGCCATGGGCTTTCGGAAATCATTCGGCGTGCTGACGGGCGGCGCCACGGCGAGTTGCGGCGCGTCGGCCGCGCTCGCCATCTCGCAGGCGCTGCCCGACGATCCCGACAAGCAGCGCACGACGCTCTTCACCGTCATCGGCGTATCGACGCTTTCAACGATCGTCATGGTCGTCTATCCGGCGATCATCGCGATGCTGAACATGGACGACACGCAGGCGGGCGTCTTTCTCGGCGCCACGATCCACGACGTCGCCCAGGTCGTGGGGGCCGGCTATTCGATTTCCGACAAGGCGGGCGAGACCGCCACCATCGTGAAGCTCATGCGCGTCGCGCTCCTCTTGCCCGTGGTCGTGGCGATTTCGCTGGCGACCCGTCAGGCGCGCAAGGACGGCGAGCGGCCCCCGCTTCTCCCCTGGTTCGCCGCCGCGTTTCTTGGTCTCGCCATGATAAACAGTTTCAACGTCGTTCCGGAGGTCGTGCAGTCCTCCGGCGCGATGATGTCTCAATGGTGCCTCGTCACCGCGATCGCGGCGCTCGGCGTGAAGACGGAACTCAAAAAGCTCATTGAGGTCGGCCCCAAACCGATCCTGTTGATGGTGGGCCAGACAGTGTTCATGGCGCTGATCGTGCTCGCGGGCATGGCGGCCCTCTCGGCGCTTTGATGCGCCTAGGGCGGATGCAATCCGCCGCTTTTCCAATCGCGCTTAACGCCGCGCGGCAAGACTGTTGGCGGATTGCATCCGCCCTACGCCCGGCGTGTCAGGCTTTTCGCGTTGGGTCGCCGAGCTTGCGGTTGAGCGCCGCCGCTTCCTTGGCGAGGCGCAGAGCCCGCGCCGGCGCAATCTCCTCGCCCTCGCGCAAATCGAGCGTGCGCATTTCGTACTTGCCGCCGCCCGTCATGCGCGGCTCTATCTCAAGGAGCTGCTTGCCGCGCCAGAAGCCGTAAAGCACGCGGCTCTCCTCCGCGCGAATGAGGATCGCCGGGCCGTTCAGAAAATAGACGATGTGGCCCCATTTTATCTTTTCTTCGAACTTCGCGGCCTTCAGCACGGCCGCGCGCAGCATCTCCACGCGCTCTCGGCGCCAGCCCTTGAGGCTCGCGACATAGGCGTCCGGGGAGGCGGGCGGCGGGACCTTACGCATCATGGCGGTCTATCTAGCCCCATCCGATAGCCCTTCGAGTGAGTTCCGCGACCGCCAGGCCCCAGCCGAAGCTCAGCATCGTGCCAATGATGATGTATTCAGTCAGTTTCCGGTCATGTCCACCCTTCAGCTGTCCAATTCGCAGAATCGACTTTACACCGATCAGGAACCAAGCCTTCCGGATTGCCGGCCCCTTTTACAACGCCGCGCGCTCGGCGAGTTCGTGAAGGGAGACGCGCTTCTTTCGCTGGTCGCTTGAAGCGCCTTGCGAGCGCACACGCCAGAAGCGCATGACGCGCTCGGCCGCTTCCTGCGGTATCTTCAGATAGAGGTCGAGAATGCGCAGCGCCTTTTGCTGCTCATCGGCGTTCTTCTGCAGTCCGAACACGATTTTGGCGAAGGTCTGGCGCTCCAGACCGGACGCGCGGCAGGCGATGGCGAGGGATTCCCAGGAACGATCGCCCAGAATGCGCTGCGACGTCGATGTGTCGATGCCGACGAAGTGGGAGAAGCCGTAGAGGAACTCCGTCGATTTCCGCGATTCGACGAGATCTTTGAGGAGGCTCTCGTTGAGCGCATTCTGCGCGATGCGGTCGCGAATGAAGGCGCGCGCCGCATCGACGCTGCCTTGCGCTTCCGACACGGCTTTCGTCAGAATCTTCTGCCGGTTCGACTCGACCGCCTCATCGATGAGCGCCGGGTCGAGCATGTCGGAACGCTTCAGAATCTCTTTCTTCAGCGCCGAAGAAACGAAGAAATACATCTGCGTCAGCAGCTGGGGCGGGAGATCGTAACGTCCCGCCATTGGAGCCTGAAGCTCGCCGATGGCGCGCGAATGCTCGACGAGTTTTTCGATCGTCTCCGAATTGAGCCTGGCGCCCTTGTTGTTGGCGACCGAGACCAGCACATCCTTGTCGCCGCGATCGACGAGGGCGGCGGACACCGTTTCAGGAAGCTCCCGGCGCTCGCTGATCGCCCTCATGTGCTCCTGGCCGCGTTGCTGGATGACGCGGATCAAGTCTTCTTCTGAAAGCGCCGTGCTTCTCTTGAGCACCGGCTCGGCGACCATGATTTCGTCGAGCGCCAGCTGACGGAGCAATCCCTTGGGCGCGGTCGGCGAGTCGGCGAGCTTTTCCGCGATCTGGCGGCGCAATTGCGCCTCGACGCTTTCCGTCACCTTCGACATGATGACGTCGAAATGCTGCATCTCGCTCGACGTATATCGATCGGGCGCCGCCAGGAAGACATCGGTGATCTCGCGCAGGAGGGCGCCGCGTTTCTCCGCGGAATCCTCCTTGGCCAGCGATATAAGCTGCTTTAGTCGCGACTGTTCGCCCGACATTCCACGCACTCCACAAGTCGGATCGGACTATGCGAAACAAGATGTAAAAATTCCGTAGGGATTGCGGGGGCGCGGCGCATCGAGATTGAAGGCGCGCCAAAGTGAACTGGCCCCATTGCCCTAAGTCCATCGCCTGCTAAGACTCCCTTAACCAACGGAAATTCATCCATGAAGAAGATCGCCCTTCTCGCCGCCCTGCTGCTGTCCGCTTGCACGAGCGGCCCATCCATCATCGGAGGCGCGGGCCGCCCCAATTACGCAGCGGATTCGAGGCTTGGACCTCGCCTTCCCGGGTCGGCGCAAGAGGCGCTCTATCCCGTTTTTCTAGGCGCCATGGAGCGCGGGCGGAAGGGCGTCGGTCAGAGCTGGGGCACGGGGCCGGCGAACGGAACCGTCGTTCCCGGCGATTATCGGATCGGCAACCTGAAGCCGGACCCGCGCACGCTTCTGCCCGCCGATCCTGGCCTCGATCTCGGTTATTCCTTCGAGACCGAGCTTGGCCTGCATGCGCTGACCGGCAACGCCAATCTGCGCGCCGGCCCGGCGGCGGATGCGCGAATTTTGGCGACGCTTGAAGGCGGCGCGGCGGTCGATGTGGTTGGCAAGACGGTCGGACGGCCATTCTATCTTGTGGCGATCGGCGGACGCGTCAAAGGCTACGTCCATGAGAGCCTCGCCAAGAAAGCGCCGGGTACGGAGCTTGAACTTGCAGGAGGCCCGGTCCGCCGGGCCGCCTTGTGCCGCGACTACTCGCAAACGCTGACGCTGTTCGGCGACACGGATCGTTGGGCCGGCGTCGCCTGCGATCGCGGCGACGGCTGGCGTCTCGAGCCGCGCGACCCGACACAACCGAACATTCTGGGCTAAGCGCTAGCGCCCCGCCCTCAGGCGGCATTTGTCGATGATCCAGCGATTGCGGACCTTCTCAAAAGTCTGGTCATCTTCGTGTGCTGAAGAAAGCAGGCTGAACGGCCGTTCGACGACGAGCGCGAGCGTGCGGTTGTCGGGCCCTGGCGCGCCTACCGTGTCGCTGTAGCGGAGCTTCAGGTCGAAGCCGAACAGCGATTTCTCCAGCGACACGCGCCAATCGTCGTAATCATCATTGAGCCGATCGTCATTAAACCGGCTGACGCCATAAGCGCCGACCAGGGCGAACCCCTCGCCCAAAACTTGCTCGGCTTCGGCGCTCGCGTACCAGCCGGGCCCCGTCTCGCCGAGATTGTCCGGCGTGTAGAACACAAACGCTTCGATGACGAATCCGCCGGCCGCACGAGCGACGCCGGCGTAGGGCTCGACCAATCCCTTGCGACCGGCATGATCGGTTGATCCGTCGCCGTCGGCGTCAATCTCGAAGACATGCGAATCCGGAAAGGCGTAGACGCCCATGCCGAAGTCGAACTCAAGGCCGGCGGCGGACGGAGCGTATCCGGCGTAACCCATGAGGATCGCATTCTCTTCCTCGCCGAAGGCGACGGGCGCCGCGTAAAGGCCGGCATAGAGCGCATCCCATTCGAGATCGAGAACGAGATAGGGATTGGGATTGAGCCGTTGGGCCCGGTAACCCCGGAACACGGACGTCGATTCCATGCCGACCGTGAGATCGACCGCGACATCGCCCGCAGCGGCGCGCCCGCCAAGGCTCGCCAGCATGAACGCCGCCGCAGCGCAGGCGGTCCTCGCAGCAAACGACATGAGCCGCAATCCTTCGAGATCGTCCCACCACGCACAATCTGCGCCACATTAACCGGCGGGCGGCCGTCGGCGGGCCGCCGCCAGGGCGATTCCTCTTGCGGTTGCGGCCGGCCGCCGAGCTCACGATGCGTTTTGCGCCCAAATTGCGAGTGACAGATCGCCCCTCAGCGCCGGTTGGGCATTCCCGACCGGGGAATCTTCCCTTAGGTTGTTGGCGGGGCTGCATCCGCGGCGGCGGGCGTCGATTGGGCTTTTGAGGGGAACAAGGGGCGACATCTATGGCGCGATCGCTGGAACGATCGGTCCGGTTCATCACGC
>JBEBFW010000206.1:0-6289 GCA_040081755.1 Parvularculaceae bacterium
GGCCGAGTGCGCCGGGCGCACCGAGATCAAGTCCGGCTGGCGTCCGGGCGTCGGCAGGGAGGACTGGGCCGAAGCCGTCCGCCTGCTGAAGAAGGACCGCGCGGCCGGACGAGCGGGCGTCGCCCCTTCCGACGTCTATGGCGCGGAAGTCGGCGGGGCCATCGAGGATGCCGCGGCCGTCGACGCCCTGAAGGACTTCAGGAAGAGCCAGGACCCGGTCAACAATCAGGCGGCGGACGGATCCGCCAACCTCAACCGCACGCTCGGCCAGCCCGATATCGGGCCGAAGGCCGTCGAACCCGGCTGGACGCTGCGCGACGATCCGCTCGTTTCGCGCGACGAAGCCGAGAAGCTGCGGAAAGCCCTCGAAGAGGCCGAGAAGAAGAAGACCGAGCCTCAATAGGGCGAATTTCGAACCGCCGATGTCTGTCGCCCGACCCCGCAGTCTTTCGGCTGGATAGTGACACATTGAGGCGCTGGTGTATTATTCGCAATACCGAGCAGCAGGATTGAGCCGCCGCCAATAAAAAGGGAGCGTGGATGCGCAGGATATTCTGGATGGCGGCCATTCTCGTCGCCGGGACGACGGCCGCAATCGGCGCGGAGACGCCCGCGACGTCCGCAAATCGTCGGCCTCCTGACTTTCCATCGTCGTGCCTGCCCCAGGCTGGCGCGACGCCGGCGCCGCAGCGCGTGACGGTCGCCTATGACGTGTCGCGCAAGGGGCTTCCCGAGAATGTCCGCGTCACGCGCTCGACGGACGCCTGCTTCAACGAAACGGCCATCGCCGCCGTGCGCAGCTGGACCTTCGAGCCGCGGCGCATCGACGGCGCCGCCGCTGAACAGACGGACATGGAGACGACGTTTACATTCGTCATGCAACAGCAAGCCGCCCTTCAGGACTTCGATGCGCGGCCTCTCGTGCGGGTTCCACCGCGCTATCCCGAAAAGTGCATGAGCCGGGCGGACGATCGCGAATTTGTCCTCGTGGAATTCGATGTGTCGGCGGAGGGCGCGACCGAGAATATCAGGACCGTCAAATCGACCAATGGATGCCTCAATGGGGAGGCCGAGAAGTCCGTCGCGAAATGGCGCTATCAGCCGGCGACGAGCAACGGCCAGCCGACCCGGCGCAAGGGCGTCCAGACCACCATCTCGTTCGAATTGACGAGTTCGTACAAGATCCCTCCCGACATGCGCATCCGCGGTTCGCTGATGAGCGCTCTGATGAGCGCGCAGCGCAAATCGCGCCAGGACGGCGGCGGTCCCGAGGCGCTCGCACGGCTGGCGGAAATCGAAGAGGAATACGGCTGGAACTTCACCAAGGCGGAGCTGAGCGCCTTTCATCAGGTGCGCGCCGGCGCGCGGCTGGAGGCGGGCGACTATCGCGGCGCGCTCGACGATCTGCGCGTCGTTCGTCGCGCCGGCGTGCTCAATGCCGATCAGATCGGGGACATCGAAAAGGTCATCGCGCAGCTTGAGGCGGCGCTTGAAGCCGACGCGAAACAGGCGCCGCCGCAGGAGCAGCAGCCCCAGGCGGAGCCGAAGTCCGAATAGGGACGCGCAGCCTCTCCCTTGGGGGCAATTATATACTTGACTGACAGGGCTCGCCTCCCCATCTAAGGGTTCAGGAGAGAGCCCATGACCCCCGTTGAACTTTCGCATCCGGTCTACTCGAACGAGGAGGCCGCCCGTAAGCACCTTGAAGCGGTGCGATGGCCGGATGGCGTCGTTTGCC
Source organism: Parvularculaceae bacterium (assembly GCA_040081755.1). Taxonomy (GTDB): domain Bacteria; phylum Pseudomonadota; class Alphaproteobacteria; order Caulobacterales; family Parvularculaceae; genus Amphiplicatus. The sequence goes on from JBEBFW010000206.1 coordinate 1,739, forward strand.
CGCATTGCGGCGCGACCGACGACGCCCGCCCGCTTGGCGGGGAGTCCATGGGCGCGGGCTGGTTCTATTGTGAGGCGTGCAAGGACAAGTTCACGGTTCGCTCCGGCACCGTTTACGAGCGCTCCCATGTGCCGCTGCATAAATGGCTCCTCGCGTTCCGTCTCATGGCGTCGAGCAAAAAGGGCATCTCCGCTCACCAACTGCACCGCACGCTCAACGTAACCTACAAGACCGCATGGTTCATGGCGCACCGCATCCGTGAGGCGATGGCGCCCGCGAAGGGCAAAGCGGACCCGTTGGGCGGCAAGGGCAAAATCGTCGAGGCCGACGAAACGGCTATCGGCGGCAAAGAACGCAATAAGCATCGCCACAAGCGCAACAAGAAAAACATCGGGATGCACGGTAAGCAAATCGCGTTCTCGCTGGTCGAACGCGGCGGCAAGGTCCGCTCGTTTCATGTTGCTAACGTCACCGGCGAGACGTTGCGCCCGATCATCGTGACACAAATCGATCGCGCGTCGAAATTCATGACCGATGAAGCGAGCCAGTATCGCCCTGTCGGCAAAGAGTTCGCCTATCACGGCAAGGTCAACCACGGGATTGAAGAATACGTTCGCGGCGACGCGCACGTGAACACGCTGGAGGGCTATTTCTCAATCTTGAAGCGCGGCGTGATCGGCACCTATCATCACGTCTCAGAAGCGCACTTGAAGCGCTACCTCGCGGAGTTCGATTTCCGATACAACGAGCGCGCCGGTCTTGGCGTTGACGACGCCGAGCGCACGACGCGGGCCATCAAGGGTGCAGAAGGCAAGCGCCTCATGTATCGACAGCCTGACAAGGCGGCGCACGCCTAAGCAGAAGGCGCGCGCTTTCTTGCGTTGGCGCGCTTCGCGGTAGCGGGGCGCGCCTGCTTTTCCTTATCGGCGTGCGCGGGCGGCGGCATTTTGAAGGAACGGCGAAGCGCCCGGTCCAACCGGCGCTCGATCTGCTCAACGCTGTCTCCTTCATCTTTCTTGGCCGCCATGCGTGCCTTATAGCACTGTGCGGCGGGGTTCAGCATAGAAAGTTTTATGGATGGCACGCGGAGAGAGAGCGCGTGAACGCCTAAAAAAATACTATCGCACGGCGGCGGTAGCTGAAGCTTCTGCGCTTCAGGAAGCTTTTACGGGCGAAAGCGACCGTGCCGCCATAATTTTGGTTGGGTCGTGGCTACACGACTTTCTTCGGGAACTGATTGTCGGCCACATGCCAGGGATTGGCCCTGAGCTGAAAACCAAACTCTTTGGTGTGGACAGGCCGCTATCGTCTTTTGGCTCTCAAATCGATCTTGCTTGCGCAATGGGCTTGGTGCTGCCTGCAGAGCGCGACATGCTTCACGTTATAAGAGAGATGCGAAACGCGGCGGCACATGCTCGCGTCGAAATCACTTTCAATACTCCCGAGATTATCGATCTCACGAAAGTCCTCGCAGCTTATGAAGCTGAGGTTTCAGGAGACGACTTGGGGAAAGCGCTCAGGCTCAGCGGTGACGCTAAAGAACTCTTGAACCGCGCCGGTGGAGCAAAGCTTCCTCGGGACATGTTCATCGTGTTATCGATGATGCTCGCTCTCCGTATGGCGTTGGTTTTCGCCGACGAAGACGTTAAGGCCGCCATCAATCTGATAAGCGCCGCCGCGCGCAAACGCGCGGGTCAGATTTCCCTACCATCGCCTCAAAGACAGAAATGACGATTTCGGAAGGGTCATCCTCTAGACCATAGAGCGAATAAGCTTCAATCCCCGCCTCGATCATCTCAGGGCTTATTTCGATTTCGAGTTCCGGCCTGTCACGCCCGGCGGATGTGGATGTTCGATTCCCGTCAGTCAAGTATATATCTCCCCCCTTGGGAGAGGCAAGGATTTGCGCCAGCAAATCCGGGTGAGGGCGCTTCCTTCCGCCTCCGGATGAAATCGCCGACGCGGGCGCCCGCTCTGCGCGAGGTTTTCGCGCGCCGGGCGAGCAAGGCCCGACTTATCCTACACCTCGGCGCCGCACGTATCATCATCGCCATGATCCGCATGAGGAGGCGGGCGTCACGTGGCGAAGATCGAGCCGAACACAGAAACTGAAACAGAATGCGTCTTGCTGCCCGGCGCGGCCGACGACGCTCGCGCACTCATGGAGGCGCTGAGCCGCGCTCTTCGGGCGGATCGAATGCGGCGCCGGCGCGTCAACCGTCTTCTCAGACCCCCGTCTTGCCCCCACTTGCGCCCCAACAACGCGGAAACGGCTGTACCTCCGCGTGGCGCCCTTGCAGATCTTCCCCCCACATTAGAGATGTTGGCGATGCCGGCGGCGACCCGCTCATGCCGGGTCAGCGGCGATCGGCTTGATCTTGAGGCTTCCCGCGGCGGCGAGGCGGCGCACCGCGCTCATCACCTTGCGCTGGGCGTTTTCGCCCTCGGCGGGCGTCAGCTCGCCCATCGCGGCGATCTCTTCCTCATACTGCTCAACCATGCGTTTAGAGACGGCGCCGAAGAGGAATTTGACCGTGTCCGGCGCATTGATGCGGCCGTATTTCGCGGCTTTGAGCAATGTCTCCTTGTCGATCTCGCGAATGAGGATGGGCGGCGCGCTTTCTGGCAGCCGCGCATGGAGGTCCTCGAACATGATGAGCGCCTTGCGCACGGCCTTGGCCGCAGCTGCGTCTTCCCTGTCGAGATGGGCGAGCAGGGCGTCGCGCTTGGCCGAGGGCAGGCAGTTGACGATTTCGGTGACGATCGCCGCCGCGCCGCCGCCCGGCGGCGCCGCTGTGAGCGGGCCGAGGAAGTCGCACTCAACGCCCGCTGCGATAATCTCTTTCGATGCGCCCGGCGTATTGCGGGTCTTTGTGAGTTCGATGAGCGCTCCTTGCGCGAAGGACGCATCCCCCGCATCGAGGATCGCCGCCGTCTTCTCGGCCGAAAGCCCGTCGAGGACGACGGCCGCGACTTCCGGGCGCTGGGCGGCGAGATAGACGGCGAGCGCGCGCGCGTCGGCGAGTTCGAGACGCGCAAAGACGCCTTGTGCGCCGCCGCCCGCGCTCCCGGCGCGAAGGCGCGCAACGCGCTCTTCGCCCGCGAGCGCCTCAAGGAGCCTCGAGGCTTCAGCGAGCCCGCCGGCAAGCTCGGCGCCGAAGCGGTCGACTTCCACGAGAAATTCGCGCGCCACCGCATGGAGAAGCTGGGGCGGCACGGATTTGAGATCGCCGAATGCTTTCGCGAAGGCCTTGAGATGCGCGTCGCTGATCTCGCTCACGATGGCCCTCGCGGCCTCGGGGCCGAGCGCGGCGAGGATGATCGCGGCCTTGTGCGCGCGCGTGATCTGCGGCCCCATCTGGTGGAGCGCCGGCGCGGAGAGTGCGGGCGGCGCGGCCATCAGCCGTACCCCCGCACCAGTGCGCCGGAAATCGCGATCCAGCCATTCGTCAGCACAAAGAAGGCGATCTTGAACGGCGCCGAAACGATGGCGGGCGGCACCATCATCATGCCCATGGCGGTCAGGATCGACGCGACGAGCAGGTCGATGACGAGGAATGGCAGGAGGATCACGAAGCCGATTTCGAACGCGCGCTGGATCTCAGAAAGCACGAAAGCGGGCGCCAGCACGGCGAGCGGGGTCTCGGCCCCGCTCATGAGCGCCTCGCCGCGCGCGCTCATCAGCGTCTCGACGGCGACCGGCGACACGCGCGCGCTCATGAACGCCTTGAACGGCGCAATCGCGGCGGCGATCGCCGCATCCTCGCCGAGGCGCCCATCGACATATGGCGCAACGCCCGCCGCCCAGGCTTCCTTGAACACCGGCTCCATGACGAAGTACGTCAGAAACATCGCGAGGCTGACGAGCAGCATGTTCGGCGGCGCCTGCTGCAGCCCGACGCCCTGGCGCATGATCGAGAGGACGATCAGCATGAAGGGCAGCGATGTCGCCATCATGGCGACGCCCGGCGCCATGCTGAGCACAGTGACCAGCAGAAAAAGCTGGATGAAACGCTGCGTCAGCGTCTTTTCGGCTGCATCGGGAAGCATGCCGGCGAGATCGGCGGGCCCTTGCGCATGCGCTGCGCTGGCCAGCATTGCGATGAGAGCGGCGGCGCAAATGACGATTGCCCTCATCCGAATTTGCTGCGCAAATTCTGGCCTCTCCCAAGGGAGAGGCGGCGCTCGCCGGCCGCCCGCTCGAACGCCTGGCGCAGGCGCAAGTTTCCGCCTCTCCCTCGGGGGAGGCCAGCGAGGCGAAGCCGAGCGGGTGAGGGCGCGGCGCTCCAAATGCGGACCTGTCGCGATCATGTCTCAGCCCTTCGCCATCCCGGCGATATCGGTGACGCGCACGCCGATGCCGCCCTCCTCGCCGTCGAGGTCGACGAGCTCTCCGCGCGCCACGAGCCGCTCGCCGACAAAGATATCGACCGGATCGCAGACCCTCTTGTCGAGCGAAACGATCTGGTCGCGCTTGAGGCTCATCAGTTCGTGGACGCAAAGGCGCGCCGCGCCGACCGAAACGATGATCTCGAGCGGGAGATCGAGCAC
>JBEBFW010000028.1:0-22012 GCA_040081755.1 Parvularculaceae bacterium
ACCACGATGACGAGGCCGGGCCAAGCATACTGGAGCCAGACGCCGCCCGTCGCCGCTGAAGAGCCCTGAAGCAGAATGCCGCCGACGCGCAGGGCTCCGGCGGCCGCGGCCGCGATGGCGATTTTAACGCCATAGCCGCGACGGTTGTAGGAGCCGCCGATCAACGTGAAGAGCGCAACCAGGGAGAAGGCGAATACGTAGAGGGGCGAGGCAAGTCGGTTGTGTCCCTCCGCGATCAGCAGCGATGCGTTCTTGCGATCCCACTCATTTGTCATATCCGGATGAAGCAGCTCGCCCAGAAAACGCTCGGTCAGCTCAAGCTGCAGTTTTTCTCCGTTCCCGGAGAAGGCGCCCACATTGATGAGGGTGCTGTCAAAACGAATGATCTCGATCTGGCCGGTGTAGCGCGCGACGCGCTGAATGTTGCCGTTGGAAAGCTGAAGGATCGGTCCGGCCGGCGTGTCCTGAAGAAGTCCTTTTTGCGCCATATAAGTCTCCGGCGCGGCGCCGTTGCGGTAGTCGTTGACAAGAAGGCCCTTCAACTGACCGGCGGGGCCGGCTTCCTCGACATAGATCGTGAACCCATCCGCGAGCGTCACGAACTCGCCGCTCTTCAGGACTGCGCTTGCAAGGTCGGCGCGGATGTCGGCGATCTCGCGCTTCAGACGCCGGTAGCTTGAGGGCATCAGATCGAGATTGATCCACAGCGTCACGGCCGCGGCCGCCGCGGCGATCAACAGGAGGGGCGCCCCGATCCTCATGCGGCTCACGCCAGCCGCAAACATGACGGCGATTTCGCTGTCTGCGTGAAGGCGCTGGAAGGCGTAAAGCGCGCCGGCGAAGAGCGCGAAAGGGATGATGACGGACAAAAGGCTCGGAATGATGAGAACGCTGAGACGCGCAAAGACAAGGAAACCCTTGCCGTGCTCGACCAGGATATCAGCGCGCTGGAGGCTTTGGGTCGTCCAAATGATGGCCGTCACCACGCCGGCGGCGACCAGGAAAGGCGTCAGGCACTGTCGAAAGAGGTATTTGTCGAGACTGCTCAAGGCCTTAACTCTTGCCCAACGCGCGGGCTCGGCCTACCACACCGCCCGGCGACCCGAAAGCCTTCGGCTCCATGAGGGGGCGCGCCCGTTACGGGCGATGCGTCGCGTCAGCCATGACTGAGCGGCGGGGCGGAACCAATGCAGATCGCATTCACAAAATCGGCGTTGCCGGCGACCGGAGCTGTCGCGGCGCCGGTCTTCGAAGGTGGGTTGAAGGAGGGCGTTTTCGCCGCTCTCGACGCGAGGTCGAAGGGCGCCCTTGCGCGAGCAGCGGCGACTGTAAATTTCTCGGGAAAGAAGGATCAGGTTCTCGACATCATCGCGCCTGCGTTTCTCGAGAACAGTCGTATTCTGATCATCGGCGTCGGCAAGAAAGCGGATTTCACCATACTTGGGGCGGAAGGCGCCGGCGGGCTCGCCGCCGTGCGCCTCATGCGGATGCGCGAGAAGTCAGTCTCCATCGCGCTTGACGGTTTCGATTCGGACAAGACGACCATCGATGGCGCAGCGGCGCATTTCGCACAAGGCTTCCTCCTTCGCACCTACCGCTTCGACAAATACAAGACAAAGCTCGAACCGGACCAGAAGCCCCAGCTGGCCAAGGTCACGATCCACACGCCCTCGACCAAAGCGAAAGTGCTGTTTGCGGAACTGGAGAAAATCGCCCAAGGCGTGACTTTCACACGCGACCTCGTGAGCGAGCCGCCAAATGTTCTTTATCCGGAGAGCTTTGCCGCTCGCTGCAAAGAGCTGGAAGCGCTCGGCGTCAAAGTGACGGTGCTCGGCGTCAAGGAGATGAAGAAGCTCGGCATGGGCGCGCTCCTCGGAGTCGGCCAGGGCTCTGCACGAGAATCGAAGCTGGTTGCGCTGGAGTGGAAGGGCGGCCGCGAAGGCAAGGCGCCCGTGGCGCTGGTCGGCAAGGGCGTCTGCTTCGACACCGGCGGCATCTCGATCAAGCCCGCAGCCGGCATGGAAGACATGAAGTGGGACATGGGCGGCGCCGGCGCCGTCGCCGGCGCGATCAAGGCGCTCGCCATGCGCAAGGCGAAGGCGAACGTCGTCGGGGTGCTGGGTCTCGTCGAAAACATGCCCGACGGAAACGCCCAGCGCCCGAGCGATGTCGTCAGGTCGATGTCCGGACAGACGATCGAGATCATCAACACGGACGCCGAAGGCCGCCTTGTTCTCGCCGACGCCATCTGGTGGACGCAGGAAGTCTACAAGCCTGTCGCCATGGTCGATCTGGCGACGCTGACCGGCGCCATTCTGATTGCGCTCGCCAACGAATATGCCGGCCTCTTCACCAAGGACGACGCGCTCGCCGCGCAGCTTTTGAAGGCGGGCGAGGCGACGGGAGAGCTGCTCTGGCGCATGCCGCTCGCCAAGGTCCATGACGACGTCATCAAGTCGGATATTGCGGACATGAAAAACACAGGGCCCCGCGAAGGGGGCTCGTCGAACGCAGCGGCCTTTATCGGAAGGTTTGTAAAGAAGGGCGCAGCCTGGGCCCATCTCGATATCGCCGGCAAGGCATGGACGACGAAGGACCTGCCCGTCGTTCCGAAAGGCGCAACCGGCTATGGCGTCCGGCTTCTCGATGAATGGATACGGACGAATTACGAGAAGTAAGGCGAAGCCCGGCGCTCACGGTGCGGCGGCCTTCTCCTGCATCACGACTTCATGCCGTGCGGCGATCTTCGGCCACAGGCGCGCAGCATCGGGCAGATCGAGGGCGAAGTCGCGCTTCAGCGTCGCGACATAATCGTCCGGCCCCTCGATCAGGCGCGTCTCCCTGCCTTGCTGGGACAGCTTCGTCAGCACGCGTCCGCGCACGGAATAATGCGCCTCATCCAGCCAGCGCTGAACCACGGCGTTGAGGACAAAAGGCGAAGCGGGGTCCGTCTGCAGATAGCGGCAGCGGTCCTCGAGCAGGCGTTCGTCACGGACATCCGGGTGGAAGTCGAAACTCGGACCGCCGCCTTTTTCGTCATCGACATAACGCCACCAGCCGCCGTCAACTTTTTTCAACTCGCAAAGCATGGGGCCTACCCTGATCTGACCCTCGCGCAGCGGTTGGGGCTGGAACGGGCCGTTCCCGAATCCGGCGTCTGCAAGATAGGTCTCGCTGAGGTCAACCAACGGAACGAGATGGTTGCCGACGACGCTGTCGCCAGCCGTCTCGCGAAAGACGCCGCCCGCGAGCCGCACGACCTTGAAGCCGATCTCCTCGAGCGCCCAGCTGAAGAGGCCGTTCATTTCATAGCACCAGCCGCCGCGCCAGCGTCCGACGATCTTCTCGAAGATTGCGGGCAGGGCGCGCGTGACCGGCCGCCCCAACTGAACATCGAGATTTTCATAAGGGATCGCCTCGACATGGGCGCGGAGCACCGCCGTGAGCGTCGGCAAGTCGGGCTTGGCCCGGCCGCGGTAGCCGATGCGATCGAAATAGGATGCAAGGTTCATGCACGATCCTTCACAACGCAAAAGCCATAAGCTCCTGATGCTATGTCAGCCTGCAAGGCTGCACCACATCTTGCGCTCATGACGGAGGCCTCGAACTCTCGGAAGGTTTGGCCGGTTCGAGCCGCGGTTCGATCCGCTCGGGATCTTGCGCAAGGGTCTCGGTTATCTCGCCGAGCCTGTCGGCTTTAGCGAGCGCTGGAAAGAATCTCGTCCAGGCGACGGCCGTGGCGATAGCGACCGTTCCGCCGAGAATGACCGCGCCGACGGGTCCCAAAAACCTCGCGGCGACGCCGGACTCGAATTCTCCAAGCTCGTTCGAGGCGGAGATGAAGATGAAGGAGACGGCCGAGACGCGTCCGCGCATGGCGTCGGGCGTCTGGAACTGAATGAGCGACTGTCGAACATAGACGGAGATCATGTCGGCTGCGCCGGAGACGGCGAGGGCCGCCATGGAAAGCCAGAACATCGTCGATCCGGCGAAGACGAGCGTCGCGGCGCCGTAGATGGCGACGGCCCAGAGCATGAAGGGTCCGGCGGCACGGAGGAGAGGGCGTGCGGCGAGCGCGAAGGCGACAACCGCGGCGCCGGCCGCGGGCGCGGCGCGCAGAAGGCCAAGGCCTCCCGCGCCGACATGCAGAATGTCCCGGGCGAAGACCGGCAGCAGCGCGGTCGCCCCGCCGAAAAAGACAACCACGAGATCGAGGAGGATCGCGCCGAAGACGACCTTGTTGGCGAGCACGAATTTGAGGCCCTCGATCGTCATCTGAACGCCGTTCGCATTGATCACCGGCGCCTGTTTTGGCGCCTTGATCAGCGTATTGACGATCAGCGCAAGCACGGAGAGCGCGGCGCAAACGGCGTAGACGGTCGATGCGCCGCCTATGTAGAGAAAGCCGCCAAGCGCGGGGCCGGCGACCGCGAATATCTGGAAGCCCAGCGAGTTCCAGGCGATCGCCTGGCTGAGTTCGGATCGCGGGACGAGGCTTGGATAAAGCGCATTGCCCGCCGCCGGAAAAAAAGCGTTCACCCCGCCGAGAATGGCGGCGGCGAGGAAGATGAGCGGCATCGCTGCATCAGGCGTGAGAAAGGGCGTTGCGATCAGGAGAAGATTGGCGAGCAACGCCGTGACATTGCAGGCCATCATGATCGCTTTGCGATCATAGCGGTCCGCCGCCTGCCCACCGACCAGCGACAAAAGCAGCACCGGAAGAAACTGCGCCAACCCGACGAACCCCAGAATCAAAGCTGATTCTTCTACCGACTTGTCGAGGCGGGCGAGATCGTAGACCTGCCAGCCAATGGCGACCGCCCGTATCTGGCGACCGGCGGTCATCAGTTGGCGCATGATCCAGTACTGGAGATAGGCGCGATGCCTGAAGACGCTGAGCGAGGGGGTGAGGGGCATGAATGACGCCGGGTTCAACAGCCCTACCCATCCGGCGATTCGCCGAGCCCGGCCCGCCAGCCGCTCATACGCCTCGACAGCCGAAATATCGGGGCCTAGATTTAATGAAACCGCGGAGTTTCCTGATGGGCGCTGCCCTCGAACATTTCGACGTGCTGATCGTCGGCGCGGGCCTCTCCGGCGTCGGCGCCGCCTGTCATTTGGGCATGCGCTGTCCGGAAAAGACCTACGCCATTCTCGAGGGCCGCGGCGCGATCGGCGGCACCTGGGACCTCTTCCGCTATCCGGGCGTGCGCTCCGATTCCGACATGTTCACGCTGGGCTATCGCTTCAAGCCATGGATAGAGGGTAACAATCTCGCCAAGGGACCGAAGATCCGAAGCTATGTCGCCGAAGCCGCGCGCGAACATCGCGTCACGGACAAGATCCGCTTCAATCACTGGGTGAGCGACGTCTCATGGTCATCGGCGGAGGCGCGCTGGACGGTGACGGCGCAGCATGAGGGGCGCCCGAGGCGGTTCACCTGCGCATTCCTTTGGATGTGCGCCGGCTATTATCGGTATGCGGAGGGCTATACGCCGGAGTGGAAGGGCGTCGAGCGCTTCCGGGGCCGGGTCGTCCACCCCCAGAAATGGCCCGAGGACCTGGATTACAAAGGCAAACGCGTCATCGTGATCGGCTCCGGCGCCACCGCCGTGACGATCGTGCCGGAAATGGCGAAGGACGCCGGCCATGTCGTCATGCTGCAGCGCTCGCCGAGTTATCTCTTCACGCTGCCAGGCGAGAACCCCATCGCCAAATTCTTCGGCGCATTCTTGCCGAGGAGCGTTGTCTACAGGGTCGTCCGCGCCTGGAGCGTGCCGTTTCAAACCTGGTTCTATCAGCGGGCGCGCGGCAAGCCGGAGAAGATGAAAGAGTTCCTGCTGACGAAGCTGCGCGAGCAACTCCCGCCGGGCTACGATGTCACAACGCATTTCACACCGCGCTACATGCCGTGGGACGAACGTCTCTGCTTCGTCGATGACGGCGATCTCTTCAAGGCGATCACGGCGGGGAGGGCGTCAGTGGCGACGGATGAAATCGACGCCTTCACTGAGCGCGGGGTCAAACTCAAGTCAGGTCGGGAAATTGAGGCCGACATCGTCGTCTCGGCGACCGGACTCGTTCTCGAAGCGCTCGGCGGCGCCAGGGCGGTCATAGACGGGCGGCCGCTCGAAATCGGAAAGACGCTCACTTACAAGGGATTCATGTATGACGGCGCGCCGAACCTCGTTTCAGTCTTCGGCTACCTCAATGCGTCGTGGACGCTCCGCGCCGACCTTATTTCCGAATATGTCTGCCGCCTCCTGAAGTTCATGGACAAGAACGGGTATGCGGCGACGACGCCGGTGAACGAGAATCCGGCCGTGCAGCAGCAGCCATTCTCCGATTTCTCGTCCGGCTACATCAAGCGCGGCGCAGCCGCGACCCCGAAACAGGGGCCGGCGCCGTGGCGTCATCCGCAGAATTTCTACACGGACTTTTTCTCAATGAAATTTGGCCGTCTGGACGACGGCGTCTTGCGGTTCTCAGAGCGGACTGCTGCGCCGGCCGCGGCTAAAAACCCGCAGCTTGCCGCCGCGGAATAGTCGCGGATAGCAGGCGATGCGGAGCCCGCTCACGCATGCGCAACCGGCGGTATACGGAGCGTCTGACCCGGATAGATCTTGTCCGGATTGGACAGCATCGGCTTGTTCGCCTCGAAGATGACCGGATATTTCATAGGGTCGCCGTAGTGGGCCTTGGCGATTTTTGACAGCGTGTCGCCCTTGACCACGGTGTAGAAAGCTGCGGCGGGCGCCGGCTTTTCGACCTTGATCTCGGATTTCACCTCGGCGACGCCGGGCGTGTTTCCGGCGACGATGATCGCTTTCTCAGCATCGGCCTGCGTCTTCGCCGTGCCTTTGAGGACAACCTGTTCGCCCTTGTGGACGACCTCGAGTTCTTTGACTTCGGTCTTGTGGCCGCCGATGCGGTCCTTGATGCCGTCGGCAATGTTGTCGAAACCCTTGGCCAGTTTATCGCCGGCGTCGCGCGCGAATTTGAACAGCATGACAAACTCCTTCCGTTGCGATCAGCTCTTTCTACCGAACATGCTGGCGAGGCCCGAGAGAAGGCCCTTGCCGCGGCTCATTTCGGCCGCGGAGATGCGGCCGTCTCCGTCCGTGTCGAGAACGCTCATCAGACCGCCGAGATTGATCCCGCCTGCCGTTGCGCGCTCGGTTTCTTTCTGCAGGAGGTTTGGCAGCGCGCGCGCATCGAGCCCTTGCTCGCGCTGAGCCTTGCCGAGGGCGGCGAGAACAGCCGGCGCCGCCATGGCCAGCAATGCGGCGATCTGGCTGGCGTCGATGCCGCCGCCGGTCTTGGCGATGGCCGCCTCCATCTGGCTTTGCTTCGGGCCGAACACATGGCCGAGAATCTTGCGCCCATCCGACATCACTTCATCCTGTCCGGCGCGGCTGACATCGCTCAGGAACCCGCCGTCGTGTTTACGAAGGGCGTTGGCGAGCGCCTCGGCGCCGGCCGGGCTGGAGGCGTTCTTCTTCAGGCCGCCGAGGATTGCGGCCATGGCGACCGGCATGAGCTTCGCTGCGACCCCTTCGCTGAGGCCGGTTTTCTGGGAGGCGGTCTTGGTCAATTGGGAAGAGACGATTTGCGTCAACAGATCGGCCATGGACATGAACTGGGATTCCTCGCGTAGGCGGCCCTGCCGCCGCTGGCGCCGGCGTCCCGTGACGCGGCCCCGGGCGCCTGATAGGACCGCAATAATCCCGTGTAAACCCGCCTCGCGGCCGCGCGCTTCTTCCCCGCTTTCGAAGTCTTCGCTATAGAGCGCCATGGAACGGCGCAAATCATCTCGACGCCAGGGCAGCCGGCGCAGTGTCGATATCGCGACAACTGCGCTCGGAGCAGAACCCGAGAAACGGAGCCTGAAAAAGAAAGCTCCGACGCCCGGGGTAACGCATGGCGGCCAGCGCGAGATGGCGGTGGCTTTGAAGACCGCCCACAAGCGCAAGCTCTCCTCCCAGCTTTGGCTGCAGCGCCAGCTGAACGACCCTTACGTCGCCCGGTCAAAAGCTGACGGATACCGGAGCCGCGCCGCCTACAAGCTTCTCGAACTGGACGAGAAATTTGCGCTGTTGAAGCCGGGCGTGCGCATCGTCGATCTCGGCTGCGCGCCGGGCGGCTGGCTGCAAGTCGCCGTCCAGAAGAAGGCTGCGCCGGTCATCGGGATCGACTACCTGCCGACGGGCGCGATAGCGGGCGCTGACATTCTCGAGCTTGATTTTCTCGACGAGCAGGCGCCGGCGCGAATGAAGGACGCGCTCGGCGGACCCGCCGATCTCGTCCTCTCGGACATGGCGGCGCCGACAACCGGGCACAAGGCTACGGACCATTTGCGCGTCATCTCGCTCGCCGAAGCGGCGCTGGATTTTGCGATCGATGTGCTGGCGCCGGGCGGGACGTTTGTGTGCAAGGTGTTCCAGGGCGGAACCGAGGGCGCGCTCTTGGCGCATCTGAGGGCGAACTTCACAGTCGTGAAGCACGCCAAGCCGAAAGCGAGCCGAGCGGAATCGGCGGAAGTCTACGTGGTCGCGACCGGGTTCAAGGGGCGCGCATGACGATCTGGGTCTCCTCGCTGTTCGAGGCGCGCGATGTCGCCAAGCGCGTGAAGCCGCAGCGAGCCGTCAGTCTCCTGTCGCCCGGCGACGATTTTCCGGCGCTTCCGGGCCTCAGCGGCGATCGCCATCACTGCGTGCACCTGCACGATATCGCCGAGGAGATTCCCGGGCACGTGACGCCGGGGCGTGCGCATGTAGAATCGATCATCTCGTTTCTGCGCGATCACCGCGCAGATGACGCCATCTTGATCCACTGCTTCGCCGGGATCAGCCGGTCCACGGCGACGGCCTTCATCGCCGCGTGTCTCCATAATCCGAAAACAGAGGAGACAGCGATCGCGCAGGCTCTGCGCCTCGCGTCGCCGACGGCGTTTCCCAATCCGCGCATCGTCGCCTTCGCAGATGAGGTGCTTGGCCGCGAGGGAAGGATGTCAAAGGCCGTTCAGGGCATGGGCCCGGGGACTTTTGCCGACGAAGCCGAGCCGTTCTCATTGCCGACGAGGTTCGCGTGAGGAGACTCCGGACCACAATCAGGCCTCATCCTGAGGAGCGCGCCTCTTCTCCTTCGAGACGGCCCACGAGGCTGTTGCGCGCACTCAGCAAGTTGCGGGGCGGGCCTCCTCAGGATGAGGCAGGGTGTTTTTGCGGCGATCATTTTAGCGTTCTTGTCGAGCCAGCCTCCAACCTCATCCTGAGGAGCGCGCCGCGAAGCTTGCTCCGTATGCGCCACAAGGAGCGCGCGTCGCAAAGGATGCTGTTCCGCAACGAATGCGAGCAAACCCATCCGCTTACAATCGAATCAGGATCAGCAGGAGTAAACCCATGATCAAGCATCTCTTCATCGCCGCCGCGCTGGCGCTCGGCGGCTGCGCCGCAAAACATGGCGGCGAATCCGAACAGCACGCATTCAAGTCGATCGCCGCGCCCACACGCCCAGATATCGCGACGCACATCACGGGAGAAGACGATGGCAAGAGCGTCTCCGTCAGCGCCGGGACGAAGATCGCCGTCGAGCTGATCGGCGTGCCGACCGCTGGTTACGTCTGGATGGTGAAGGAGCAGCCAGCCTTCCTTGCCGCGGCCGGCGAGACGGGCGGCCCGACTTCCGAAGCGCAGTTGCAGCCCGGATTCGCTGGCGGCTCGCATTGGGAAGTCTTCTACTTCGATGTGACCGGCTCGGGCGAAGGCGCACTGTCGCTCGAGCAGCGACGGCCATGGGAGGAAGAGGGTCCGCCGGACGCAACATTTTCTGTCACCATCAAGGCTCCATAGGCGATCATGTCCGGCATGGTGAGAGCAGGATTGGGAGCGGGGCTTGCAGGCGGGATTCTCGATTTCGCCGCCGCCTCGATCGTCTATCCGCTCGCCTATCCCGGCCTCAAGATCATGCGCATCTGGCAGTCGGTCGCCGAAGGAGTGCTCGGCAAGGCCGCGTATGACGGCGGCCTGCGGACCGCGGTCCTCGGAGCGGGGCTCCACTTCGTCATCGCGCTTTGCGCAGGGATGACGCTCGCCGCCGTCATGTCGCGCGCCGAAATCTTCCGCAGGCTTTGGCCGGTAAGCGGCGCCCTATACGGCGTTTCGATGTACTGCTTCATGCAGCTCGTCGTGCTGCCGCTGTCGCAAGTCGGCGTCAAGCATCCGGATGCAAAGGCCCTCGCCATCGGCCTTGGCATTCACATTCTCGTTTTCGGCCTCGGCTCGGCGCTGGTCGCCAGCCGCCTGCTCAAGAGGACTGCATGACTATCCGCGAAGCGCTGACATTCGACGACGTGCTGCTTGAGCCGGGCGCTTCTTCGGTGATGCCCTCTGAAGTCGATACCCGCGCGCGCCTCACCCGCGCCATCACGCTCAATATCCCCGTAATGTCGGCGGCGATGGACACCGTGACCGAGGCCGGCATGGCGATCGCCATGGCGCAAAATGGCGGCATCGGCGTCATCCACCGCAACCTCTCGGTTGAGGAGCAGGCCGAGCATGTCCGGCGGGTGAAGCGTTTCGAGAGCGGCATGGTGGTCAATCCGCTGACCCTCACGCCGGACGCGACGCTGGAAGAGGCCTGGAAGATCATGGAAGAGCGAAAGATATCCGGCTTTCCTGTGGTCGAGACAAAGGACTCCAGCGGCGTCGGGCGCCTCGTCGGCATTCTCACCAACCGCGACATGCGCTTTGCGTCCGATCCCAAACAGAAGGTCAGCGAGTTGATGACGCGCGACAATCTGGTGACCGTGCGCCCGCAGACCGCGCGCGAGGACGTGATCAGACTCCTCCACAAGCGCCGCATCGAGCGCGTCATTGTGGTCGATGCCGACAATCGCTGCATCGGCCTCATCACCGTGAAGGACATCGAGAAGGCGCGCGCCTATCCCCATGCAGCGAAGGACGCCGAAGGGCGGCTCAGGGTCGCCGCCGCGACATCGGTCGGCGACAACGGCTTCGCCCGCACCGAGGCGTTGATCGCTGCCGGCTGCGATGTGGTGGTCGTCGACACCGCGCACGGACATTCGGCCGCCGTCATCGAGCAGGTCGCGCGCGTGAAGCGCGCCTCCAATGAAACGCAGGTGATCGCCGGCAATATCGCGACCTATGATGGCGCCAAGGCCCTGATCGACGCGGGCGCGGACGCGATAAAGGTCGGCATCGGGCCGGGCTCGATCTGCACGACGCGCATCGTCGCCGGCGTCGGCGTGCCGCAATTGACCGCGGTCATGGACGCGGCGCGGGCCGGGCGCGAGGCGGGCGTTCCCGTCATCGCCGACGGCGGCGTTAAATATTCGGGCGACATCGCCAAGGCGCTGGCGGCGGGCGCCGACTGCGTCATGATCGGGTCGCTACTCGCCGGCGCTGACGAGGCGCCGGGCGAAGTTTTCAGCTATCAGGGGCGTCCCTACAAATCCTATCGCGGCATGGGCTCGATCACGGCGATGGCCCGGGGCAGCGCCGACCGCTATTTCCAGGCGGACGTCAAGGAGCAGATGAAGCTCGTGCCGGAGGGCGTTGAGGGCCAGACGCCCTACAAGGGTCCGGTCGCGCCCATCATCCATCAACTTGTCGGCGGCGTGCGCGCCTCGATGGGCTATCTCGGCGCGGCGACCATTGCGGAAATGCAGAAGCGCGCGCGCTTCGTGAAAATCACCAATGCGGGCCTGCGCGAATCCCACGTCCACGACGTGCAGATCACGCGCGAAGCGCCGAACTATCCGACGACGTCGTAAAGGAGACGCAGGATGTGGGTCGCCCTGATTTGGGTCGTCATGTTCATCGCGATGGCCGCGCTGGCGACGCCGCTCCTGCCTTTTGGCGATTGGGCGCGGTTGACGGGAATATTCGGATTGGCCGCCCTTATTTGGCTCGCTTACGCCAAGGTCATCATCAACTTAAGGGTAAGCGCGCCTCTGCGCTTGGGTATGTTTTGCGCCCTGCTTACGCTCTGCACGATCGCTGCCGCCCACGATTCGTTGCTCGGCGAGTATGGTCGCCTCTATGCGATATTGATTTCGATCTGGCTGATCATCGCCGGGACAGCCCATGCGGCGCTTGCGGTTGGCGCATGGGCGCGGCCGCGAGGGCTGCTCGCGCGCGCGCTGTCCTTGATCGTATCGATCATAGTAGGGGCGCTCGGCGCGACATTGACTTGGGGTGTTTTTGCAGTCGCCGGCGACGGCGTATTTGGCAACGCCGCTTCCGTGGTGCGATCCCCGGGGATTTTTTGGTCCATCTACGGTGTCGGCCTAGGCCTGTCGCTATTCTTGACGGTAGCGGGCTGGTTCGGCGCGAAGCAAGGCGACGGCTCGGAGGCAGTGCCTCTCATCCCCATCCCATGGTTTTTCGGCGAGCGTCGGCGGACCCCAAGGTGCTCTCAGAGGCGCGACGCAGAGTAGTGGTTGAATGAGTCATATCAGGATGTCTGACGAACCGGCAGAGGAAGAGAGTGCAAGGTCCCGCAAGGGCCTGATCCTGTTCCTTGTCGTCGCGGTGCTTCCGATTGCCTTGCCGTCCGCGCCTCTTGGCGATGCGATGCGCGCCTTCGCTCTTCTTTGGCTGGCGCTGCTCTTGCCTTATGTCACAAGCGCCATGGAGAGACCTTCCTGGCACCGCGCGCTCGTGCTGGGGCTCATCTTCGGGGCCGCCCTCTTTATCTGTGCGCGGAGCGACCTTTTCGCGGAGATTGACCGCAGAGGCGCTCGCCTTCGATCTTCACGGCGGCAGCCTCGCGCTCGACAATACGTGGGTGAACGTTTTCGATCCCGACGGATTTCACTCCGGTCATAGCCACCCGCACTGCGCGATCTCGGGGACCTACTATGCGCGGACGCCCGAAGGCGCTGCAGCGCTTAAGTTCGAGGACCCGCGCTTGACGCACATGATGGCGGCGCCGATGCGCCCGACGCGATGCGCGGCTTCGCCTACGTGACGCCACGCGCCGGCATGATCCTCACGAGGGCGAGCTGGCTCCACACGAGGTCGTTCGCCATCAGGGCGCCGAGCGGCGCATCTCCGTGAGCTTCAATTTCAAATGGACGTGACAGGCTACGCGCGAAAGTACTCCTGCAGCGGCGCAACCTCGATCGGCCCCGCGCGCATGGCCTCGATGGCGCGCACCGTCGAGCGCGCGCCGGTTGCGGTGGTCACGCAAGGAATTTTCTGGGCGAGGGCGGTCGTGCGGATGGAGCGGGAGTCCTTGATGGATTGCGCGCCTTCCGTGGTGTTGAAGATGAGCTGAACCTCGCCGTTCTTGAGCGCATCGACGACATGCGGGCGCCCCTCCAGCACCTTGTTGACGCGCGCGACGTCGAGATCTTGTGCCTTGAAATAGTCCGCCGTGCCGCGTGTCGCGATGATCCTGAAACCCATGCCAAGGAGCTTGCGCGCCGCCTCTACCATCAAGGGTTTGTCGCCGTCGCGCAGCGAGATGAAAACGCAGCCCGATAGAGGAATGCGGGCGCCGATGCCGACGAGGCTCTTCGCGCGGGCCCTGTCGAAATCGCGCGCGATGCCCATGACCTCGCCGGTCGAGCGCATTTCGGGTCCCAGCACAGTATCGACGCCCGGAAAGCGATTGAACGGAAACACGACTTCCTTGACTGCGACATGGCCGAGCTTCGGCGGTTTCAGTCCGAAGTCGCCGACTTTTGCCCCGGCCATGACCTTGGCGCCGATCCTGGCGACGGGTACGCCTGTGGTCTTGGCGACGAAAGGGGCGGTGCGCGACGCGCGCGGGTTCACTTCAAGGATGTAGATGTCCCCATCCTTGATCGCATACTGGATATTCACGAGGCCCACGACGCCGAGGTCGAGCGCGATGCGCCGCGTCTGCTCCTCGACGTCCCGAATGAGCGCGTCGGAAAGCGTATAGGGTGGCAGCGAGCAGGCGCTGTCGCCCGAGTGGATGCCAGCCTCCTCGATATGCTCCATGACGCCGGCGATGTAGACCGACGTGCCGTCGCAAATGGCATCGACGTCGATCTCGACGGCGTTCTGGAGATAGTGATCGAGCAGGAGCGGCTCGTCCGCGTTGATCTCGATTTGCGCCGTCGCGAGATAATGGCGCAAGGCCTCTTCGTCGCCCACGATCTCCATCGCCCGGCCGCCGAGCACATATGACGGGCGCGTGACGAGCGGGTAGCCGACCGATGATGCGATTTCGAGCGCTTCATCGCGCGAGGCGGCTGTGGCGTTCCGGGGCTGCTTCAGTCTGAGGCGAGCGGCGAGTTTCTGAAAGCGTTCACGGTCCTCGGCGATGTCGATGGCGTCGAAGGGCGTGCCGAGGATCGGAACGCCTTCGGCGTCAAGCGTCGCCGCGAGCCGCAACGGCGTCTGCCCGCCATACTGCACGATGACGCCAAGGAGTTCGCCTCTGGATCGTTCGACGTCGATGATCTCAAGAACGTCTTCGGCCGTCAGGGGCTCGAAATAGAGACGATCCGAAGTGTCGTAATCGGTCGAGACCGTTTCCGGATTGCAGTTCACCATGATCGACTCGATGTCGATCTCCTTCAGCGCGAAAGCGGCGTGACAGCAGCAATAGTCAAACTCGATGCCCTGGCCGATCCGGTTCGGACCGCCGCCGAGAATGATGACTTTCCGTCGTCCCGAGGGCCTCGATTCGCATGAGGGCAGGGCGCCTGCGGGCGGTTCGTAAGCGGAATACATGTAGGGTGTTCGCGCCGCGAATTCAGCCGCGCAGGTGTCGATGCGCTTGTAGACCGGTCTGACGCCTCGCTCGCGCCGGAACCCGCGGACCTCCCGCTCGGTTCCGCCAGCGAGTTCAGCGAGCCGCTTGTCGGAAAAGCCCATGGCCTTGAGCGCGCGCAGGCGCTCAGTGTCAGATGGAATCCCATCTGTTGCGATCTGGCGCTCGGCCGCGACGATGCCCTCCATCTGCTCAAGGAACCACGGATCGTAACTGGTGATCGCACGCACCTGTTCCAGCGGAATGCCGTGACGGATCGCTTGCGCGGCGACGCGAAGCCGGTCGGGCGTCGGCGCCGCAAGCGCTGCGCGGAATGCGTTCACGTCGTCGCCGGCGCCGAGACCGGGGATCGCGATGGGATCGAGGCCGGAAAGGCCGGTTTCGAGAGAGCGCAGCGCCTTCTGCAAGGATTCCTGAAACGAGCGGCCAATCGCCATCGCTTCGCCGACCGACTTCATCGCCGTGGTGAGGATGGGCTCGGCGCCAGGGAACTTCTCGAAGGCGAAACGCGGTATCTTGGTGACCACGTAGTCGATCGCCGGCTCGAAAGCGGCAGGCGTCGCGCCGGTGATCTCGTTCTGCAATTCGTCCAGCGTGTAGCCGACAGCGAGGCGCGCGGCGACCTTGGCGATCGGAAAGCCGGTCGCTTTCGAAGCGAGGGCGGACGATCTCGACACGCGCGGATTCATCTCGATGACGACAAGGCGGCCGTCCGCCGGATTGACGGCGAACTGAACGTTGGAGCCGCCGGTCTCCACCCCGATCTCGCGCATCACCGCGATCGAGGCGTTGCGCATGATCTGGAATTCCTTGTCGGTGAGGGTCAGCGCGGGCGCGACCGTGATCGAGTCTCCGGTGTGGACGCCCATCGGATCGATGTTCTCGATGGAGCAGACGATGATGCAGTTGTCCGCCTTGTCGCGGACGACTTCCATTTCGAATTCCTTCCAGCCGATGAGGCTCTCGTCGATCAGCACCTGTCCCACCGGCGAGGCGTCTATCCCCGTGCGGGCGATCCGTTCGAATTCCTCGCGATTGTAGGCGACACCGCCGCCCGTGCCGCCGAGCGTGAACGCAGGCCTGATGATCGCGGGCAAGCCGATCTCGTCGAGCGCCTTCATCGCCTCGGCGAAGCCCGCATTCTTGTCATGGCCGATGACGACGCCGGACTTGTCCTTGATCTGCGGCGAGGAGGCGATGGCGGAGCGAGGGCTCTCAAGGCCGATCTTGTCCATCGCCCGACGGAAGAGCCTTCGGTCTTCAGCCTTCTCGATCACGTCGGCGCGCGCGCCGATCATCTCGACGTCATATTTCTTCAGGACGCCGGAGTGAAAAAGATCGAGCGCGCAGTTGAGCGCAGTCTGTCCGCCCATGGTCGGGAGGAGCGCGTCCGGCCTTTCGCGCGCGATGATGCGCTCGACAAATTCGGGCGTGATCGGTTCGATGTAGGTCGCATCGGCAAGCTCCGGGTCCGTCATGATCGTTGCCGGATTGGAGTTGACGAGGATGACGCGATAGCCCTCGCTCTTCAGAGCCTTGACCGCCTGCACGCCGGAGTAATCGAACTCGCAAGCCTGTCCGATGACTATCGGGCCAGCGCCGATGATGAGGATCGATTTGAGGTCGGTGCGTCTCGGCATGCGCGGGCTCCTCCTTCAGGCGCGTCGATCACGCGACCCGAGCGTCTCGGTTGGATTGTCAGCTAAGCCGCGCTCATACGCGTTTTGCCCTGAACCGCAAAGGTCCTGGGCGACATTGCGCCGGGCTGTGGCGGTCGCCCGCTAGACGGGCCCGGCCAGCCATTCGCGGCCCTTCAGCATGAGCCGCCAGTAGACGAATGGGAGCAGCGCAGCCTTCAGGAACCAAGCCTGCGGCGTCGGCTTGAGGCCGTCGTTCAGCCATTTCGGGAATGTCGGCTGGAGCTTGCCGCCATACCCGAACTCGGCGAGCACGATCTTGCCGCGCTCGACGGTCAGCGGGCAGGATCCATAGCCCGCATATCTGGCTGGCATCGCAGCGCCGTCCATTGCGGCGAGAAGGTTCGTCGCGACAACCGGCGCCTGCTTCCGGACCGCGGCGGCCGTCTTGGCGTTGGCGGTCGATGCGGCGTCGCCGAGAGCGAAGACGTTCGCAAACTTCACGTGCTGCAGCGTCTCCTGATTGACGTCGATCCAGCCGGCTTCGTTGGCGAGCGGGCTCTTCTTGACGAAGTCCGGCGTCGTCTGCGGGGGGCAGACATGGAGCATGTCGAACTTGCGGGTGATGGATGCGGTCGATCCATCGGCCGCCTTCTTCTCGAATACGGCATTCCGCGAAGCGCCATCGACGGCGACCAGATTCTCGCCGAAATCCAGCGACGCGCGGTACTTCTTCACGTATTCCATCAGCGCCGGCACGTAGTCGGCGACGCCGAAGAGCACGGCGCCGGCGTTGCAGAAATGGACTTCAATTTTGTCGAGGACTCCGCTGCGGGCCCAATGATCGCACGATAGATACATCGCTTTCTGGGGCGCGCCGGCGCATTTGATGGGCATCGGGGACTGGGTGAAGATGGCGGTCCCGGATTTCAAACTCTGAACAAGCTCCCACGTGTACTGAGCCATTCCTTCGCGGTAGTTTGAGGTGACGCCGTTCCGGCCGAGCGTCTCCTCAAGACCTTTGACCTTGGCCCAGTCGAGCTTGATGCCAGGCGCGGCGATCAGAAATGAGTACTGCAGCCGTGCTCCATCGTCGAGCGCGACTTCATTGGACTGCGGATGAAACGCCGCGACCGGTTTCCTCACCCATTCGACGCCCTCGGGCATGACCTCCGACATCGGGCGCCCGGTTTCCTCGAAAGAGAAAATCCCGGCGCCAACCATGGTCCAGCCGGGCTGGTAGAAATGCCGGTCCCGCGGCTCCACGATCGCGATCTTGAGGCTCGGCCTGCGTTTCAGCAGGCTGGCGGCCGAGGCGATACCGCCGGCGCCGCCGCCGACGATGACGACGTCGTATTTTGCGTTTTGTGCGGATTGGACGCGCAGATCGGGCGCGGTTGTAGCGCTCATGGCTCTCTCCAGCCTTGTTGTTCCAACGCCAACGCGAGCGGACATATCACGTTGTCGCCAAATCGACAAACGAGCGTGCTCAGAATCGATCGACCGGCAGCTTCAGAAAGATTGCCCCGTTCGAGTCCGGAGGCGGAAAGGCACCCGCTCGCATGTTCACTTGCACCGAGGGGAGCAGCAGGCGCGGCATGGAGAGCGTCTTGTCCCGAGCCGTCCGCATGTCCACGAACTCCGCCTCGCTGACGCCGTCCCGGACGTGAATATTTCGCGCGCGTTCTTCCGCGACCGTCGATTCCCATTTGAACTCGGTGCGGCCCGGCGCCTTGTAGTCGTGACACATGAAGAGACGCGTCGCAGACGGAAGCGCAAAAATCCGCTGGATGGAGCGGTAGAGCTCGGCGGCGTCGCCGCCCGGAAAGTCGCAACGCGCGGTGCCGTAGTCCGGCATGAACATCGTATCGCCGACGAAGGCGGCGTCGCCGACGAGATATGTCATGCACGCCGGCGTATGGCCCGGCGTTGCAATGGCGCGCGCCGAAAGCGCGCCGACATGAAAGAGATCGCCGTCGTTGAACAGCGCATCAAACTGGCCGCCGTCGCGCCGGAACGCCGGCTCGGCGTTAAAGATGTCGCCGAACGTCTTCTGCACGACAGCGACATCCGCGCCGATCGCGATCTTGCCGCCGAGCGCCTTCTGGAGATAGGGCGCGGCGGAGAGGTGGTCGGCATGGACATGGGTTTCGAGAATCCAGTCGGCGGCGAACCGATTCTCCTGGATGAAGGCGAGCAGGCGGTCCGCTGAGCGTGTCGCGGTGCGCCCCGAGGCCGGATCGAAGTCGAGGACGCTATCGACGATCGCGCATTTTCGCCTGGTCGGATCGGCGACGACGTAGCTCGCGGTGTTGGTCGGTTCATCGAAGAAAGCGGTGACTTCCGGCTTCATTTCGGCAGGCCCTGGTTGCTCGCCCTCCCATATCGCGATTTGGCAGGCAGGCACATTGGGTAAGGCGGCCGACGCCGCCGGCATTCTGGACTTTTGGACGCGGTCGCCGAATAACGGCAGCGTCCTAAAGATCTGACGCAATGGAACCAGCGACCATCCGCCTTAACCCGGCCCTCGACCTCGCGCGCTATGCGAAGGTCTACGCCGATCACGGCATTGTTCAGATACCGTCCTTGCTTGAAGATCGCGGCGCTGCAGCGGTGGGCGATCTTTTGCAGCGCAGTATCCCCTGGCGCGTCCTGCTGACGGACGCGGACGACAAGCCGAGGCACTTCTCGCGCGAGGAGCTGCAGGCGCTCGGACCCGAGCGCTCGAAGGCGATGCTCGCCGACGTGATGGCGCGAGCGCGACAGAACAGGGGCTTCTTCTACAAGACCTATCCGATGATCGAAGCCTACCTGAAAGGCTGGGATCCGGGACATCCCATTCATCAGCTGACTGAGTTTGTGAACAGCGCAGAGTTTCTGGATCTTGGGCGCGCCGTCGCCGGCATCGACGCGATCACAAAGGCGGACGCGCATGCGACATTCTACGGGCCGGGCGACTTCCTGACGCGACACCTAGACTATGGAGAAGATCGGGAGCGGCGCGCCGCCTATGTGCTCGGGCTCACGCGAGACTGGCAGCCCGACTGGGGCGGGCTCCTCCTGTTCCTCAACGAGAAACAGGATGTGAGCGAGGGATATCTGCCGCGCTTCAACGTGCTGACGATCTTCGATGTGAAGTTTCTTCACACCGTGACGCAAGTGTCGAGCTTCGCCGGCGCCGGGCGCTTCTCGATCGCCGGCTGGTTCAGGGACGACCCGACGAAGAGCGCCCAACGCTGAACTGCGTTGGTCGTTGGCGGCCGAGCAGTTGCTGCGGCGACGTTAGTTGAGCGTGCCGAGCAAGGCTGAGTCCGCAACAATTCGCGCGGTGCTCGACGCGCCCTGCACGATGTTCAGGACATCCTGAAAACCCGCGATGGCGACATCGATCGTAATGCTCTGCTGAAACACGGCGCCGTCCACATCGTTGTTGATCACGAAAGTAGTCGATTCCGGATTGACCGACACTGTCTGGATCGGCGCGCCAGTGGTCGCCGAGACGACGGCTGTCGTCAAAGGGTCGGAACCGGCGGCGTTTGCGCCAGCGCCGGCCGGAACCAGCGTTGTCTGGACGATCGATACGCCAGAGCCCGTCACGTTCAGCGGCGTGTTGCCTACGATGAGCGGCGCCTGCGGAGCGACGGCGACGCCGGGAACCAGCGTCGTGGCGGTCGCGGGCGGTGTGACGTTAGGCGCCGTCGGCGCGACGATCGTCGGCGCCGTCGGGGCGACGATGATTGGACCCGCGACGATCGGAGCCGTCGGGGGCACAACGTTCGGTCCCGTCGTCGGCGTGGGCGCTGTGAGGGTCGGCGCCGTTGGCGCGACGATGACGGGGCCCGCGACGATCGGTGCGGTCGGAGCCGCAATCACCGGGGCAGCCGGCGCTGCAATGACAGGCGCGGTCGGAGCGACGATAACCGGCGCAGTCGGCGCTGCAATGACGGGCGCAGTTGGCGCGACGATGACCGGCGCGGTCGGCACGGTCGGGGCGACGATGACGGGCGCGGTCGGCGCCACGATGACCGGCGCCGTCGGCGCTACAATGACGGGCGGCGCCACCGGCTTGATGGTCACGCGGCCTCGGTCATCGGCGTTTCATCGATCATCAAGATCTCGTAGGCGGCGGAAGCGATCATGCCGGCCGAAGCGCTGCCGAGGAGGCAGAGGGTCGCGGCGCCAGCGGCCGAAACGGTCCTGAGTATCGATGACATTAATTAGGCTCCACGACAGTGTTGATGCTGAACCCGGAGAACGAAGGGCGGGTCTGATTGAGAAGAATGGACTGCAGGGTCTCGGTGTCCGTGCTGCGATGACCCGGTCCGCCGGGCGCCATGTCCCAGTCGGCGGCCATGTTGAACGCTTCCTTGCCGCGCTTCACGTCCGAGCGGACGAGGAGAATAACGCCGTCCCAATGACCCTCGAATTCGTCCCGGGATCTCGATATGACGCCCCCGGAGGGATCGCCGACGAGCACGCGCCGATCGTCAACGCCCTTGATGACGACAAAGTGCTTGTAGCCCTTGACGTCAATGAGCGCGATGCCGGGCACGCCGATCTCCTGCAGGCGATCGAACGTCAGCTTGAAGCCGTCGGCCTTGAAGCCGGCGCCCTCAAGATACTTCTTCATCTCCATGAGCGAGAAGCCGAGCTGCTTGATGCGCTTCTGGTCGCCGACCGCCCACATCTTGGTGAAGGCGTCTTCCTCGCTCGTCGGCTTGTCGTAGTGGAAGGTCAAAAGCGTCGCGAGGGCCGCCGATCCGCAGCTGAAATCGTACTGCTGGCGGACGACGCGCTCAAATCTCCGTTCACGGAACGTCGAGACCTCGAGCGACGGGCGGATGCCGCCCGCGACCACGCCGAAATCGGCTGCCCTCGAAGCGTCCGCCGAAAACACCGCAACGGTCGCCGCTGCGGCCGCCAGAACGGCGACGACCCGCCTTGCGGCAGTCGCTTGTCGGCGGTTTTTCAGCGTTGCTTTCAAGTCTCTCCCCAACCCAGCCGCTCTGGCCAGCCGTCCTAGTTCGTCGGAATTTCAGCTCCAGTGAAGATGTTGACGTTCACCGTGCTCTGGAAAATCACGCCGTTGCCGGTGTTGTTGAAAACGGTGGTGATGCCGCCATTGTCCGAGACGATGTTCCCGGCGATCTCGCCTGTCGGCGAGTCGTTGACTTCGATGTCGTTCACATCGCCCGCCTGGTCGGAGATGTTGACGCCGATGCTGCCGATGTCGATCGCCGTTCCCTCGCCGCCGGAAGCGAGGCTCATCGACTCATCGTCCATGCTGACGAGACCCTCGAACGCAGCGTCAGCGGCGATCTCGACCCCGGTTAGAGCCGCCGCCGCGGCGAACGCCGCTTCCGGCTCTTCTGCGGGAAACTGCGTCGCCATCAAGGGCGCCGCCAATAATCCCCAAGCGCTCATCGCCATGAAACCTTCTCCCCAAACTCAGCAGGCGGAATATATCGCCCGGAACTCAAATACCTAGACTGACATCCTACACAAACTCGGGCCTACGGATCATTACGTCTTGGTCAGAACACGTCTCGGTCCGATCCGCTGGCGCCTTCAGGCCGCGACGGGCGCTGCGGGAACTCCCGCAG
>JBEBFW010000207.1:0-6286 GCA_040081755.1 Parvularculaceae bacterium
GATAGGGCGTCGAGCGATAGGCGCCGTTATCGCGAATGACATTGAGATCGCAGGCCTGCCCAACCTTGCCGGGCGTCAGAACTTCGATGACGCGCGTCTCGGGTCCGCGCGAGCAAGTGTTCGACAGGTTCGCGGCGAACGCCGCGCCCGGGCCGAGGCACATCGACGCCGCGCTCAACAAGACGGCTCTGAAATTCACCATTCGCATGGGTCCCCTCCTTGCGAAACCGATCATCGGGCGCAATGAACGCCCAGCTTGTCGCCCGGGAAGATAAACAGTTTCTTAGCCACAGCGCGACGATTTTGCTGCACTGCGACGATGCGGCGGAACTGTCAACTACAGGCGGTCGAGAATGAAAAACCGGCAAGCATAGTCGTTACGCGGACACACTGCCGTCGAACCGGCCGCCGTCCGGCGCCAATCCGATGCGTTAATATTCGGAAACAGAACGTCACCGGGGAGGTCCGCATCGACCCGCGTGAAATGGATGCGGTCGGCGCGCGCCAGCGCCGCCTCGAAAATGGCCGCGCCGCCGATGATCATCGCTTCCGGACCCTCGGCCATGCCCAGCGCCTCGTCGAGGCTCGCCGCGGCGCGCGTTCCGGGCGCAGAGAATCCCGCGCGCGACACGACGATGCTGGTCCGGCCGGGGAGCGGCCTGCCGATGCTCTCGAACGTCTTCCGTCCCATGACGATCGGCTTGCCCCAGGTGAGCGACTTGAAGCGCTTCAAATCGTCGGAGAGCTTCCACGGCAGCGCGCCGTCGCGGCCGATGACATTGTTGCGCGCGGCGGCGACGATGATCGTCACGCGCATCAGGCGCGCTCCGCAAGACGGGTCAGCGGATCGCCGGTGAGGCGATAGACGGTCCACTCAACCATGGCGACGGCGCCCAGCGACTTGTAGAACGCGATCGACGGCGCATTCCAGTCAAGGACGGCCCACTCCATGCGCGCGCATCCCTCAGCGCGGGCGACCCTGGCGAGCGCCGCGAGCAGCGCCTTGCCGATGCCGCGCCCGCGCAATTCCTCCTCGACGAAAAGGTCTTCGAGATAGAGCCCCTTGACCCCCCGAAAGGTTGAGAAATTGAAGAAATAGAGCGCGAGGCCGCAAGGCGCGCCCTCCCATTCCGCAATAAGCGCGCCGGGGCCCCGAGGGTCGGCGAAGGCCTTCCCGAAATCCGCGGGCGTCGAGGACATCTCATGCTCGAGCTTTTCGTAGCGCGCGAGCGCGCGCACGAGATCTGCGACGAGCGCCGCATCGTCCTGCGTCGCTGGCCGGATGCGCAAGCTCATACCGCGACCGGCGCCTTGATATGGCCCTGCGCCTCGTAGCCGACGATCTCGACATCCTCGTAGCGGAAGTCGCGCACGTCCTTGATCGCCGGATTGAGCCTGAGGCGCG
This sequence comes from Parvularculaceae bacterium, assembly GCA_040081755.1. Classification (GTDB taxonomy): domain Bacteria; phylum Pseudomonadota; class Alphaproteobacteria; order Caulobacterales; family Parvularculaceae; genus Amphiplicatus. The sequence goes on from JBEBFW010000207.1 coordinate 1,406, forward strand.
GCAGGCGCCGGGGCGTGCGCGCCAGCTGCAGGCGCGCCTGCTCGACGTGATTGGAATAAAGATGCGCGTCGCCGAGGGTCATGATGAATTCGCCAGGTGCGAGGCCGGTCGCCTGCGCCATCATTTCGGTCAGCAGCGCATAAGAGGCGATGTTGAACGGCACGCCGAGAAATATGTCGCCGGAGCGCTGATAGAGCTGGCAGGAGAGCCGCCCCTCCGCCACGTAGAACTGGAAGAGGCAGTGACAGGGCGGCAGCGCCATCTTGCCGACATCGGCCGGATTCCAGGCGCTGACCACGAGCCGGCGCGAAGTCGGATTTCTTCGGATCTCCTCTTGGACGGCGGCGATCTGATCGATCGCCCCGCCGTCGGGCGTCGCCCAGGACCGCCACTGGCGCCCGTAGACGGGGCCAAGCTCGCCCGCCGCGTCCGCCCACTCGTCCCAGATGGTGACGCCGTTGGCGCGCAAATAGGCGACATTGGTGGCGCCCGACAAAAACCAGATGAGTTCGTGCACGATCGATTTGAGATGCAGCCTCTTGGTCGTCGCCAGCGGGAAGCCGTCGGCGAGATCGAATCTCATCTGGTGGCCGAACACGGCGCGCACGCCCGTGCCCGTCCGATCGTCGCGCGCAACGCCCTCGTCATGGGCGCGCCGCAGGAGCTGCAGATACTGACGCATGAGGCCGGCGATTCTCCTTGCCGCAGCGAGATATAGGACAGCGCCGGCGAAAACTGAATCCGGCGCCGCCTTCATGAACGGCTCGCGACAGGCGAATTTTTCAACAACGGCGCCGCCGCGACCCGAGCCGTCCCGGGCGCGTCGGGAACTCGCTGAGTCCTGAGGCCGCCGAGTTCACAGCGCTCGCCGAACAAGCGCTCTTCCCCGCCGCAGCGGATCGAAGCGCCGGGCGAAAGACTCCGTGTTCGGCTTTCGCGCCGAAAAAACCGGCTCGACCCCTCCTCGCCCGCCTCTTGGCGGCGGGTGAGGGCCGGGGTGAGAGCTCGCGAGTCCCGCAGCAGGGCTATGCGGCTGGAGTCATTCGCCATTGAACAAGGAACATGCGGGCAAATCCCCCCTCACCCCTTGCCTCTCTCCCCCGATTGGTTTCTGAGAGCGTCAATGCAGCGGGGCGGGGGCGAGGGGATAGGTCCGGGTTTGCGCAGGCGCCGTCGGCTGGACTGCACGAATACGTCATCCGTATGCTGAGTTCGCGTCGTTCGCCCGAACAGGCGCACTTCCCCCCTCGCCCGCCGCTTCGTGGCGGGAGAGGGGAAGGGGGTGAGGGCGCGCGCGTGCGGCTTTCGAGCGGAGAACCGGAACTCGCCGAACCCCCCCCTCACCCTTTGCCCCTCATCTCCCGATTGATTTCCGAGCCAACCCACAGCAGCGGGGCGCGGGCGAGGGGGAAAGGTCAGCACACCGCCCATACGCTGCGGCCTGGACGCCTCCATTAACCATACCGGCGCACGCGGAAGGCGAGTGACGACCGACTTATCCTACACTTGCGACGGCGCCTTATGATGCGTCCCGTCGTTGCCCGAAAGGAAGAAGCCGTCGTCACTGGTCTCGATATTCACAGCATTTCCGCGATTTCGCGCCGCTCCTTGCGCTGCTCCTTGCGCCGCTCCTGCTTGCGCGGCGCGCTCTTGATTCCGGCCTTGCGCCAATATGGCGCCAGCGCACGGAAGACGCCGAGCCCGCGCGCCATGTCTCCGGCGGCGCAAAGCTCGACCGCTCTCATCACGCCGGCGGCGACGGTCTCGGCGTTGATGATTTCCTTGAAGCGCAAATACTGGGCGAACTCGATGGGAGAGAGGATGGGAGAGAGAATGACTGCGGCCGTGCGGCCGAAGCGCTTCACTTCCACGGGAGCCTCGCGGCAATGGCGGACGATCTCGCCGAGCTTGGCCTTTGCTTCGCGCGTCGTGTACGATTTCATGTTTTTCTCCTTCAACAAACAGAACGCCGCGCAGTCTACGGCAGCCGCCGAGGTGTGGGATAAGTCAGGTCTCTTTCCCCCCGGAGGCGAGTTGCAAAACGCCTCAGTATACGGAGCTGTTAACCATGGCGCCGGGGGCCAGGCGGACCACAACTCGCCGCAAAGCCGCGCCAATGGCCGAGGCCCCGCTCAGGCGGGTTCCGAGTTTGAGACCACAATTAACGATTTGGCGCCGGTGGCGCGCGGCGCGCTCATGAACCGGGCCTTGCGCCAGTACGGCGCTCGCGCGCGAAGGACGCCGGGCCCGCGCGCCATTTCCCCGGCGGGGCCAGATCACGTTCTCCGAAATGCGAGTCGGAGAACGCGGTCTGAATTCTTGAATTGTCGCGCGCCTATTCCGAAAACCGGACGCTGCTTTTCGGAACGCGCTCCATGCCCGGCCGCTCCCGGCGCCGTTAACCATGGCGCCGGAACCCAAGCGGACCACAACTCGCCGCAAAGCCGCGCCAACGGCCGGGGCCCCGCTCAGGCCGGTTCGGCGTTTGAGACCACAATTAACGATTCGGCGCCGGCGCCGGGCGGGCGCGCGCCCCGCGCATCCTCTCCACTCTTATCCTCTCGCGCAAAATTTCCTTGCGGCGGAGACGGGAAGGATTTGCCCGGGATCCGAGAAGTCCGGGCGTCGCAAGGGCCACGGACGCCTGCACAGGAGGCTTTTGACGTCCCGGCGCCTGTTCTAAATTCGACCGGAAACGCGAAGGAGTGCCTCGCCCCATGAACAAGCTGTTGCTCTTGACCTCGGCCGCTGTCGCCATCGTCGCTTGCGGCAAGAAGGACGCGGCGCCTGCGCCGTCGAGGCCGTTCGAAGAGACGCTCCAGGAAAGACTTCTCGACGCCAAAAGCGGCGACGTCATCGAGATTCCGGAAGGAACGTTCCGGTTCGACCGCTCCTTGAGCCTCGCCGTCGACGGCGTCACCCTTCGGGGCAAGGGCATGGACAAGTCGATTCTCTCGTTCAAGGGCCAGAAGCAGGGCGCGGAAGGCCTTCTCGTCACGGCCGACGACTTCACCATCGAGGATGTGGCGATCGAGGACACGAAGGGCGACGCACTCAAGGTGAATGAAGGCGAGAACATCGTCATTCGCCGTGTACGGACGGAATGGACGGGCGGCCCGAAGACAGAAAACGGCGCCTATGGCATCTATCCCGTGCAAACGCGCAATGTTCTCATCGAAGGGAGCGTCGCCATCGGCGCCTCGGACGCCGGCATCTATGTCGGTCAATCGAAGAACGTCGTGGTGCGCAACAACACCGCCGAGCGCAATGTCGCCGGCATCGAGATCGAAAACACCTTCGACGCGGACGTGTTCGACAATGTGGCGACGGGGAATACGGGCGGGATCCTCGTGTTCAACATGCCGAACCTGAAACAGCCGGGCGCCCGCACGCGCATTTTCAGGAACCGCGTTTCCGAAAACAACCATCCGAATTTCGGTCTCGCCGGGACGGCGGTCGGCAATGTGCCCGCGGGCTCGGGGATCATTGTGCAATCGAACGATCAGGTCGAGATTTTCGACAACGACATTGTCGGCAACAAGACCGGCAGCGTGCTGATCGCTTCGATCTTTTCCTCGGGGCTGTCGACCGACGGCATGGCGGCTGACTTCGACGGCTATCCGGAAGCGGTCTATGTCTACGCCAATCGCATGTCGGGCGGCGGAACCAATCCGGGCGATGAACAGCTCGCAGCGCTGAAGGCGGCGGTGTTCGGCCCCGAAGGCGCCCTGCCCGACGTTTTGTGGGACGGCGTCATCGATCCCGCCAAACAGATCGACGGGGCGACGCCTGCGAACTTGCGCATCTGCGTCGAGGGCGCCGAAGTCTTCAGCATCAACCCCGCGAAGCCGGGCGTCGTCACCGCCGATCTCGCCTGCGCGCTGGAGAAACTCCCGGCCGTCGCGCTCGCCGCGCCGCTCAATTGACATGAGGCGACGCGCATGGCCGCTGATCCTCCTGCTGTTCGGCGCCGCCTGCGCGCCGGCCGAAAAGCAGGGTCCGGCCTATGACGCGACGGCGCTCCCGGAGCGCCTCTCCGAGTGGGGCGTTCTCTCTGCGCATGACGGCGTCATCGAGCTTGCTCCCGGCGCAACGCCCTACGATCTCGCCACGCCGCTGTTCTCCGATTACGCGCAGAAGCTGCGCACTATCTCGCTGCCGCCCGGAACCAGCGCATCCTATAGCGCGAACGACGTGTTCGACCTTCCAGTCGGAACGATCCTTACCAAGACGTTCTACTATTCGGCGAGCGAAGGCGGCGTCGCCTCCGGCGCCGAACGCACGCTTGCCGGGGGCCTGATGACGCTCGCCGGCCTGCGTCTCATCGAAACGCGCGTCCTCCACCGGCGCGCCGACGGCTGGGTCGCACTGCCCTATGTCTGGAACGAAGCGCAGACCGACGCCGACTTGCGGCGCACCGGCGAAATCATCGAGACGACGCTCCATCGCCCGGACGGGCGCGCCGAGCCCCTCGCCTATTTTGTTCCGAACGCCAATCAATGCGCCGGCTGCCACGCGACCGACAATTCGACGCGCGCCATCCAGCCGATCGGGCTTCGCGCCCGCCATCTCAACAAGCCGTCGAGCTTTGCTGCGCCCATGAACCAACTCGACCATTGGCGCATGGCCGGGATCTTGACGGGCGAGTTCGCCGACGCCGCCGCGGCGCCCGGGAACGCCGCGTGGACGGACGAAACGGCGAGCCTCGATGCTCGCGCGCGCGCCTATCTCGACGCCAATTGCAGCCATTGCCATTCGGACGTCGGCCCCGCAGACACGTCCGGTCTCGATCTGACGCCCGGCGCGCCGATGGGGCCGAAAGCGGGCTTGTGCAAGACGACCATCGCCGCGGGCGCGGGCTCGGGCGGCCTGTCTTACGAC
>JBEBFW010000333.1:0-1535 GCA_040081755.1 Parvularculaceae bacterium
CGATCTCCGCGTAGTGGGCGGCGACCTTCTTCGAGCGCCGCGTCGAGATGAACCGTGCGAGCGCCTTCCGGGCGAGGAACGCGCCCGGGAAGTCGATGATGTCGGGGTCGCAAAAGAGGTTGTAGAGGAACGGCTCGACGGCGTCGAAGACCTTCGCGACCTGACGCTCGTCGCTGTCGAGAGCGGCGCTTTTCGCAAGAATATCGGCGACCACCAGGAGGTGCTCAGGCGCAAAGCTCTTGAGCGAAATGACGCCGTCCGGCGTCACCTGGTCCGCGCCTTCAGGAGAGAGCCGCACCCGGATGATCTCGTCCTCGCGCGGCGGCGAGGGATTGACGATGCGCGGTTCGAGCCCGCGCAGGACTTCGTCTTCCTCCAGCGGCGACATGCCTATGAGCACTGCGGCGCCGTGCCGGTAGAGGGCGGCAAAGCCCTTCTCGCCTGCCTTGAACGCCAGCGGCGCGGTCGCATAGACGTCGCCGCGTTCGAGGCCGCTCGTATTGATCCGTTCGCCGACGATGAGCGCGCGCCCGGTCAGCGTCGCTTCGGTCATGAAATTATTCCCTTACGCGCAGCGCCGCGCGGATAGGCGGCGCATTCAAATCCTGGCGCCCATGAGGCGCCGGCAAATCTCGTCCAGCTGGTCGAGATCGCGGTAGCCGATCGAGATCGCGCCGTCGCCCTTCGCCCCATGCTCGATGGTGACGAGCATGCCGAGCGCGGCGGCGACCTCCGCCTCGAGCGCCCTCGTGTCCGCGTCTTTCTTGCCCGATGAGGGTCGTTTGGGCGGCGCAAGCCGGCCGGAGGCTTCGGATTTTCCCGCGCCCTTTTGCGGCAGGCCCTGGGCGCGCCCTGCCTCACGGGCCTGAGCGGCGCGCGCGAGCGCCTCCGTGTCGCGCACCGATAGATCCCTGGCGAGAACGACCGCGAGGAGCTTCGCCGCTTCGGGCGCGCCCATCAGGGCGCGCGCATGACCTGCCGTGATCTTGCCCGTCTCCAGCGCCTCAAAAAGCTCGGGCGCAAGCGTGAGGAGCCTGATCGAGTTGGAGATGTGGCTGCGCGATTTCCCGACCGCCTTGGCTATTTCGTCCGGCGTGCGCTTGTAGGCCGTCTGCAGCCGTTCATAGGCCCGCGCTTCCTCAATGGGGTTGAGATCGACGCGCTGCACATTCTCGATGAGCGCGATCTCGGCGGCCTCTTCCTCCGTCAGTTCACGGATGACGACCGGCACATCGTGCAATTGGGCCCTCTGGGCCGCCCGCCAGCGGCGCTCGCCCGCGACGATCTCGAAAGAGTCGGGCCCAAGGGGGCGCACCAGGATAGGCTGCAGCATCCCCTTGGTGCGGATCGAATGCGCCAGCTCGGCGATCGCCGCATCGTCGAAGTGCTTGCGCGGCTGATGTGGGTTGGGCTTCAGGAACTCCAGCGGCAGCGTGGCGCGCGACTTCCCCGGCGCCGCGCCGTCTTCTTCGCGATGCCCGGACAGACGCTGGACCGGCGAGTCGCCGAGCAGCGCGTCGAGCCCGCGTCCAAGA
>JBEBFW010000208.1:0-6251 GCA_040081755.1 Parvularculaceae bacterium
ACGCCCGGATCGGCGAGGGGCTTGCGCAACAGGCCCTGCAGGCTCGCCCCGGCGGCGCCAAGGGCCGCGCCCGCGAGAAAGGCGGCGAGCGCGCGCGGCAGTCGGATATCGATGACAATCGCCCGGGTTGTCGCGTCGCCCCCGCCGAACAGCGCGGCGAGCGCCGCGCCAGGTTCGATCTGCGCCGGCCCGATGAGGATCGAGGCGAGGCTTGCCGCGCACGCCGTCGCGATGAGGACCACCCAGGGCAACATGCGTCGCAGGCGCCTAGCGCGCATGGCGGGCCCCGTCTGCCGCATCCCGGATCATCTCGGCCGCAGCGACCGAGAACCACGCCGGGCAGCCGGGAACATCCGCAGGCAGATGAAGCGTCGGCGTCTTGCCGAAAACCTCCTTCAGCACGGGATGCCGAGCGACGGTCCAGTGATTGGCGCTCTCGGCGTCGCTCCTGAAAAAGCCGGCGACAACAAGCTGGGGCGGCTCAACGACCAGCTTCTCGAGCGGCAAAGGCGGCCAGCCGTCTTGCGTCGCCGCGACGTTGACCACGCCCGCTGCGGCAAAAATCGCGTCGATCATCGTTCCTTTTCCCGCTGTGACCCCGCCCGGCGTCACGTAGAGCGTCCGAACGCCGCTCGGACCGCGCGCAGAGAGTGCGGCGAGGCGCGCCTCCATGTCGGCGATGAGCGCCTCGCCGCGCGTTTCATGGCCGAGGGCGGCGGCCGCCGCCCGGATATTCGCCTTGACCGCGTCGAAATCCGCCGCGTAGTCGAGCGTGACCGTCCTGACGCCGAGCCGTTCGAAGCGCGCGGCGTCGCCGCCCCAGAAGCGCAACACGAGATCGGCCCCGCGGGACAGCGCCTCTTCGGCGTCGGCGCGGGCCCTCGGCAGACCCCTGGCCTCAGCCCGAAGATGCGAGAAGTCGCGCGCGGCGTCAGGCGACAGCGCAGCGATGTCGCTGCGGTCGGCGAGGGCTACCGCGAATTGGTCAGCACAGAAATCCGCGGAGAGGACCCGCAGCGCCAGGGCGATCGACGCCAGCGCGCTCAAAGGCGCACCCGCACGCCGCCATAGGCCGCGGCTCCCGGCTCGCCGTAACCGGAAACGTCCTGATAGTCCGTATCGGTTGCATTTTCGATGCGGCCGTATATCTGGACCGCGTCCGAAACCGACCATGCGGCGCGAAGGTCCAGCCGCAAGAATGCGTCGTTCGCTGTCGGACTGTCCGTTTCGCGGCCGTTGGCGATGAGGCTGCTCGAAATCTCAAGGGCCGATGTTGGCGACCAGGAGAAGGCGAGCGTCCCCTTGTGCCGGGGGATTCGAATGAGGTCGGCGCCGGTCGTCAGATCGACGGCGTCCGTAAAGCCATAGGCGAGGCTCGCCGACACGTTTTTCGAGGGACGGAGGTCAATTTCCGCTTCGACGCCGCGGGCGCGCGTGCTGTCGATATTGAAGTAGCCGGCCCCGAGAAAATCGAAGTCGATCTGGTCGCGAATTCGCGTCTCGAAATAGGCGGCGCGCGTCGTCAGCCATGGGTCCGATGGGGCCCCCCATCGGCGCTCCACGCCGATGTCGAAACCCGTCGCCCGCTCGGGCCGCAGGTTTGGATTGGGGGTGACGCCGAACTGATCGAAATTGAGCTCGAAGAGCGAGGGCGCGCGAAACCCCTCCCCCCAGCTGGCGCGAAAGATCCAGTTGCGAGCGCCGGAGTAGGCAGCCGCGACGCGCGCAGTCGTCGCGCCCTCGAAGTTCGAGAATTCGTCCCGGCGCCCGCCTGCTGACAGGATCAGGCGCTCGATCGGCTCGACTTCGAGGAGCGCGAAGGCGGCGGCGCTCCTGGCGCTCTCATCGATTCCGGAGACTTCGGCGGAGGCGCGCTCGATCTCAGTCCCGCCCACAAGGCGCACGCCGCGGCCGAGCTGCGCGCTCGCGATATAGTCCGCCGTCAGACGGTCGCCTTTGGCGGAGAAGGTCTCCGCGCCCTGGTCCTCGTTCCGCCGGTCGATCGCGCCATAGGACAGCGTGAACGCGCCGCTGAGCCCTTCATTGCCCCGATCGTCGCCATGCTTGAGGACGCCGGCGACGGCGTAGTCCTCGGTGTCTTCGGTCTCTAGAGTATCGCCGAGCGCGAAGGCGGGCGGCGGAAATCCGTCGATGTCGGCCGATGAGTCGCTGAAACGCGCCGTGCCTTCCAGCGTCCAGCCGTTCGCGATCGGACTTGCAGCGCGCAGCGACGCAGCGATCGAGCGATAGCCGTCGGGCTCGCTCCCGCCATCGGCCCGCGAAACGCCTCCTGTTCTTGTTCCGGAAACGGACGCGCGCAGGAAGGCCTCGCCCCTGTCAGCCAATAGCGTCACCCCGCCGCGCACGGCGCCGAGCGAGCCGCCTTCGATGAAACCGGAAACGGCGCCAGCGCCGGCCCCCGTTGTGCGTATGGAAATGACGCCGCCGATGGCGTCGGCGCCGTAGATCACGCTTTGAGGCCCCCGCAGCACCTCGATGCGCTCGATATCGGCGACGTCGAGATTGGCGAAATTGTAGCCGCCCTGCGGCGCGGCGGGATCATTGACGACGACGCCGTCGATGACGACCAGCGTCTGACCGCCGGCGGCGCCCCTGATGCGCGCGCTCGCAAATCCGCCGCCGGCGCCGTTCCGCGCGATAGTGACCCCGGCCGAATCGCGCAGCGCGTCGGCGACGTAGGAATATTGCCGCTGAGCGAGGTCGGCGGCGTCGATGACCAAGACCGAAGACCCGATCTCGTAGTCGCGGCGCACGCGCCTTGCCGCAACGGTGATCTCCTCCCCATCGAGCGACTGACGTCCGCCGTCCTGGTCTTGCACTGCGGCAGGCTCGATCAGGGCCGCCGACCGCAAAGGCGACTCGGCGGCCACGGCGAGCGCTGCAGCAAAGGTCAGGGGGACAGCAAGGGCTATAGTTCGTAGACGGATCATATCCGGCGACTCCTTCAGGGTTTCAAGGATGTCGCCGCGACGAAAACCGCATCTCCCGGCACTTCCCGGCCGGAAAAAGGACGACGTCGACGGCAGGTCTCCTGGCTCAGCGGGTCAATGCGCGCCTCCAGCCTTCCCGGCCGTTGCGGCCAGTGGCTAATGTGGAGGGCGCTCGCCGCCTACAGTTGCGGGCACAGCCGCGGATTTGCACCGCGTTCCCTATTCTCCTCCGGTCAGGGAGGCTCCGTCGCCGGCCCGCTTAAGGGGCGACGGCGCTTGCCGCAAGCCGAATTGTTGCGCTTGGGCAACATGAGGGCGGAAAATCCGGCTGAATCATGGGATTCGCCGCTAACCCGGCGGAGGGCTCCTCCCCACCGATGCGTTGATGCAACATGATAAACTGCTTCTTAAGGTCTACCGGCGATTTGCAGAAATATCGCTGTATGTCCGAGCCTAAATTGGTTAGGAAAACTGGGAAACGGGCGCCGCATTCAGGCGAGGCGGCATACCATTCGTTCACCTGAGGAGGGGACTGATGAAACTCAAGACTGCACTTTTCGCGGCTGCCGCCACGATCGCGATTTCGCCGTCGGCGTTCGCGTTTGAGGGGCTTTACGGCGCTATCGGCGCTGGCCTTTCGTACATGGAAGACGATCTCGACGTCGAGTCGATCTCGGGGCCGCAGGCTCCGTTCGACAGCGAGATGAACACCGACAACGGCATCGGCGTCTACACGGCCCTCGGCAAGCACTTCGGCGACAGCTGGCGCGCGGAGTTCGAGTTCAGCTACCGGAACAACGACGTCCGGAGCATGACCGCGGACATTCCGAAGATTTCGGCGTTCCCGGAAGGCCAAATGTCGGGCGACATCTCCACTTATGCGTTGATGCTCAATGTCCTCAAGGATCTCGACTTCCTTGGCGGCGACTGGGTCACGCCATATGTGGGCGGCGGCATTGGCTTCGCGCATATCGACGCCGACTTCGTGGGCGTCCGTACGCTCGGCCTCAACGGCATCAACTCGATCGTCGTGGACGATTCGGACCGCCGCCTCGCCTACCAAGGCATTGCGGGTCTTGCGTTCAAACTGGCCGAGGGCCTCGCGCTCGACCTGTCCTATCGTTATTTCGGCACGCTTGATCCGCACTTCCGCGGCTTGCTGCAGGGAGCCGGTTTCACATACGAAGGCTCCTACGCGAACCACAGCGCGTTCGCGGGCCTGCGCTGGGAATTCGGCGCTCCGGAAGCGAAAGTTCAGTACAAGGACTGCCCGGATGGTTCTAGCATCCCGGTCTCGTCCGAGTGCCCGGCGGTCGTTACGGAAAAAGTGACGGGCGAACCGATCCAGACGATCGTCTATTTCGACTACGACAAGTCGAACCTGACGCCGGAAGCGGAAGCCCTGATCCGCGAAACTGCCCAGCGCGCGCTGCAGTTCAACATTCAGACCGTGAAAGTTGAAGGCAACGCCGACCGTTCGGGCGGCTCCGCTTACAACCAGGCTCTGTCGCAGCGCCGCGCCAACGTCGTCCGCGACGCTCTCGTCGCCAACGGCGTTCCGTCCGACCGCATCGACATGTCCTCGTTCGGCGAAGACAATCCGGCCAAACCGACGGATGACGGCGTTCGTGAGCCGCTCAACCGCCGCACGGAAATCAAGATCAGCTTCATGTAGGAAGTTTCGCTTCGGCGAATGCGAAACCGGCGCAGGAGACTGCGCCGGTTTTGTTTTTTGCGCGATTGCGGATCGAGGCGTAGGGCGGACCAGCGGCGTACTCTGGAGCTGGCGGCGGCGGAGCCGCAGCGACGTCAATTTCGCCGCCCCGAAATCAGATGTTCGTTGTCCGCGGCTAAAGGCTACTTCGCGTAGATGCGCAGGAACGCATCGACGCCGCGATCGATCCGGTCGCCGATGGCGGTCTCGATATCTGCGGGCGGATCGCCCAGCAAAATCTCGGTGTGCAGGGGTTCGGTGATCAGAAAACCAAGCTGCCAGATCGCCTCTTCCGCATCGCCCTTCCTGATTTCGCCGCGCGCCATCAGGCGCTCAAGGAGCGGCGCGCAGTTGCGCACGAGCCAGCGCGGACCCGCTTCCAGAAACAGCTTGCCAAGCGCTGGATTGCGGCCGGCCTCGAATGTGGCGATGCGCCGGAGCGCGATCGACTCGTCGGAAAAGATGCCATGCACAATGATCGAGCTCATCTGTCGGATGAAGTCGCGCGGCGGCAAATGCGCCTCGATCTCATCGACGTCCTTCGGCATCAGCCGCTTGCAGCTTTCGTTGATGGCGGCGGCGAAGAGCTCTTCCTTCGAGCGAAAGCGGTTGTAGACCGTGCGTTTCGACACGCCGGCGGAAAGCGCGATCGCGTCCATGCTGGCGGAATCGAAGCCGCGCGCCAGAAAGGTCTTGCGCGCCGCCTCGATGATGGCGGTTTCCTTTTCGTCCTCGCCGATGTCGTCGCGTAATTCCGTCGTGCTCACGGCTGGCCCGCCTTGGGTTCAGAAACCGCCCGGACTCTAGGCTGTTCGCCAGGGGTTGAACACAGGAAGGGGCGCCAGAGCCGCAAGCGCGCCGATTCACGCCCCGTTAACCCTCCGCCTGCGAGGGTTTTCCATGGCCTCAGGCAGGAAAGGCAAGGCGCGGCGCGGCAGGCGCCGTCGTGGGTCTCGTCGCCGTGCTGGTCGCGTCAATGCGCTGGCGCGCCATGGGGCGAATGCAGGCGTCGCCCTGCTGACCGCCCTTCTTGTCTTCGCCGGCGCCGCCGCGTGGATGGCGCGCGAGCTTCCCGACACGGATCATCTTTGGGCGGCTGAAAAGGCGCCGCGCATCACGCTGCTCGACATCGACGGCGCGCCGATCGCGATTCACGGCGCAAGCTACGGAGCGCCTGTTCGGCTCGGCGATCTTCCTGCGCACGTGCCGCTCGCGGTCCTCGCCGTCGAGGACCGGAACTTCCGCCATCACATCGGCTTCAATCCGGTGTCGCTTGTGCGCGCGCTGCTCGTCAACGCCGAGGCCGGCGAAGTCGTGCAGGGAGGATCGACGATCACACAGCAGCTGGCGAAAAACCTCTTTCTGTCGCCTGAGCGCACCATGAAACGCAAAGTCCAGGAGCTGATGCTGGCGCTGTGGCTGGAAATGCAGTTCAGCAAGGACGAAATCCTGACGCTCTACCTCAATCGGGTCTACTTCGGCGCCGGCGCCTACGGCGTCGATGCGGCGAGCCATCGATATTTCGCCAAGCCTGCGCGCGCGCTGAGCGTTGCTGAGGCCGCGGTCCTCGCCGGTCTCCTCAAGGC
>JBEBFW010000209.1:0-6218 GCA_040081755.1 Parvularculaceae bacterium
GCGGCGCCTGGCGGACGCCAGCGAACGCCGCGCGCGACGCCGCACGCAAGCCGGAGGAAGCCTTGAGTTTCTGGGGCCTGAAGTCAGGCGGAACGGTGCTCGAACTCCAGCCGGGCGGCGGCTATTGGACCGAAATTCTGGCGCCCTATGCACGCCAGACGAGCGGTAAGTTCATCGCCACGGCCGCGGACCTTGGAAATCCCGAGCTGTCGCAGGCAGCGCGCGATGCACGCGCTACGTTCGAGGCGCGCTTCGCCGACGAGGCGGTCTACGGCAAGGTCGCCTATGTGAATTTCGGGGCCAAATCCGTTGGGCTCGGAGCTGACGGCTCTGTCGATCTGGTGCTCACCGCGCGCAACATCCACAACTGGATGGCGAACGGCACGTTGGACAAGGTGTTCGCCGAGAGCTTCGCGGTGCTGAAAGCCGGCGGCGTCCTCGCCATAGAAGAACACCGCAATGCGCCGGAGACCGCTCAGGACCCAAAAGCGTCGACCGGATATGTGAGCGAAGCCTTTGTCATCGCGGCCGCCGAACGCGCCGGCTTCAAGCTCGACGCGCGCTCGGACCTCTTCGCCAATCCGAACGACGACCGCGATCATCCCTTCGGCGTGTGGACGCTGCCGCCCGTTCTGCGGACCTCGCCCAACGGCAAGCCGGCGGATCCCTCCTTCGACAGTTCGCCCTACAAGGCGATTGGCGAAAGCGATCGCATGGCGCTGCGTTTCGTGAAGCCCTGACGCTTGAGACTCGGTCCCGCTAGTAACTATCGACCGCGTCGAACAGCGCCCTGATCTGCGCTTTCTCGGTCTCCCCTAGTTCGGGGCGCCAGATGTCGAAGATCAGCACGAGCCGGTCTTTAGCACTGTCGTTCCAGGCCTCATGCTGCACGGTGTCGTCGAAGGCGATCGTTCGGCCTTCGCGCCATTCGATCCGCGTTTCGCCCACCCGGAAGCCGCACGTCTCCGGAACGACGAGGGGCAAATGACAGACGAACCGGGTGTTGATCATGCCCGTATGCGGCGGAATCTTCGCGCCGGCGCGCAGAAGTGAGAGCATCACCGACGGCGCGCGCGGCCCGATGTGGCAGAGCGGAACGTGCTCCATGACCGCGCCGAAAATCTTCGGACAGAGCGCGACATGCTCGGCGACGGCGCCGCCATTCTCCCACAGGAACAGCGTGCTCCAGTCCGGATTTTCGAGGAGGCCGTGGACATCGCCCTGTGGCCGCGCGGCGGTCTGACGGACATAGGGCCGGAAGTCGGCTTTGCCTTCGAGGAGCGCCAGCGCCTCTGCGCGCATTGACGGAAATTGCGCTTCGAGGGCCATGACCCATTGGAGGCCGCCAATGTCGGTAAACTCGACATGGGGCAAGTCGGGATAGAAATAGAGCTGCGGAACTTGCGGGAATTGTTCGTAGACGGGCTCGCGCGCCGCCTCGCCGAACATGATGTCGAGAGATTTCTGGAAGCGGGGATGGCGGCTGCGCCGATCGAAGCCGCCCGCGTCGAGACGATCGAGAAGGTGGTCGCGAAAACGCTTGTCGAGCCAGGCCGACATGGCCTCCGCCCGGTCGGACTCCCCGCCCGATTGCGCAGCGAGACGATTGCAGGCCTTGTAGAAGGCGGAAGCCGCCCGGTGATCGCCCGCCCTGAACCGGTGATCGGCTTTCGCCAGCATGGCGACGAGGTCGGAGCGGTTGCGGCGCAGCCTTTCCTCGGCCTCGGCTTCGCCGATCGCGGGCTCGGGGACTGTCATCTCCGGTAGGTCCATAGGCGTTGCTCAACAGCAAAGTCGGGGGATGGGCAAGGGCGCCTGGCCGTAACGCGCCCGGCGGCGAGCCGGTTCGATCATCGCGCCGTTCCCGGCCTATTGCCACCTGCCTGCTGCCTCCAATAGGTTCCGCCGCGATTCCCCGGTGCAACGGAGCCTCTTCGTGGCGACCCCCGACTTTCTCCTCGACTGGCTGCCGATCCTCGTATTCCTGGGGCTCGCTGTCGTGCTCAGCCTCGGCTTTCTTGTCGCGCCGATGCTGATCGCGCCGAAGGCCCCCGATCCCGAGAAGCTTTCGACCTATGAGTGCGGCTTCAACGCCTTTGACGACGCGCGCATGAAGTTCGACGTCCAGTTCTACATCGTCTCGATCCTGTTCATCATCGTCGATCTCGACGTGGCCTTCCTCTTCCCCTGGGCGGTGACGCTGTTCAATCCGACCCTTGGCGCGGACCGCGACTTCCAGATTTTCGCCTTCTGGTCGATGTTCGTCTTCCTCGCCGTGTTCGTCATCGGCTTCCTTTACGAGTGGAAAAAGGGAGCCCTTGAATGGCGTTAGACGAGAGACTTCCGGTTGAAGGTCCGGTCTACCGGGCGGACGCCAAGGACCCGTTCTTCTCCGATCTTTCGAGCGAGCTCAGCGACCGCGGCTTTTTCACCGCGCCGGCCGACGCGCTCATCAACTGGGCGCGCACCGGCTCCTTGATGTGGATGACGTTCGGGCTCGCCTGCTGCGCCGTCGAGATGATGCAGGCCTCGATGCCGCGCTGGGACCTCGAACGCTTCGGCTTCGCGCCCCGCGCCTCGCCGCGCCAGTCCGACGTGATGATCGTCGCCGGCACCTTGACCAACAAGATGGCCCCGGCGCTCCGCAAGGTCTACGACCAGATGCCGAACCCGCGTTACGTCATCTCGATGGGCAGTTGCGCGAACGGCGGCGGCTACTACCACTATTCATACGCGGTCGTCCGCGGCTGCGACCGCATCGTACCGGTCGATATCTACGTGCCCGGCTGCCCGCCGACCGCCGAGGCGCTGATCTACGGCGTGCTGCAATTGCAGAAGAAGATCCGCCGCGAAGGATCGATTGTTCGGTGACCGTTTGGATGACCGCTTTTCTCTCCCGCTCGCCCCGGCGAAAGCCGGGGTCCAGAGCCGCGGGGGGAGAATTGACTGTGGGGCGCTGGTTCCCGGCTTTCGCCGGGATGAGCGGAGATTTCTGATGAGCGCCGAATTGATTGAACTCGGCGAGCACCTGAAGGCGTCGCTTGGCGCTGATTTCATCGCTTCAAGCGCCGCGTTCCGCGAACTGACGATCGCGGTTTCTCCGGCCAAAATCGTTTCCGCGCTCAAATTCCTGCGTGACGATCCCTTGTGCCGGTTCATCCAGCTGATCGATTTGACCTGCGTCGATTATCCGGAGCGCGCCAAACGCTTCGACGTCGTTTATCACCTGCTCTCGCTGCACAACAACCAGCGCATCCGCATCAAATGCGCCATCGGCGAAGGGGAAACGATCTCAACAGCGGTCGAGGCTCACCCCTGCGCCGACTGGTTCGAGCGCGAGGCCTTCGACATGTACGGCGTCGTCTTCGCCGGCCATCCCGACATGCGCCGCATCCTCACCGATTACGGCTTCGAGGGCTATCCTCTGCGCAAGGACTTCCCGCTCACCGGCTACGTCGAGGTTCGTTACGACGACCAACAGAAACGCGTCGTCTACGAACCGGTGAGCCTCGTGCAGGAGTTTCGAAACTTCGACTACTTAAGCCCGTGGGAGGGCGCGAAGTATGTGCTGCCCGGCGATGAAAAAGCGAAGTGAGTTCGTAGTGCGTAGATCGTAGTGCGCAGGAAGAAAGAGGCTAGGTGTCTTGGCTGGCGACGTATCCTATCGAGATCTGAAGGTCTGGCAGAAAGCCGTAGACTTGGCAGAACGCTGCTATGTCGAAACCCGAAGCTTTCCGAAGGAGGAGCAGTACGGTTTGACGTCGCAGATGCGCCGCGTTTCGGTCGCCGCCAACATCGCTGAAGGCTATGGTCGCGACAGCGATGGATCCTTCGTTCAATTCCTGCGAGTGTCGCAAGACTCACTCAAGGAATTTGAAACGCACGTAATCATCGCCGAGCGCGTCGGCATCATGACGCATGTCGCTTCCAGCGATTTGCTAGCGCGCGCGGATGAAGTGGGACGAATGCTTCGAGGCTTGATCGCCTCGGTCAATGTGCGAGGTGCGGTATGATCTGTCCTTCCTACGCGCTACGCACTACGCCCTACGCACGCGGAACCCGAAATGGCTGACGGCGCAAAACTCATCGAAGTCGAGAAATCCACGTCGGAGAAATCCTCCGAGCGGAAGTTCACCATCAATTTCGGGCCGCAGCATCCTGCCGCGCACGGCGTGCTGCGCCTCGTCCTCGAACTCGACGGCGAGGTTGTCGAGCGCGTCGATCCCCATATCGGGCTGCTTCACCGCGGCACCGAGAAGCTGATCGAGCACAAGACCTATCTGCAGGCGATTCCCTATTTCGACCGGCTCGATTACGTCGCGCCGATGAATCAGGAGCACGCCTTCTGCCTCGCGGCGGAAAGGCTCCTCGGGATCGAAGTTCCGATCCGCGCGCAGCACATCCGCGTGCTCTGGTGCGAGATCGGGCGCATCTTGAATCACATTCTGAATGTCACGACGCAGGCGATGGACGTCGGCGCTTTGACCCCGCCGCTCTGGGGCTTCGAAGAGCGCGAGAAGCTCATGGTGTTCTATGAGCGCGTCTCGGGCTCGCGCATGCACGCGGCTTACTTTCGCGTCGGGGGCGTCCATCAGGACATGCCGGAAGCGCTCATCGACGACATCGACCGCTGGTGCGACGAGTTCCCGCGCGTGACGGACGATCTCGAGACGCTGGTCACCGAGAATCGCATTTTCAAGCAGCGCAATGTCGATATCGGCGTCGTCGATAAGGAAGACGCCTTCCGTTGGGGTTTTACGGGCGTCATGCTGCGCGGTTCAGGGATAGCCTGGGACCTCAGGAAGGCCCAGCCCTACGAGACGTACGCGGAATATGAGTTCGACGTCCCCGTCGGCAAGAACGGCGATTGCTGGGACCGGTATCTCTGCCGCATGGAGGAGATGCGCCAGTCGGTCTTCATCATGAAGCAGGCGATCTCGAAAATCCGCACCATCGGGCCCGCGCCGGTGATGACTAGCGACGGCAAGGTCGCGCCCCCGAAACGCGCCGAGATGAAGGGCTCGATGGAGGCCCTCATCCATCACTTCAAGCTCTACACGGAAGGCTTTCACGTGCCCGCCGGCGAGGTCTACGCCGCCGTCGAGGCCCCGAAGGGCGAGTTCGGTGTCTATCTCGTCTCGGACGGCTCGAACCGCCCCTACAGGTGCAAAATCCGCGCGCCGGGCTATCCGCACCTCCAGGCGATGGACTGGATGTGCCGAGGCCATATGCTCGCCGACGTCTCGGCGATCTTGGGCTCGCTCGACATCGTATTTGGCGAGATCGATCGGTAATTTCGATGCGCAGCTTCAGTCTGCACGATTATGCCCTGTTCATTGCGGTGTTCTTCGCCGCACTGGTATTTTCGGTCGTTACGACGACGATCGCGCACATGGGAGCGGCAAAGAGCGCAGGCGTTCGGTTCCGCGACCTCCTCCTCGTGCGCGTCGTCTATGCGACCGTTTCGTCCGGCGTCATATTCGTGCTGGTTGCGGCCGGAGTTCTTGGGGGGCTCGCAGCTGATTTGAGCGGCGGCGTTCTCGTACTTTGCATGTTGGCGCCATTGGTTCTGAGCGCCTATGTCGCTCGGCCGATCATGAGGGCAGTCGAGAAGATCGGCCCGATGAAGCATCTGAAGGCGATCAACGATCGGATCTGTGCGGAAATAATGCGCCGCGCCGGCTATGTGAAGACAAGCGAATGAGCACGCGTGGGCCGTCAACGGATGTGAGATGATAGTGTGGATCGTGCTCTTGCCAGACGCCGTGCTCGGCATCTGGCTCGGCGATTGATAGGTGGAGCGATGCGAAGTGGAGCGACGCGAATCGCAGAATAGCATCCTTCGCGACGGCCCGCGACTTCGTGGGGGTGAAGTCCCTGCGTTGATGGGCGGGCCTCTCAGGATGAGGCCCTTGTCTGTGTAAAGAGCCTCTATATAATCTGTAGACAAACAAAAACAGGCCTCATCCTGAGGAGGCCCGCCCCTTAGCTTGCGACGTGTTTACAACGGCCAAGCGGGCCGTCGCGAAGGATGCTGTTCTGCGATGGACGGATGCAAACGAAAACGGCCCCCGAAGGGGCCGTCTGTTTCCGTGAGTCCGTCCTACTTCTTCGCCTTCGCTTTCGCCCGTCGCCTTGGCAGTCCGAGCCAGATGGCGGCGGCGCCGATCATAAGGATGAGAAGCGTGCCGGGTTCGGGGACGTCCGTCGGCGGAGGC
>JBEBFW010000210.1:0-6199 GCA_040081755.1 Parvularculaceae bacterium
GCAGGGCGCCGAGGCGACAAGGGTCGTCAGACTCTGCCGCGCCGCCAAGAGCGCTGCTGAAGCCCGGGAGATCGTCTATCAGCAGATCGGCCTCTCTGAGGGCGGCGCGCGGCGGCGCTTCGAGGTCAGCGTGCGGCCGGTCCCGGGATCGGCCGATCACGTGGCCTGGCGCATCGGCGAACTGCCGATCGATGAGGACGCCGCCGACACGCTCGCCGCCGCGTTCGCCGACTATCTTCGCCCGGTCTTCGCGATCGAGAAGTCGGGCCAGATCGCCTGGTCGAACGCCGCCATGCGCGCCGAACTCGGCGTCGACAGGAGCGCGCTCCATCATGTCGATAAGCTGGTGCTCGGCGAAACGTCCGACATCGTGCGCAAGCTCTGGCAGATCGACAGCGCACCGGTCGCAGCGAAGGTCCGCACCCGGAACGGCGAGCCGGCGAACGCGTCGTTTCGCGCCTTCCGTCGCGGCGGCGTCGGCGAGGGTTTCGTCTGCGTCGAGCTGACGCTCGAGGCGGAGGCCGCCGTCATCGAAGACGAGACGACGCTTTCCGCCGATCTCGCCGAAGCGCCCTTCGGCGTCGCCGTCATCGAAGGCGAGGTCGGCGGCGACGCCCGCATCGTCGAGGCGAACAAGGCGTTCTCCGACATCTTCGGCGGCGTCAAGAAGAACGCGCCGCTCTCGCGCCTCATCGACAGCGCGGCGATCGAGGAACTCGCAGCCGAGATCCGCCGGAAATCCTCATCGGGCGGCAGCCCGCGCGCGGTCGAGGCGGCGGTGAAGGCCGGCGTGCGCCCGGGCTCGTACGCCATTTACGCGAGGCCGGCCCGGCGCCGGCGCGGGGGATACGGCGCGCGCCGGACGGTGATCTACGCAACCGACGTCTCCGAGCGCAAACTCATGGAGACCGAGTACCGCCGCGATCAAAAGCTCGCCTCCATCGGCAAGCTCACCGGCGAGATCGCCCATGACTTCAACAATGTCCTGCAGGTGGTGCTCGGCAATTGCGAGCGCCTGATGCTGCGCCACCCGGCCGGCGATCCGGACTATCATGAGCTGGGTCTCATCCGCGGCCCGGCGCTGCGCGCGTCCAACATGATCAAGCAATTGTTGGCGTTCTCGCGCAACCAGACGCTGACGAGACAAGCGCTTTCGATGACAGAGCTCCTGCGCGAGTGGACGCAAGTGCTCAATTGCGCAGTCGGCGAAAGAGTGCAGATCGAACTCGTCAACGGCCGCGGCCTGCCGACGGTGCGCATCGACAAGAACCAGTTTGAAAACGCGCTGATGAATCTCGCGACAAACGCCCGCGACGCCATGGGCGCGGCGGGCGGCAAGCTCACGATTAAGACCAGTTCGATGTCGGCGGAGGACGTGGCGCTCTCGGGCGTTCCAGGGCTCGGCGCCGGCGACCATCTTCTGATCGAGGTGTCCGATACGGGCCCGGGCGTACCGCAGGACATTCGCGACAAGATTTTCGACCCCTTCTTCACCACCAAGGAAGAGAGCAAGGGCACCGGCCTCGGCCTCGCGACCGTCTACGGCGTGGTCACGCAGATGGACGGGGCGATCATCGTGGGCGATGCGCCGTCCGGCGGCGCGCTGTTCCGAATCTATCTGCCCGCTTTCGACGGCGCCGCGGCGGAGCCTGAGCCCGCGCTCGCGCCGCAGGGCGCGGTCGATCTCACCGGCGCCGGGCGCATCCTCGTCGTTGAAGACGAGGACCTCGTCAGGAATTTCGTCCTCACCGCACTTGAAGACTGCGGTTACGAAGTGACCGCGGCCGCGGACGCCGAGGAAGCCCTCGAAATTCTGGGCAGGGACAAAGGCTTCGACATCGTCGTCAGCGACGTCATGATGCCCGATATCGATGGGCCGACCATGGTCGCGCGGGCAAGGTCCGAATACGGATTATCGGCGAAGATCCTGTTCATGTCGGCCTACGCGGAATCGGCGGTCCGCGATCAGATCGACGCGCTCGATTCCGTCGCCTACATCCAGAAGCCCTTCACGCTAAAGGGCCTCGCCGCCAAGGTGAAGCAGACCATGAAGGTCGGGCGGGCCGAGGCGGCCTGAGAAGGCCGCCCGAGCGGCCGCCGCGCGGCTGTTTGAGGCTCCTTCCCGCCGCGTGGGCGCTGGCGTAGTCTCGTCTCATGCGGATCGCGATCTCAACATTTCTGGCGGCGGCGCTGCTTGTCGGGGCGGCGGCCGCAGACGAGGCCGGATGGCCGGCCTATGGCGGCGACCCCGGCGCCAACCGCTATTCGGAGGCCCCGCAGATCACGCCGGAGAATGTCCGGCGTCTGACGAAGGCCTGGACCTTCCGCACCGGACACATGTCGTATTCAAAGGAACTGCGGCGGCGGTCGAAGTTCGAGGCGACGCCGATCCTCGCGGAGGACAAGGTCGTTCTGTGCACGCCGTTCAACGTGGTCATCGCGCTGGACCCCGGCACGGGCGAAGAGATCTGGCGCCACGATCCGAAGATCGATCTCGAACAGGAGCCCGCCAATCAATACAATTGCCGCGGCGTCGCCTACTGGCGGGATCCGGCCGCCGAACGCGACGCGCCTTGCGCGGCGCGCATCCTGGCCGGAACGAACGACTATCGCCTTGTGGCGATCGATCTCGATGATGGCGCGCGCTGCGATGCTTTCGGACAAGCGGGCGAGGTCAAGGTCGATCCGGAATTCGATCTCGCCTGGCCCGGCGAGTTTCAGATCACTTCGCCGCCAGTCGTCATCGGGGACACGGTGATCGTCGGCTCGGCGATCGGCGACAATGTGAGCGTCGCGGCGCCGCGCGGGACCGTGCGCGCCTTCGACGTCCGCAGCGGCGCGCCGAGATGGTCGTTCGATCCGATACCGCGCAACGCGTCTTCAGCGGCCGCGCAGGGCTGGGACGGGGCGGAGATCCCGACCGAGGGTCACGCCAATGTCTGGGCGCCGATGAGCGCGGACCTCGGGCGAGGTCTCGTCTTTCTGCCGACTTCCAGCCCGAGCCCGGACTTTTTCGGCGGCGCTCGCCGCGGCGACAATCGGCACGCCAACTCGGTCGTGGCGCTCGACGCGGCGACCGGCGCGGTTCGCTGGGCGTTCCAGACCGTCCACCATGACGTGTGGGACTACGATGTGCCCTCGGCGCCCGTGCTGGCGACCATCCGCAAGGACGGAGCGATGCGCGACGTCGTCATTGCGGCGACCAAGACCGGACTCGTCTTCACGCTCGATCGCGACACAGGCGAGCCGGTCTTTCCGGTCGAAGAGCGCCCCGTTCCGCAAGGGGGGGCCGCTGGCGAGACGCTGTCGCCGACGCAGCCCTTTCCGGTCAAGCCGGCGCCCCTGGCGCCAACCGAAATCGCGCAGGAAGACGCTTGGGGCCTGACGCCGTTCGACCGGGGCGCCTGCGGCAAGGCGATCGCGGCGGCCCGCGCTGAAGGGCTCTATGCGCCGCCGAGCGAGCAGGGAACGATCCTCTATCCCTTCACCGGCGGCGGCGCGAACTGGGGCGGCGGCGCATTCGATCCGTCTACGAACATCTATTATGTGAACACGTCGAGCATGATGCATCTCATCACGCTGGTCCCGCGCGCCGCGACCGATGAGGACTGGCACGGCATTCAGAACGGCGAGCAGGCGCCCATGCGCGGCGCGCCCTACGCCATGCGGCGCCAGACCATGCTGAGCCCCATGGGCCTTCCCTGCAATCCGCCGCCCTGGGGCCTCCTCCACGCCATCGATATGGGCTCTGGCGAAATCCTGTGGCAATCCGTACTCGGAACGACGGAGGAGCTTGCGCCCCTCGGCCTTGCGCTGAAGATCGGCACGCCCAATCTCGGCGGGCCCCTCGCAACCAAGGGCGGCGTCCTCTTCATCGGCGCCGCCATGGACAGCTACCTGCGCGCCTTCAATTCCGCGACGGGCGCCGAATTGTGGTCTTCGAAGCTCCCGGCGGGCGGCCAGGCGGGGCCGATGTCGTACGAATGGAAGGGCCGGCAGTTTGTGGTCATCGCCGCCGGCGGTCATTCGGACATCGGCGCCAAGAGAGGCGATTCCGTCGTCGCCTATGCGCTGCCCGAGGCGGGGAGCTCCAAGGGCGCGAGCGCGGGATTCTTCGACAAGCCGGGCCGCCGCTTCGCCGTGAACATCGCCTTGATCGGCGCCGGGCTCGCGGGGCTCTTCCTCGGCGTGCGACGGCTCTTGCGGCGTCGCTGACTTTCAACAGGGCGCGTCCCGCACGTTGCCGGCCCTTTCGCTGGCTGCGCGAACCGCCCTAGAACGCCGCCATGCGCCAGATCGTATTCGACCTCGAAACCACCGGCTTCAAGTTTGAGGACGGCCATCGCATCGTCGAAATCGGCGCGATCGAACTGGTCGATGGCGCCGTTTCGGGGCGGTCGTTCCACACATATGTGAACCCGGAGCGCGACATGCCCGAGGGGGCCTATCGCGTCCACGGCCTGTCGGCGGAGTTCCTGTCGAAGTTTCCGCTGTTCAAGGATGCGCGCGCCGGCCCCGCTTTTTGTGCTTTCGCCGGGGACGCCGAGCTCATCGCCCATAATGGCGAGGGCTTCGATCTGCCCTTCCTCAACGCCGAGCTTGAGGCCGCCGGCTTTTCACGCCTCTCGAACAAGCTGCTCGACACGCTCTTCCTTGCGCGCAAGCGCTATCCGGGAGCGCCGGCGAGCCTCGACGCGCTTTGTCTGAAATTCGGCATCGACACCAAAAAGCGCCAGCGCGACGGCCACGGCGCGCTTCTCGATTCGCGCCTTCTCGCCGCCGTCTATATCGAGCTGACCGGCGGCGCCCAGGCGGGGCTGCGGCTCGATTCCAATATTTATTCCGACAGCGGACAAATCATCGTCAGGCGGGGTCGCCCAAGGCCCGCGCCGCTCGGCGCCCGGATCTTGCCGGAGGAAGCCGCCGCACACGCGGCCTTCATCGCCGAGCTTGGGGCGAACAGTTTGTGGGCGAAACTGGAGGCCCGCCGGACGGTTTGACGACCGCGACGGCCCGGCCTACGCGCTTGCGACTTTCTGGCCTTGTCCCGCGCGCATCATCTTGTCGCGCTGATAGACGGCGAAGAAGTCGATCGGCTCAAGCATCAGGGGCGGATAATTCCCGTTGCGCGTAGCGTCGGCGACGATCTGGCGCGCGAAGGGAAAGAGGATTCGGGGGCACTCGACGAGCATGATGATCTCGATCTGCTCTTGCGGCACGTTTCTGATCTCGAAAACGCCGGCATAGGCGGTCTCGACCACGAAGGCGACGACGTCGCCCCGGCGCGCGCGCGCGGAGACGGAAAGCTCCACCTCGTAATTGTTCGGCCCGAGGCCGCGCGCGTTCACATTGACATCGACCTCGAAGGCCGGCTGGCCGCCGTCCTGGAAGGACATCGGCGCATTCGGATTTTCGAATGAGAGGTCCTTCAGATATTGCGCCTTCACGGCAAGGCTCGGTCCACCCGCCTGGTCGGCGCCGCTATTGGTTTCCGACATGACCCTTGATCCCTCGATTGAGGCGCGCGTCATACACGGGCGTGCGGGCCCTCGCAACTCGAGCCGGCGTCCAGGGTCAGAGCCCGATGAGGCGTTCGCGGTCGGCCATGCGACTGCGCAGCGCCTTCAGCGCGGCGCGCGCCGCATATCGCCTCAGAGGCGGCACGAGGAGCAGAAATCCTGCCGCATCCGAAATGAAGCCGGGCGTCATCAGCAGCGGCGCGGCGAGCGCCAGAAAGGCGCCATCGATCGCCGCCTCGACCGGCATTTTACCGGCCGCGATATCGCGCTCGGCCCCCTTGAGCGCCGCAAGGCCCTGACGGCGCACGAGCCAAGCGCCAAGAAAGGCCGTCGCGAGGCACGCGCCTATCACCGGAAGGACGCCGAATTCCCGCCCGGCCGCGATCAGGATCGCCAGTTCGGCGAGCGGCGCGGCGACAAGGATTACAAGGAGGAAGACAAACATTGCGGGTGGTGTTTTTTTAGGGTCTCCGCTTATATAAGAAGGGCTTGTCGGGTGTTAACCCTCAGAATCGTTTTTAGCCGCCAGGGTCATGGATCCAGTACTGCTCATATTCGCCGGCCTTGCCGCCTTCATCCTGTTCCGGCTGATTTCTGTCCTCGGCACGCGGACCGGGCATGAGCAGACGCCGCCCGACGATGAGCTGTTCGGGGGGCCGGAGCTTTCCTCCGCAGCGGGC
>JBEBFW010000211.1:0-6181 GCA_040081755.1 Parvularculaceae bacterium
CTTTTGAAGCGTCTGGAGGCGGGCTGCGAGGAGCTTTGTTTCAAAGCGGTCAAAAGGCGTCTTGGGCGGTTCAAGGCGAACAGGCCCGGCAGCGGCTCGCCGGAGGAGTTCGCGGTCGAGTCCGCTGAACGCTTCCCGTTCGACTTCTGCGTATCGCGAGCGCGCGATGTCGAGATCACGGCGGGGCCCAAGCTCCAGCGTCGCAAGCTCCTCGGCCCGCCGGCGAAATCCGTGGGTGATGTAGCTTCGGGCGATGACGAGGTCCTTGGCGTCATCGGCTCGCCCTCGAAGGACGATATGCACATGCGGGTGGTCGGTATCGTGATGATTGACGGCGACCCAGTCGAGTCTGGTTCCAAGGTCCTTTTCCGCGGTCGCCATCAGATCACGAGTGAAGCGATTGAGGTCTTCGAGGTCGCTCGCCTCTTCCGGTGAAACGATCATGCGGAACTGGTGGCGGTCGTCCTTCCCCTCTTCGAGGAAGGCCGTTCCCTCGACGCCGTCCCGCTCCGGTCCGTAGAGCCGGCCCGGCGTTCCGTCCTTCTCCGCGCCGTCGCGCTGGATGTAATTGAGATGGGCCCGCGCCTTCCCGAGGCCGGCCTTTCCCAATCGCACCGAGCGGACCTTCACAGCGACGCGCCGCGACCGAAACTTGGCGAACGGATGGCCGCGCATCGCGAGGGCGGCGCCGAGCCCAGCGCCGCGTCCAATTCTCGCGCCGGTGAAATTCGACGCCGCCCGCTTGGTGAAGGCGCCGGGCGTCGCCTTTTCGATCGCCGCGTAAAGCTTGCCGACATACCGCTTCGCCGCGCGTCCGCCGCCGGCGCGAATGCGTCCGAGCCGTGGACGGAATTCGTCGTCGGCGTCAGCCATAGGGCTTGCACCGATTTGCACCAGGACCCTTCGACTTGGTGCATAAGAATTCGATGTGCAGACTGGCTTTGGGGCGCTCGCTGCACCAATGCTTTAATCTTGCCCTCCCTGCTCTTTTCCTTCGCATACGCACAATATCCTCTTTTGACCTGATCTCCGCGTTTATTCAGGGGTTGCTGACGTCACCCAAACGGGCGTCGCGAGTCCCATAATCCGCGAGCCATTCGTCGCCCCGAAATATCGTCCGTCGAAAGATTTTTCGGAGGAATTGAGAAGGAAAAGCTCGTTTTCCTGGAGCGTAAAACAGCCTCCCCAGACGGGCATTTCCCTTCCTGCAGAATCGACAAACAGCGCGTCGGCGGCGTGGAATTTGTTGATGAAAACCTGCTCATTCTCCCGGCATATTTCATCGCCATCGAGCGCCGCGACACGCTTCAGAAGCGGAATTTCTGACGGTAGATATCCGCGCCCGGTGATCAGGCGCTGGAGGTTTTCGTCAGGATCGACGAGCACGAAGTCGCCGATCTCGGGCGCACGCTTGTCGATCTTGTAGAGGCCAATGGGAGCGCTCGCCGAGGCGTTCCAGACGAATTGTGGTGCGAATTCAACAGCGCTTTGAACTCCAAGCGCTGCAATCGACACCGCGCCGAGACCGATAGGAATGAAGCGAGATATTCTCATTCCTCGTCCCTCTTTGCGGAGGACCGGAAGCGCCGCCGCGCCGACCAGCGATCGAGATCATGGATGTGATAGACGACGCGCCCGCCATGTTTCCGGTAGGCTGGCCCTTCGCCAGTCGCGCGGAAATTCTCGAGAGCGCGAAGGCTGATCCGAAGGTAAATTGCGGCCTCATCGGCGCTAAAAAACGGGCTCTCGACTTGCGGCGCCCGGACCCGTTTTTCGCTTTCTGTGACCTCTTCCGCGGCCATGGCAGCGTCCGCCTATCCTCTCGCAGCGGCGCCATTCCTCTCGCGACGAACGCCGAAACTTGCGTGACCAGTATTGCGCGCGGAGCCCCAGTTCTGGAATTCGCTCCTATTCGATTTTGATGGGCCGCTATTCGATTTCAGCGGGGTGATATTCGCGGCCCGGATAGTTTATTCGCCAGCAGAATAATCGAGGTTGTGAACGTCGAATTCGCTTTGCTGGCGCATCTTTTCGATCAAATCAGCTTGCCAACACTTAGTTCCAGGCGCAGATTCTCAAGGCCATCGGGAGTGGTGTTTCGATGCTCGAATTTGGCCCGTTGCTGCGCGTTTGCAGGTCCCTCTGGGGCCTCACTCAAGTTGAGATGGCGGAGCTTTTATGCATCAGCCAGCCCGTCTATTCGCGTGTTGAAGCGGGTAAAAAGCCCGTTTCCCTGAAGACGCTGCAACGCGTCGCCGACAGGGCTGGGATGACGATCCAGACGCTCATCCTCGCGCACCTTCTGCTCGACGACAATCTTGATGCGATTGAGAAAGGCCCGCGCGACGGCGCGACAAAATCGCTTTTGCGGCTCGCTGAAGATCACCGGCTGCACGCCCCTGCGGGCGTCAGGGATGGCGCGGCATTGGGGCTCCTTTTGGATTCCGCGTCCGAATGATGTTTGAAGAGGAAATGGTCTCGTGACCGCTGACGTGACAAAAGACTGGATCGCCTTTATGGGCACGGGCGCGATGCGTGAACGCGACGATGAGCCCATGAAATTTGATCTTTTCGAAGACGCGGCCTGGCGGCGGAAAGTCTCCGGTCCGACTGCCGACGGCACGGTAACTGTCACGTTGTCGACGGGCAAGTCGGTGACGGTCAATTCAAAATTTCTGGGGTTCCTGCGCGTGCTCGCGGAGGAGCTCTCCAAGGATGATCCACGGCTGAATTAGTCTGCGCTGGTCAGGAGCCGTAGCGTTCGGTTTGCATGGCAATACGGACGCTCAAACCGCCTATCCGACCACGAACTTCAGGCGCCAGCCGGTGATCGGGGATTGAGACTTTTGCTGCCGCCGTCGGATGTGAATGCGGAAGAGCGCGCATCCGATGAGATAAACCAGCGTCACTTCGAAGAGCCGGTTCATGACAAACAGCGTCCAGTAGGTCGAGAGGCCGGCCGCCAGCGCAAAGGTCACGAAGGCGATTTCGAAAAGAAGGATCAGGTAGAGCGCCGCGGGGAATATCTCCACCTTGGCCATCCGCCAGAAGTGATAGGCGAGCATCGTGTCGAGCATGACGGCCACCAGATAATACGCCGGAACCTTGACGTAGAAAAACGCGAACAGTCCGAACGCCCAGGCGCCGCCAATGAGACAGGCCGCTGTGCGTATGGAGCGTGACCGGGCGAGAAAGGACAGGCTAACTGTGACAAGAACCAGCGTCGCGTAAAACGCGGCGACCAATAGGTCGCCGGACAGATCCTCTTTGCAATAACTGAAGATGCACTGCATCGAGCCCCCCACTCAGATTGCATTGATGCGGCGACCGCGATGCAGCTTTTGGGCCAATAACCATGGGCGGCAGTGTGACGCCGCCATTGAGCAGCGACACGTTTCCGTGAACGGACTGGTTTTCTGGTGAACTCCTGAGCCGCGAGAAAAGCCCCCGCGCGCATCGCGCGGGGGCGAAAGCGCCCCGCCTTGCGGCGGGGCGCGGCTCGCGATGTCGATCAATCGCCGTTGCGGCGCCGGCTCGGGCGAGACCAGATCAGATCGAAGTCGCCGTTCTCCATTTCGCAGAGATTGGCGAGGATCGGGGCGGCGAGCGAAGGATCGTCGAGGCGGACCGAGAGGTAGGAGCGGTTTTCGTTCGAGGTTTTCTTCCACGCGGCGCCGATCTCGGCGCGGCCGCTCAGCAAGCGGAAGTCCGGGGATTTCTCGCTCGTCTTTTCGGCGGGCTTGATCTGGACTTTGGCGTCGAGGGTGAGTGTCGCGACCGATCCGGTGAAGCCGTCGCCGGTTTTGGTGAAGGTTCCGATGGTAGCCATGTTCGTCTCCATTCTTTGGTCGGGCCGCGCCCATCGCGACCTCGATGGCGATCGGCAAGGCGGAGGCGATCGCCGACGCAGTCGGAACGACCCGGAGCGCACGCGGAGGACGGCAGGCGGCGAAGTTTCTTGCCTCGCGAGGAATGGCGGCCCTTCTTTTCTTGGGCCGCCAGGGGAAGAAAGTTCGCAGACGCCGTTGCGTTTAAGGCGTCGAGGCGAAGCCGGCCTTCGCCTAGATCAGGCCATTCGAGGCCGCGATGGGCAGGCGCGCGGATGCAGGGAAACGATTGGCGCCCGCGGACCCGCTCGAAACAAGCGATCGGCGTTCGGGGTTGCTGGTTGCGGCGCCCATCCTTACGACGCCATAGCTTCCCGCCGCCGAGCGACGGGTCGGATTACAGAACGGTCTGGGCGGAAAACGCGCCGTGCGCGCGGGGCCATGACCAAGAATACGAAGTAACCGGAATTATCTTTGGGGATGACCGCATCGTTGAGGCGCGCCCGATCGATCAGCAACCCTGAAAAACGCGGCGACGCGTCGTATAAGGATCCTGACCGAACCCGGCGTGTCGCAGATTGCTCATCGGCAAAAGCGACGCGCCGCCCGGCCGCGAAAGGGTCCCATCGATGCACTATCTTGTCGTGAAAGCGGTGATTTCGGCGATCCTCGTCGTCGCGGTTTCGGAGTTCGCCAAGCGCAGTCCGGCGTTCGGCGCGCTCGTCGCCTCGCTGCCGCTTGTTTCCGTTCTCGGCATGATCTGGCTGTGGCGCGACACGAGCGATCCGGTGCGGCTCGCCGATCATGCGCAAGCGACGTTCTGGTATGTGCTGCCGAGCTTGCCGATGTTTCTTCTGATCCCGGCGATGCTGCGCGCGGGCGCGCCGTTCTGGCTGTCGCTCGGCGCGGGGATGATCCTGACCGCCGTCCTTTATCTCATCATGACCTTTGTGCTGGCGCGCTTCGGCATCTCGCTTTGATCAGTTATTCCGCCGCTTCCGGGCGCCCTGAAGGCACGCGTCTATCGCGCGCGCCTGATCTCTCCGACATTCGTCCATGCGCGATCCGGTAGAGAGCAGGCAGCACGAAGAGGGTCAGCGCTGTCGACGAGAGAATGCCGCCGATGACGACGGTGGGAAAGGAGCCAAGATCACGGCCGCGGACATTCGCGGTGACGACGGCGCTGCGAAAGAATACGTAGCCAACGCTGAGGCGAAGACCGTGCGCAACACGGCGCCCTATGCGCCGGGGCTCATCAGCACTTGGATCCCTTCATAGGCCAAGCTTGCCGCCACATAGATGATGATCGCAACCGCTACCCAGACGATCCAGCGGCGCCGATTGATGAAACGGGCGATCATGGTTGCGGCGACCGCCATCAAAGCGACTGAAAAGGCAATGCCAACGGCGAGCGCAGCAAGATCACCATGAGCGATCGCTGACACTGCAAGGACGTTGTCGAGCGACATTGAAATATCCGCAGCGGCAATCTGCAGAAACAACAATTGGTAATTATCGTCACGTACCTTGTTCGGCTGAGACGAGCCTAGTGACGGGCGCTTGCTGAGGGGATGCCCCGAAATCTCTGACGCCATCTTCCATGCGACCCAGAACAATAGCGCCGCGCCGGCCAGATTGACTCCAGGCAGGGCAAGCAGAACGCCGACGCCGGCCGCGAACACGATTCGAAGCGCGATCGCTGCTGCGACGCCAGCTGCAATGATTCTTCCCCGGACCTTTCCGACAGGCGCGCGGGAAGCGACAGCCCCGATGACGACGGCG
This sequence comes from Parvularculaceae bacterium, assembly GCA_040081755.1. GTDB lineage: Bacteria > Pseudomonadota > Alphaproteobacteria > Caulobacterales > Parvularculaceae > Amphiplicatus. Next base: position 5,610 of record JBEBFW010000211.1, read on the forward strand.
TTATCGCCCGCCAACGCCAGATCAACCATGATGATCTGGAGAATGGACGCAACATGTTCACCGACTGTGGGAAACGCGCCTTGCATAGTGACCGCCTCAGCTTTGTAACTGTTCCTGGTAAGGCCGACCATCCGCGTCGCGCAGTTGCGCGACGAGCCTGCGGCGACCGCTGTCGAGCGCTGTCGGCGCATGGTCGAGAGCCGATAGGCGCCCGGTTCCGCTCGCCAGTCCTTTAATCAGCGAGCGGCGTCGCCGGCGGCGCGTGCGGTCGCGCCGAAGAAAGCGACAACCGCGCCGGCGGCGATCGGCCAGATCATCGCGCAGACGCGAATGGCGCGCAGGCGGTCAACGGCGGCGGCGGCGCTCGGGCAATGCGGCTGAAACAAGAGGACAGAGAAACCGATCGCCGCGAGCACGCAAATCGACTCGAGTCGGAGCGCCGCAGAGAACGGATTTCGCGGATCCATTTTCTGGCTCGCCTCACGAACCATGGACGCCGTACGATGAAGCGCCCTTGTCGAGGTCGAGATCGCCGCAATGGCGACCATAAGGATCGCCGCGTCGAGGAAGGG
>JBEBFW010000212.1:0-6163 GCA_040081755.1 Parvularculaceae bacterium
CATTCTGTTGAGCGGAGAGGGCGCGCGTCGTCTGCACCAGCGCGCGCTTGAAATCCTCCCGCAACTTCTCCTTCGGCGTCATGGCACGGGGATGTCGCTTATCCGCGCCGCTTTGCCAAGGCGGAGGGCGATCCGGGGAGGGCCGGGAACTCCAATCAAACAGCACCAGCACTTCGACGCGGCGGTTTTGCGGCTCTCTCACGTCCTCAGCGGTCGGAACCATCGCCGCCTCGCCGCCCGCCCGGACAAGCCGTGAGTGAGAGGCCATTTTGCCTTGATCGCCGGTAACAGCGCCAGAGACTTGTCAGCCTGCCGACTGGCGGCCGCACGTCGCGGTTTGTCGGGCGCGTCGGTCCGGCGTAGCCTTCCGCATGTTGAGGGAGGAAACCATGAGGCGAGCGACTATAATGCTGTCGGCGGGGCTCGCCCTGACGGTCGAGGCGCAGGCGCAGCCCGGCTCGCGCCCCGTGGTCACCAGCCCGACAACCGCCTCCGCCGCCGAAAACGCTGCCGGCGTTGTCTATAATGCAACCGCGACCGATCCCGATGGCGATCCGATCGCCTATTCGATCGCCTTCGGATTCGACGGCGCCCGCTTCCGGATCGATCCGGCGACCGGCGGTCTTTCGTTCCGAATACCGCCCGACTTCGAGATTCCGTCAGATGCGAATGCAGACAACGTCTATCGCCTGACCATTCGCGCGCGGGACGGGCGCGGCGGCGTCGCGCGGCGAGCCTTGCGCGTCACGGTCGCGAATCTCATCGAGGGGTATCAGGTGCGGCGACGCGGCGCCGGGTTCACGCTGCCGCTGTTCATCTCGGGGTCCGGCGACGGGTCGGGACGTGTGTTCGTGGTGGAGAAGGGCGGGCTCATCCGCATTCTCAATCCGGAAACGGGCGCCATCAACGCGGCGCCGTTCCTCGACATCAGCGGCGCCATCGGCACGGACGGCGAGCGCGGACTCCTGGGGCTTGCCTTCGCGCCCGACTACGCGACGAGCCGTGTCTTCTATGTCCATCTGTCTTCGCCGCTCGGTCCGACCGAAATCTGGCGGTTCAGGACCTCCGCCGACCCGAATGTCGCGGATGCCGCAAGCGGCGATGCGATCCTCTCGTTCGCCCATCCCTCGAACAATCACCGCTCGGGCTGGATCGGTTTCGGGCCCGACGGATTTCTATACATCGCGAGCGGGGACGCCGACCTCGCGGTCGACGCCGCCAATCCGGCGCAGGATGCGACGTCGCTGCTCGGCAAACTTCTGCGCATCGATGTATCGGCCGACGGTTTCCCTTCCGACCCGGCGCGCGATTACCGCATTCCCGCGAGCAACCCTTTTGCAGGGGGCGGCGGCCTGCCCGAGATTTACGCAACGGGCCTGCGCAATCCGTATCGCGGGAGTTTCGACGCCGTCACTGGCGCGCTACTCATCGGCGATGTCGGCGAGGCGAGCCGCGAGGAAATCAACCTGATCGCTCCGGGAGACGCCGGACGGAATTTCGGCTGGGCGCGTTTTGAAGGGACGTTCATCATCGTGCCGGATGAATCGGCGCCGAACGCGACGCCGCCCGTCATCGAATACCTTCATGGCCTCGGTCCGTTCGAGGGCCGCACCGTGATCGGCGGCGTCGTCAATCGCGGTCCGGTTGGCGACTTGCGCGGGCACTACATTTTCGGCGACTTCATCAGCGACAATATCTGGTCCGTGCCGCTCGCCAGTATTCAGCAGGGAGCGACGCTGTCGGCCAACGCCTTCACGCGCCAGACTGACGCCTTCGCGCCCGATGCCGGGACCATCGAATCCATATCGAGCTTCGGCACGGACGACGCCGGCAACGTCTACATCGTCGATCTGTTCGGCGGCGAGATATTCAGGCTGGAGAACCAGTGAGGCTCCCGCTGGCGATCAATGTCCGCGGTTGCCGAATATCTCCGTCAGAATGACGGCGGCGAGCGAAATGGCGACGCCGATGCTGGCGTAGAAATAGCCCTGGCCCTTGGCCGCCAGCCTCGCGTGCCAGCCGAGGTGGAAGATCGTGATGTAGAGGAGGCCGCCGGCGGCGAGCCCGATCATGGCCGCCATGTCGAGGTTTGTGCCCGGCCACACGAAGGCGATCAAGACCGCGCCGATGACCGTTGTCACCGAAGCCGCGAGAAACGCCCACAGGGCGGCGATGTATTTCGGCATGCCGGTGTCGCGCACCAGGAAGTAGGCGATCACCGCTTCGGGAATCTCGTGGAGCAGGAGGCCGAAGGTCGCCAGAAATCCGGTCACCGGATCTTGCCGGAACGTCGTTTCGTAGGCGAGACCGTCAATGAATGAGTGCGCCGCGAGTGCGAGTATTGACGCGTAGCCGATCGCGACATCGCGGCCGTTCACGCGCTTGCGCGACATCTGCCCGAAGGTGAGGCTGATGAAGGCGACGACGAACGCGCCGCCGCCGATCCAGAACGCGGCGTCCCAAGGATTGCCGCCGGCTTGCTGGCCGGCAAGCGAGAATGACTCAGGGATGAGATGGAAAAAGATCGCTACAAGGAGGAAGCCGACGGCGAAGGCTGAAAAGTTCGGGCTGTGACGGCGGCCCCAGTCGCCGATGAATACGACGGACGCAAGTCCGACCGTGCTCACCGTGGCGGCGAGTATGGCGACTTTGACGCCGTCCAGCGATCCCGAGTCCAAAGTCACTGAGCCGTTCCCCTCGGCGCCTTCTGACGACTTGGTTTGCCCCCGTTGTCGCCAATCCAGACATAGATAGCAACAAAAACGTGATTGTGTAACCGGCTATGTCATGCCCGGCGTCAGCCCCCGGCGCTCTGCAATCATGCTGTTTAACACGAAAACTGGGGGCCCGCAGGTCGCGCGCCGACAGACGCTTGCCCTTCCTGGCGACGCACGCATATTGACCGCGTTGTAAATTTGCATCGGCGTCAATCTTCACCAAGCGGTTTCCAGGCGGCGCGTGGCCCATCACTTTCACGATCATGCAGACGGGCACGGACACGCCCACACCGGGGATGCCTCCCGGCTAGTGGCCGCCTTCGGCGTGATCGTCGTTTTCATGGTTATCGAGATCGTCGGGGGGCTCATCTCAGGATCGCTGGCCCTGCTGGCGGACGCGGCGCACATGTTCGCGGATTCGGCTGCTCTAGGCCTTGCCGCCAGCGCGCACATCATTGCGAGGCGCCCCCCCGATTCCAAGCGGCATTTCGGCTATCAGCGCATGCAGGTGCTGGCGGCTTTTTTCAACGGTGCGACGCTGATCGTCCTGTCGCTGTGGATCATGGTCGAGGCTGTCGGGCGCTTCTTCAATCCGAGAGATGTGGAAGCGCCGTTGATGTTGGGCATCGCCGCCGCCGGCTTCCTCGCCAACGCCGTCGCATTCCTCATGCTCCAGTCGTCCAAGACGCGAAATGTGAACGTGAAGGGCGCGCTGCTGCACGTGGCTGCGGATTTGATGAGTTCCGTAGCGGCGATCATCGCCGCGGGCCTCATCATGCTTACGGGCCAGATGCGGTTCGATCCGCTGTTGTCCGTCGTGGTCGCGCTCCTCATCTCCTACTCGGCCGTCCGCCTGCTGATTGAAACGGGACATATTCTCCTTGAAGGCGCGCCGCGCGGGATAGATGTCGCCCAGCTCAAGGCCGGCGTGAAAGAGTCGGCGCCGGGGATCGAAGACGTCCACGACGTGCGCATCTGGCAGATCACGCCGGAAGCGGCGAGCCTCACGCTCCATGCCCGGATCGCGGGCACGACCGACGCCGTGAAAGCGCTCGACCGCATCAAGTCGTACCTCGAAACCGAATACGGCATTCGCCAGTCTACGGTGCAGATCGAGATCGGCGATGATTGCCCCGACTGCAGCACGCTGAACGGTCATGCCCACGATCATGAGCCGGCGGCCCTTCATGACGCAGCGGAAGCTCACGACCATCGCCGACACCCGCGCGGCCACCCGCCCGCGGCGGCCCTCGCCAATCAGAAATAGTCAGCCGCGGTCCTGAAGCGTCGGGTTCGACGGCTTCGCCCAAGGTCTCGACCAGCCGACGCCGCGCGCCGCGACGCGCCACGACGGCAGCCTCGGCTGAACGCCGGCGGGCGCCATGGCGGCGACGGGGATTTTGGCGAGACGCGAGGCGCCGGCGATCAACGCGATGAGAACGTAGAGCCCGTCCCACATCTCCATAGAGACGGCGGCCCCTCCAACGCAAAACACGGCCAGTGAAATCTGGGCGTAATAGGCGAAGGAGGGTATCCAGGGATCGACCGTCGGATCCGCCTTCAGCTTTTGCAGTCGCATCGTGGTCATGAAGGCGGTCCCGAGAATGCCGAGAAAGACCGCAAGCCCGATGAATCCGGTGCCGCCCAGAACCTCAAAATAGATGCTGTGCGCCGCCTTGGCGCTCGCCGCCCGTTCCCGATCGACGGTTGCGGCCACGTCCTTTTCATAAGGAACGCGCAGGCCGGCGCCGGTGAACGGATGCGCGAGCGCCAGTTCGGTATTGATGTGCCAGGCGTCGACGCGGCCCATGAACGAGGCGTCCGCGGTCGCCTCGCCGATGGTCGTCATGCGCTCGCCCCACTTCGACGGCATGAAGGCGATGGCGGGAACGAACACCACGGAGAGGCCCGCGAGAATGAGCAGCTTGCGGTTCGAGCGCAGCCAGAAGAAGCCGCCGAAAACGAGCAGCGCCACGAAGGCGCCGCGCGAATGCGTGCCGATGACCGCGACGATCGCCAGCACGAACAGCGCGAGCAGCCCCTGGCGAACGAGGGCGCCGGTCGCCTGCTGGCGCAAATACAAGATGAGCGGCAGGATCGTCGCGATGGCCGTGCCGAGATGGTTGTTGTCTTCAAGGATGGTGTTCGGCAGGCCCTGCACGCGATACTGGCCAAGGGTGGCGAGCGTGAACAGACCGCCCTTCAAGGCGAAGTAGCCGATGCCGATCGCCAGCATCCACATGAGCGCGTGAAACTTCAACCGGTCCGTCGTCAGCTGCATGCAGACGGCGACGAAGATCAGCGTCTTCAGGAAGAGATCGAAATATTTGGCGGAGTGCTCCGGCTTCAGCGAATAAATCTGCGAGATGCACAGGCACGCGGCGAACAACAGCACCAGGCCGGTCAGCCAATCAAGCCGAAAATGCCTGAACGCGCCCGATAGCCCGATCGAAACGAGCGTGACCGCCGCGATCATCAAATTGAGCTGCAGGCCGAAGACGCCATAGGCCATCTGATGGGGCGTCATCAGCGAGAACCAGGCCCACGTCAGCACGCCGACGAACGGGTAGCGCAACGTGGCGATCAGCGCTGGAACGAGGAAGGCAAGAAGCAGGAGGTCGCGCATCGGTCTCTCAGGCGGCAAAATGCCCGCGGGCGGAATTATGAAGCAAGAACATGGCCAGCGCCTTATCGCTTTGCTGCGGCGCAATGCCGTCGAATGGTTGTCCGCCACCAGGATGGCGTCCCCGACAGGACTTGAACCTGTGGCCCCCAGATTAGGAATCTGGTGCTCTATCCGCCTGAGCTACGGGGACGAGCCTTTCAGCCTAACAGCATCGGCCAAGCGGCGGAACCCGGGCGTTCTTCGCCAGCTAAAATTCTGATTCTTGTCCCAAAATGGATTATGAGCGATCAATGAAGCGCCATAATCGCGGGGCTTGATCGGCGGTTGGCGAGGGGACGGCGCGATCTGCGCGCCGAAGGGAGACCAAGATGTCACGGACGAATGTAATCATCCTGGCGGGCGCCGCCTTGCTCGCTTTTGCGACCGGTTTGCTGGTCGGGCGCTTCGCGCTGCCCGCCGGAGGGTTCGGGCTTCCCTCCCTGTCGAGGGGGGCCGGCGACCAGGGTCACAGCGTCCGCGAGCCGTTTCAGGAATTGCGCGGGGAGGGCGCCCGCAGACCCGGCCCCGCGGTCGCCGCCGGCTTCTCGTTCTCGCGGCTCAATGTCGATATGTCGGGCGATGCGCCAAAGGCGTGCTTCGTCTTCACCGAAAAGCTCGATGAGAGCGGCAAGACGAATTACGGCGACTACGTCCGCATTTCGCCGGAAGTGAAACCCGCCGTCGAGGTGAACGGCCAGAATCTTTGCGTCTCCGGCCTCGCTTTCGATGTCGATTACCGGGCGACGCTCAAAGCCGGTCTCCCCGGCGCCAAGGGCCAGAA
>JBEBFW010000029.1:0-21566 GCA_040081755.1 Parvularculaceae bacterium
TTTCATCTCTGTCCAGAAATCGTCCGCGCGGGGCCGGTGCCGCCGTCTTCTCACTTCGATCCGAAACCAGACGCTCCCTCTCGTTGAAGCGCCTGCCCAGCGCAGCCGCATTTTCGCCGGGCTTCGGCGCGCCGACAGCAAGAATGCCCCAGCCGCCCGAGGCCTTCACAGCCTCGTTGCCGACATACCAGCCGGCGACCAGCGCCAGGCAAAGCAGGGAAACTACAAAAAGGATCGTATCCATCGGCAGAGCCTAGCGGTTCGAGGCAACCTTGCAAGCTGCGTGCAAGAAACGCGGTTAACCATTTGTAGCCAGCTCGGCGACTAGCTTTGCTCCATGACGCCGATTCCGGCAGTGATCGCTGGCATTTCCTGGAAGCACTGGCTCCGTGCGGGCCTGCTGACAGCCGGGCTCACGTTGTTCATCGCCGTCGGCGTTCTCGTGACATTGGTGTACCCGCCTGCCGCTATTCTCTTCCTGGCGCCGGTTGCAGCGGCCATAGCGGCCTACGCGCCAGCCATGCGCGCAGCGCCGAAACCGATCATCATGGCGCTCATATACGCCGGCGTGCTGCTGCTTCCGTTGTGGCCGGTCTATCTACATTTGAAGCTGGGACCATTGCCGATACTTACACCGCCGCGACTTCTGCTCTACGCGGTTTCAGCGTTCTGGCTCTACGACATGGTGGCGTCGAGGATGCGGCGCGCGCAGCTTGCCAGCGCCTTCAAGCGCGGCGGTCGCATTGCAGTTCCCGTCGCCGCGCTGTTCCTTCTCGGGCTCCTAAGTCTGCCGCTGGCGCAAGGGAAGGCGATCGCCGCTCCGGAGTTCTTCCGTCAGGTAACGATCTGGCTCATCCCGTTTCTGGCTGTCGCCACGTATGTGCGCCGCGCTCGCGAACTGAAAGCAATCGTTCTTCTACTGACGATCGCCGCAGGCGTCTCAGGCGCAGGAGCTGTCGCCGAGTATGCGAGCGGCAAGCTGCTGGCCAACATTCTTTCGCCGTTCATCAGCGATGGCGGGGAGTGGCTGCGCGTCGCCCAGGCGGAAAAGATCCGCGACGGCGTCTTTCGCGCGCAGTTTACGCACACGCACCCGCTCTCACTCGGCGAATTTCTGGCGCTGATGGCCCCTGTCGCCTTTGCGCTGGCGATCTTCGAAAAGAAACTCGGGAGAAAACTCTGTTGGGGCCTTTGCCTCGCCCTCATTTTTGGCGGCGCAGCCGCTACCGCCTCACGCGGCGCGTTGCTGGCGATCGCCTTCGCCCTTGCAGTCTCGGGCGCGTTCTGCGCCTTCCGATTGATGCGAACGGCCGGCGCCTGGCGGTTCAAACCTGCCGCTGGGCTTCTGGCCTCGCTGGCGCTTCTTGCGTCTCCGGTTCTCGCGATCGGCGCCTGGCAGGTCATCGCGGGCGAGCCTGGCCAATCGACCGCAAGATCGTCACAAGGGCGCATCGATCAGATCGAGCAGGCATGGCCGAAAATTGTGAAGCGTCCGATCGGCGGTTACGGCTCGGGGCGCGCGGCGCGCGTGCTCGGATTCTGGGGAACGACGTTGACGGTCGATAACTACTATTTGTCGTTGGCGCTGGACCTCGGTCTGCCAGGACCTGTGACGCTTGCCGTCGTTTTCCTCGGAATGGGGGTGCTGGCGGGAAGGAACTCCCGGTGCGGACGCGCGATGTCGGGCGTTCATGTCGGTCTGGCCGGCGCCGCAGGCGCCTTGTTCGTTACACGAATGATCGTTTCTCAAACAAGCAACCTGTCGATCATGTATGTTCTTCTTGGCGCCATGGCGGGCGCCGCAACGGCGGGTGCGCTGAAGCGCAAGGATTGGCGGCAGGGAGAAATCGCTCCACCCTGAGCGATTGACGTCGCAAGGAACTCAGATGAACTACAAAGGCAAGTGGGCGCTCGTCACCGGCGCCTCAGCAGGCATCGGCGCGGCCTTCGCCCGCGCGCTCGCGGCCAAGGGCGCAAATGTCGCCTTGACGGCCCGTCGTCCGGATCGCTTGGCCGACCTCGCTTCAGAAATTGAGCGCGAATTCGGGGTGAAGACGCTCGTCGTGCCGGCCGATCTCGCGGATCCGGCGGGGCCTTCGCGAATTGCGGACGCACTGAAAGCTAAGACCGTCGAAATCGACATCCTGATCAACAACGCTGGTTATGGCCTGCCTGGAACGTTTGTCGAGAACCAGTGGAAGGACCATCGGGCGTTTATCGACTGCCTGGTCGCCAGCCACGTGGAACTCGCACATCGCTTCCTCCCGGCGATGCAGAAGAAGCGCTGGGGGCGCATTGTCAACGTTGCTTCAGTCGCCGGCCTCGTTCCGGGTTCTGCCGGGCACACGCTTTACGGCGCAGCCAAGGCGTTCATTGTCAGCTTCTCTCAATCGCTCGCCGCCGAAAACGAGAATAACGGCGTCCATGTTTCAGCGCTGTGCCCGGGCTTCACCTACTCGGAGTTTCACGACGCCAACGGCACGCGTGCGCTCGTCTCGCAGATGCCGAAATTCATGTTCATGAACGCGGAGCCGGTCGTTGAGAGCGGCCTTGCCGCGGTCGAGCGCGCGCATGTCGTGTTTGTGCCGGGCGCATGGAACAAGCTGGTCGCCGGGTTGATGAAGGCGTTGCCGCGCCCATGGGGTGCAGCACTCGTGAAAAGCCAATCGAAGAACTTCCGTCGTTCGAACCCGACTTCTTAAGCCCGCTCCGAACCCATCAGCGCCGGCAATCTGCCGAGGTCGCCCCCCGCCTGCCGCATGAAAAACCTGCGGAGCGGCGGAATCCGGTTAACGGCCGCGAGACCAGCAGCGCGAGCCAAGCGCACCGGCGGCACATCGTTCGAAAACAGACGATTGACAGCGTCAGTGCCGAGCGCGAGGGATGCTGAATCAAACCGGCGCCATTGCTGATAATTCGCAAGCACGCCGGCTGAGCCGATGTCGAGCCCGATTCGCGCCGCGTCCGTGACGGTTTCAGCGAGCGCCGCGACATCCTTGATAGCGAGGTTAAATCCCTGGCCGGCGATCGGGTGTATTGCGCGTGCCGCATCCCCCAACAGCGCAAGGCGCGGCGCAACGAAGCTCTGTGAAAGGTGAAACGCAAGAGGATGCGACCAGCGCGGGCCGGTCAGGCTGACGTCTCCCAGAAAATCACCGAACCGGTTGGCGATGGCGTCCCGAAAGCGCGCGTCGTTCAGTTCAAGATAAGCGGGGGCCGACGCCTCATGTTCCGTCCAGACCAAAGAGGAGCGATTGCGAGTCATCGGCAGAATGGCGAAGGGCCCGGCCGGCAGGAAGTACTCATGCGCGACGCCCCCGTGCGGTCGCTTATGAGCGACCGTCGCCACAATCGCGGTCTGTGGATAGGACCAGAGGGTCACCTTGATCCCGGCGCATGCGCGCAAAGACGAATGCCGTCCATCCGCAGCCACAATGAGCGGAGCCGAAAGGCGCACGCCATTGCGCAAGCGGACCGACGCTGCGCCGCCGCCGAGCTCAAATTCGCTGGTTTCCGCCGGCGCCAGCAGGACGATGGCGTCCGAGCGGCTTATTCCCTCGTAAATCGCGCTGCGCAGCGCCACGTTCTCAACGATCCAGCCGAGCGGCTCTCCTGACTTCAGCTCGCGGCTGTCGAAATGAAGGAACGCCGGCAGCGCGCTCCGGCCTCGGCCTGCTCCGTCCGTCACAAGAATATCGAGGATCGGTTCGGCGTCAGACCCGAAAGAGGGCCACAAGCCGAGGCGACGAAAAACACGAGCGCTTGCGTAGGCGAGCGCCGTGGTGCGCCCGTCGAACTCGCGCTTCTGCATCGTCGCCGGCTCCTGAGCGTCAATCAACGCGCAGCGCAGTCCTGTGTCGGCTAACGCCAGCGCAGCGAGGCCGCCAGCCAACCCGCCCCCGACCACGATCACGTCAAATCGTTGTTCGCTCATTTAGCCGCTTTTCCGCGCCCCGAATGAGGCAGGTCTCGAATGCTGCGTCAGGCAAGTGCGCATTGCAATGCAACAAATCGTGCCATAGCTTCAGAATCGACCATCGGTTCGGACGCATCCGTGAAGTTCATCATCGCCGTCATCAAGCCCCAGCGGCTCGAAGCAGTTCGCGACGCGCTCAACGCGCTTGGCGTTTCAGGCATGACCGTGACCGACGTGAAGGGCTACGGACGCCAGAAGGGTCACAAGGAGATTTATCGGGGCGCCGAGTACCAGATCGATTTTCTTCCCAAGTTGCGAATTGAGGTCGCTGTCGCAGACAGCGTGGCGCAAGCCGCGCTCAAGGCGATCAGCGAAACGGCGCGCACCGGGGCGATCGGCGATGGCAAGATATTCATGCTCGATCTCGTCGAGGCCGTGCGCATTCGCACAGGCGAGACCGGTCCAGACGCGATATGACCGGCCCGTCGGGTGGTGAATGATGACGGGCGGCACGCCTGAAGATTGCGTCGATTATTCCCTGGCAATAGTCTCGCCGCCGACCGGGTGTGGACGGCCACGAAGGACGCGCTTCCTGATCGCATCGATCCTGTTGATCATCCTCTCTTTGCTCACCTTTGGGTTGTCAGCGGCGCGCGCTGAAATCAACGGCCAAGCCCCTGACAAAGGCGATGTCGCCTGGATGCTCTTATCGACCATCTTGGTACTGCTGATGATATTGCCAGGGCTTGCGCTATTTTATGGCGGTCTCGTCCGGGCCAAGAATATGGTCTCCATGTTGAGCCAGGTGACGGTCGTTACGGTGATCGGCATCGTGATGTGGACGGCGGTTGGATACTCTCTGTCCTTCACCGACGGCGGCGCGATTGATCCGCTCGTCGGCGGTTTCAGTCGAATATTTCTTTCCGGAGTCGGGCCTTCAAGCGTCGTGGCGACTTTTTCGACAGGCGTTTACATCCCAGAACTCGTTTATGTGATGTTCCAGGCGATGTTCGCGTGCATCTCCGCATCGATCGTCCTCGGCGGCGTCGCGGAGCGCATGAAATTCTCCGCCGTTGTCGTCTTCTCAATGCTCTGGCCTCTGCTCGTCTATTATCCGATCGCACATATGGTCTGGTGGCAGCCTGGCCCGGACGCCATCGCGACGGCGCCCGATGAAGCGGTGCGCGCCGGTCTCATCTGGAGCTTCGGCGCAATCGACTTTGCCGGCGGGACTGTCGTCCATATCAACGCCGGGGCCGCAGCGCTCGTTGGCGCGCTCATCCTGGGAAGACGCCACAACTATCGAAGAGAACCGATGCCGCCACACTCGCTGACCCTCACTATGGTTGGCGCAGGTCTGTTGTGGGTCGGTTGGTTCGGGTTCAACGCGGGCTCCAGCCTCGAGGCCAATGGATACGCCGCGCTGGCGATGGCGAACACCTTCATCGCGGCGGCGACGGCGTCCGTGTCCTGGATGGCGGCGGAATGGTTCGCCAAAGGAAAGCCGAGCCTTTTGGGGCTCGCGTCCGGCGCCGTCGCGGGCCTGGTCGTCGTGACGCCGGCTGCCGGATTCGCAGGCCCGGCGGGCGCGTTTGGTCTCGGCCTCATCGTCAGCCCCGTCTGTCTCTATTTCTGCTCAGCCATCAAAAACCGTTTGGGTTATGACGACAGCCTCGACGCCTTCGGCATTCATTGCATCGGCGGAATCATCGGAGCCTTGGGCACTGCATTCGTAGTCAATCCGACTTGGGGCGGCGTCGGCATTACGGACTACGCAACATGCGCGGCCGATGGAGACATTTCGACTTGCGACGTTGCGGCCTTTTCGCTTGGCGCTCAACTTCTGGCGCAGCTCAAGGCTGTCATCGTCACACTGCTGTGGTCAGTGCTTGGGAGCGCGCTCGTCTTCGCTATCGTGAAGACTGTGACCGGCGGGAGAGTGTCGCGCGAGGTCGAGTACGAAGGGCTCGACCTCGCCGAGCATGGCGAAGCCGCGTATCACCGGTAATCTTGTGGACGGGGCCGGAGCGAAACAGTCTAAGAGATTTTGATCCCGCAGCCGCTGGCGTTTCAATGAAGCGATTTTTTCTGGTTCTCACCGTCCTTGTGGTTGGTGCGCACCCCGCATTCGCGCAAGAGCCGATCGAGATGCAGCCGGCCAGCGAGACCTCGCGCCTCCTGTTCGACACCCTGCTCTCCCTCTCGGCGGGCTTGATGGCGATGGTGGTGATCGTCGGGCTTTGCGCGCGCGAAGCCGGGTTGGTGCGCGCAAAGAACGCCGTCGCCAGCTGCACAAAGATGATCACTCTGACGGCGATCTGCTCTCTTGCCGCCTGGGTCGCAGGCTACAACCTGATCTTCTCAGTCGAGCCGGGAGGCTTTCTCGGCGACTTCGTCGTGTGGAGTGTTCCTGAAAACGAGACTGACGAACGTGCAAGCGCAGCGCAGTTTCTCCAGGTGGCGCTGGCGTCCGCCATCGGCATGGCGATCGTTTCAGGCGCAGTCGCCGAACGCATCCGGTTTTGGCCCTTCGCAATCTTCGCCGCCGCCTATTCGGCGCTGATCTTTCCAATCGCCGCATCCTGGATTTGGGGCAATGGCTACCTTGCGGCAGCCTGGAAGTACTCCGATTTTGCGGGCGCTGCCCTCATTCATGGCTGCGGAGGCTGGGCCGCGCTCGCCGGCGCCGTGATCTTGGGGCCGCGGCTTGCGCGTTATGACGGCGAAGAGCCTCGTGAACAACCTCCCTCGAATGTGGGCCTTGCCGCTGTCGGCGGACTCCTCATCTGGGTCAGTCTCTTGGCGTTGAGTGCAGGCGCTCACCTCAGCTTCTCAAGCGCCGCCGACGCCGTCGCTATTTCGCGCATATTGGTCAATTCACAGTTGGCGGCTGCAGGCGGCGTATTCGCAGCGCTCGTCCTTACCGAGATTATTTACAAGCGCGTAGACTTGCCGATTCTCATCAACGGCGCCGTCGGCGCGCTGGTGGCCATATCGGCAGGCCCGATCGAACCTGCCCTCTGGCAGGCAGTGACCATCGGCGCGTTTAGCGGGGTTATCGTCACGGTGACGGGCCCACTCCTTGATCGATTCCGCATCGATGACGCGGTCGGCGCGATACCGACTCACCTGGTTTGCGCCCTTTGGGGCGCATTGATTGTTCCCTGGTCAAATGAGAGCGCGACCTATCTCGGCCAGATCGCAGGGGCGGTCGTTATCGGGGCCTTTTCCCTGACCATGGGCATCCTTTTCTGGACCGGGCTCCGTTACACGGTCGGATTGCGCGTGACGGCGGAGCGTGAACTTGCTGGCCTCGATTCAAGGCCAGAGGCCTCGCCGAGACCGAGACTGTGAGCCGAACTCGTTAACAGCTGTTAACCCTTTGACCATTGACGCGTGGCAGGATGCTCGCCTTGCAATTCACGCGATCCTCAATGCCGCGAAAACTCGTCCGCCAGCGAACCAAACCGCCTTCCTTGCTCACAAGCCTCGCCGGCTGGCTTCGCGCGCTAGTCGCCCGCGCCGGCGGCGCCGCCATGTTGCTCCTCGCCGCGTGGCTGGTTGTTTCGCTGGCGACTTTCTCGATCAGCGACCCGAGTCTCAATGTTGCAACGGGCCGATCGGCCGGAAACTGGGGCGGCGCGGCCGGCGCCAGTGTCGCTGATGTTCTGTTGCAGTTGCTTGGCGGCGCCTCGCTCCTTTTTGTCGCGCCGTTGGCGATCTGGGGCGCCTTGGCCCTGACCAGGGGTGTGCCCCAGGAAACGCCGGGGTCGTTTTGGCTGCGACTTGCTCTCCTCCCGGTAGCCGTCATCGCGGCTGCCGTATTTGCGGCTTTCTTGCCTGCACCGGCCGACTGGCCATTCGTCGCCGGAGCGGGAGGCATTATCGGCAACGTGCTGCGCGACTCCGTCACGACGCTTTCCGCATCATGGCGCCTTCCCATACTAGAACCGCTTGCAGGGGGACTGGCTCTTGCGATGGCCTTCACCGCCTACCTGATAGTTTGCGGCCTGACGCTTCAGCGTGCCGAAGACGCCTACATCGAAGGTGACTACTACGCGCGCATTACGACAGCCTGGATTACAGAACAGTTGCATCGCTTAAGCGCCTGGAAGAGCGCCGAGACTCGCGGCCCGACCGACGCGAACGGCAACCCGAAGGACGAGGAAGTCGATAGCGGCGACGCGGAAGAAGACACCGAGCCCCCTCTCGTCGCGCCGCTCAAAAAGCGCCAGATCATTCGCCGCAAATCAGCGAACGGCAGGGGCGCTCGCGAGCATCGTGAAGCGCAAGCTGAACTCCCGGTGTTCGAACCGGGCTCATATGAGTTTCCGCCGCTGAACCTCCTCGCCAAGCCCCAGGCCCGCGCCCGGGTCGTGTCCGACGACGCGCTCGAACAGAACGCCCGCATGCTCGAAAACGTGCTGGCTGATTTCGGCGTGAAGGGCGAGATTCAGAATGTCCGGCCCGGTCCTGTCGTCACCCTCTACGAGCTCGAGCCTGCTGCAGGCGTCAAATCCTCGCGCATCATCGGTCTGTCCGACGATATTGCGCGCTCGATGAGCGCCGTTGCGGCGCGCGTCGCAGTCGTGCCGGGCCGAAACGCCATCGGCATCGAGCTTCCGAACCACGACCGTGAAATGGTCTATCTCCGTGAACTTCTGGGTGCGGAGGAGTATGAGGGCACTCGCGGCGATCTGACGTTGGCGCTGGGCAAGTCAATTGGCGGTGAGCCGGTTTTCGCGGACCTCGCGCGCATGCCGCACCTCTTGATCGCTGGCACGACGGGCTCAGGCAAGTCGGTCGGGATCAATACGATGATCCTCTCTCTCCTCTTCCGACTGGCGCCGGACGATTGCAAGCTCATCATGATCGACCCGAAAATGCTCGAGCTCTCCGTGTATGAGGGCATTCCGCACCTATTGGCTCCCGTCGTCACGGATCCGAAAAAGGCCGTAGTCGCGCTCAAATGGACTGTGCGCGAGATGGAAGAGCGCTACCGCCGCATGTCGAAGCTGGGTGTGCGGAATATCGAGGGATATAACCAGCGGGTCGCCGAAGCCGAAGAGAGCGGAGAGGCTCTGACGCGGACAGTTCACACTGGTTATGACCAAGCCTCAGGCGAGGCCATCTACGAGACCGAGGATCTCGATTACAAACACATGCCCTTCATTGTGGTCGTGATCGACGAGGTCGCCGATCTCATGATGGTCGCGGGCAAGGACATCGAGGGGATGGTCCAACGGCTGGCCCAAATGGCGCGCGCCGCCGGCATCCACCTTATCATGGCGACGCAACGTCCCTCGGTCGATGTCATTACGGGCACCATCAAGGCGAACTTCCCGACCCGGATCAGTTTCCAGGTCACGTCCAAGATCGACAGCCGCACGATCCTCGGCGAGCAGGGCGCCGAGCAGCTTCTGGGTCAGGGCGACATGCTCTATATGGCTGGCGGCGGACGCATTCGTCGCGTGCACGGCGCATTCGTCGCCGATGACGAAGTGGAGAAGATCGTCGGCTTCCTGAAGAGGCAAGGCAAGCCGGACTATGTGCAAGAAGTCACCGAGCTGCGCGATGAAGAGGGCGATGAGGTCGATGCGCTCAACTTCGACGGCGAGAATTCCGGCGACGCGCTTTACGACAAGGCGGTGGCCATCGTCCTGCGTGATCGCAAGGCATCGACCTCCTACATTCAGCGACGTCTGCAGATCGGCTACAATAGGGCGGCGACGCTCATGGAGCGGATGGAGTCCGAGGGCGTCGTCTCCATGGCCAATCACGCCGGCAAGCGCGATATCCTTGTTGGCGAGGACGCGGCGTAGCCGTCGTCGGCGTCCGGACGCTGTGGCGGCCCGGCCAAACTGCGCTAGAATGGGCCATGAAAGCGAAACCACCTGTCGATGCGCCGGCCGACGACCTTGCCCCTTGCGATTCGCCGAAGGCCGCCCTGGAGCGCCTCAAGGAACTTTATGCTGAGGCGATCGCCGAGGTTGAGAAGAGATTCACCGAGTACGGACAGGGCAAGCTGAAGCCCAATGGCGGCGAAGCGCCGACCTACCCCTACCTATGCGCCGAGGTTCCAGCAGAGAAAGCGAGCCAGACTAGCTCTCTCGCCTTGGGGCGCATTGCGGCGACCAGCTTGCACGGGGCTTCGATCACCCATCCAGAACTCTTCGAGCCATACTTGCTCGACCAACTGAGACGCATCATCGAACGTTACTCGGCGCGGCTTTTCGTCGGCCGGTCGCGCACTCCTATCCCCATCGTCTTCGCGCTGGAGCAGGCGACGGCGCAATTGTCGCCGGATCAGCGCGCCGGACTCCAGTACCATTTCCATACTCCAAATCTCATCGCCACAAACGACGATATCGTCGATGGCAAGATCATACTGCAGCGGAGCGGCGTGCTGCCGCTTTCGCTGTTCGCAGCTGAGCGCGTCGATTTCTCTCTTTATCGCATCCAGCACTATACCGCGACGCGCCCGGAGCATTTCCAGCAATTCATTCTGTTTACAAACTATCAACGCTATGTCGATGAATTCGTGGAGCGCGGAAAGGAAGCGGTCGGCGAGGGTCGCGCCGAGGCGCTGATCGAGCCCGGCAATCGCGTGTGGCGGAAGGGCGATCCTCCGGACAATCCGGCGCTCGCGAAAATGCCCCAAATGCCGGCCTACCATTTGGTGCAGCCAAACCGGCAGGGCGTCACCCTTGTCAATATCGGGGTCGGCCCCTCTAACGCCAAGACGATCACAGACCATTTGGCGGTCTTGAGGCCTCAGGTCTGGCTGATGATCGGGCACTGCGGCGGCCTCCGGCGCTCGCAGCGTCTCGGCGACTATGTGCTTGCCCACGCCTATCTGCGCGACGACAATCTTCTCGACTCTGTACTTCCCCCGTCAGTGCCGCTGCCAACCATCGCGGAAATCCAGCTGGCCATGACGCGGGCGGTGCAAGAGGTCTCCGGCATTCCGCAAGCGAATTTGAAAGAACACTTGCGCACTGGCACGGTTGTCACGACTGGCGACAGGAATTGGGAGCTGCGCTTCGCCGAAAGCGCCGTCAGGCTCAATCAAGCGCGCGCCATTGCCATAGACATGGAGTCGGCGACGATCGCCGCGAACGGCTATCGCTATCGGGTGCCCTACGGGACCCTGCTTTGCGTCTCGGACCGCCCCCTCCACGGTGAAATCAAGCTGCCCGGCATGGCCGACGCATTCTATCAAGAGCGCGTCTCGCAACACCTCGCCATCGGCATGCGGGCAATCGAACTCCTGCGAGAGGAAGCATTGAAGGGCACGTTGCATTCGAGAAAGCTCAGAAGTTTCGACGAACCGCTTCTGCGATGACTGATATGGCCGCTCAGCGGGTGAGCCTGATCTCGAACAGCTTCGGCCAGTTCTTCCCCGTCACAAGGATACGCCTTCCATCCGCGTCCCAGGCGATCCCGTTCAGCACATCGATGATGCCGGGATCAGCGCCAAGGGCGGCCCGCAACGGCTTGGCATCGATGACCCCAACGACGTCGCCGGAATTTGGATTTATGCGGACGATGTAGTCCGTCTGCCAGACATTGGCCCAGACCTCGCCTCCGACCCATTCGAGTTCGTTGAGGCTCTTGAGGGGTTTGCCTTTGTGCCTCACTCTGAGGCGGCCGGTTTCCTTCAGCGTTTTCGGGCTGAGAAATCTCAACTCATCAGTACCGTCGCTCATTATGAGGCGCTTGCCGTCCGTCGTCAGACCCCACCCCTCGCCGGCATAGGTGAAGCGCTTCCGTTCCTTGAACGTCTTTGAATCAAAGACGTAACCCGTCTGCGAGCGCCAAGTGAGCGCAATAATCTTGTCATCGAACGGCGCGATGCCCTCGGCGAATATCTCCGGCGCCAATTCGAGCTTCTGCATGACCTCGCCCGTTTCCAGGTTTACCTTGCGCAGCGACGATTTCCCCTTCAATCCCGTTGATTCGTAGAGAACCCCATCCTTGAAGAAGAGGCCTTGCGTGAACGCTGCAGGATCATGCGGGTAGTTTGCGACAATCTCGACGCCATAGCGCTGTTGCGCTACCGCGGGCGCGGCGAACAGGACCGCGACAAGAAAAGCAAGCAGACCTCGCCTCACAACGCTTTCTCATAGATGCGATATGTTTTGTAGACCTTGCAACCCATGTCGATCAGCATCGCGAGCATGGGTTTGTTCGTCTCAAGAATCCACGAGCACTCAGAACTTGTGACGCCCCGATCAATATTGGCTGAGTTGGTCATGTCGATCATCTTGTAGGCGAAGGCGATGCCGATCGGTTTTCCTTGCAGTTTCTTCCGGACGCCCATCAGGGGCATGCGTGCGGTCGAGAGCTTCCTGACTTTCAGGCGCCAGAGGAATTTGGCCCAATTGAACGGAAGCAGCTTACCTTCGAACTCACGGATTGCCTCATTGATGTTTGGAAGCGCCAAGGCAAACGCCTCGGGCTTCCCATCGAGTTCGCAGAAGACAACATTGTGCCTTTCGATAATCGGCCGCAGCTCGCTCGCCATGTGGCGAACCTGATCTTCCGTCATCGGCACGAAGCCCCAATTGTCGGCCCAGGCGTCATTATAGATTTCAACTACCGTCCTGATCTCCGCCGCGAAGTTCTTCATGTCGATGTTGCGGATTCTGATCCTCGGATTGGCCAGGGTCTTCTCGATAAACTTCGCGCGTTTCTCCGGCATGATGCGTCTTTCCGGAATCCAGGAGAGCGCATGCATGTCCATTGCCTTGGCGTAGCCAAGCGCTTCGATGCGCGGGGCGTAGTAGGGCCTTCCATGCGGCATCATCACGTAAGGAGGCGTGTCAAACCCATCGACCAGCAGCCCGCACTCTTCGTTTACGGAGAAGCTGAAGGGACCAGCGATCTTGCGCATGGAGCGCTTGCGCGCCCACTCTTCGGCGGCCCCGAAGAGTGCGGTGAAAACTGCGGGATCGTCGATCGACTCGATGAAGCCGAAGTGGGCGCAGTCGTCCCTGTAGCGCTGCAAATGGAGCGGATTGATGAGAGCCGAGATGCGGCCCGCAGGCGTTCCGTTCTTGAATGCCACCCAAAGCTGGTGCGGCGCATCCTTTAGCGCCGGATTGGCCTTCGGATTGAGGCGCGCCCCGACCTCGAATTCGAGCGGCGCAACATGAACCGGATCGTTTGTATAAGGAACGAGGCCCGCCCTGATGAATTCTCGCCGCTCCGCCGGCGTAGCAATTGCCCGCACCTCTAGCGCCGCCGCCGGTTCGATTTTCTTCTGGGTCGCGGTCAAGCCAAGCCCCCGGAGATGCAGAGCGGACCGCTCGTCGGCGCGCCTATTTTTTCAGCGATATGTCGGCGATCGCGCCGCTCGGGTCCACATGAAACACCGCTTCGGAGATCTTCGGCGGGCCGAAGCGCATCCTCGGATTGTTCGACACGCCATAGGGCTCATCGGGCAGTCCCAGGCCGTTCTTGTCGAACTTCTTGTTGGCGTTCCGGTCCTGGTAAACGGCGACCGCATGCGGCGCCGCGGATGGCGCGGCAAGGCAGAATACCGTCAGGGGCGCTTTCGCCGCTACGCTGATGCGCCCGATGCGCCCGGCTTTCTTCAAGAAGCCCTCTTCCGTGTCAGCATAGAGATCCGCAGTGATCAAACCTTCAGCCCGCTTTACGTTGCGCACGATCACGCGGATTTCGTTCGGGACGCCCTTGCAGCTCATATGCTCCACCGAGGCGATCGCCGCGTCGGGGATACCTTCGGCCGCCCAAGCGCAAGGCGCAGCGAAGGTCAACGCCGCGACGCTTAACACAACCAGTTTCGTCATTTCATTTCCTGTCCACGCCGAACATTTCGAGCTTTTCGAAGTCACCGAAAAATGCGTCGCAATCATGATGGCGACGCGCAAAACACGAAATTGTGACCAATCAAGCCGCAAGTCCAGCCTATTCCGTCTGCGCCCCAATCTTCGCTCCAGCGAAAACCTCCGCCATTGCGCCGTAGGCGCCTATGACTGCGTCGAGGTCGGCCTCCGAGTGTGCTGCCGAGACGCTCAGCCTCAGGATTGATGCGGCATTGGGCGTGCCCGGAGGGATGGCCAGGTTCACGTAGACTCCATTCTCGATCAGGAAGTTCCACGCCATGAATGCCGATTCCTTGTCCTTCAGCTTCACCGCAATCACGGGGCCTGGCTCAGCGCATACATCCAACCCAAGCTGGGTGAATGCGCTGTGGACGCGGCGAACATTTTCCCACAGACGCTTTCGCAGGCCCGGATTTCTTCCAATCTGCTTTAACGCCGTCGACGCCGCCGCTATGTTGGCGGGCGAGGGCGAAGCGGTGAACATATAGGGGCGAGCGGAGAACCGGAGGTACTCGAGCTCCTTGTGATTCGAGGCGACAAAGCCGCCGATCGAAACAAGGCTTTTGGAGAATGTGCCAGAGTAGAAATCCACCTTGTTCACGACGCCGTCGCGCTCGGCGACGCCTCTTCCTTTTTCGCCAAAGACCCCAAAAGAATGCGCTTCGTCAAGAAAGAGATAGGCGCCGCGCCTGTGGGCGACCTCCACGAACTCGCCGACCGGCGCCGCATCCCCAAACATCGAGTACATGCCCTCGATGCAGACGAGCTTGCCTTTGCCGTCGCCAGAGAGGCGCTCAAGCCGCTTGTCGAGGTCTTCTGGCGAGTTATGCCGGAAACGGACGGTTTCTGCGCCGGAGAGTTTGCAGCCATCGATGATGCAGGCGTGGCAGTCCGCGTCGATCAGGATGACGTCTGTTCCCGGCTGCGCCAGCGCCGAAATTGCGCCGAGGTTCGCCTGATAGCCGGTTGAGAATACAACGCAGTAATTGAGCCCCAGGAAGTCAGCGAGATCAGCCTCAAGCTGCTTGTGAGAAGAATAGGTGCCGTTGGCGAAACGTGAGCCGGTCGTCCCGGCCCCTTGCTCCGCCGCCGCTTTCTGGACTTCAGCGACGACATCCTTGTCGAAGCTGAGGCCGAGATAATTATTCGTTCCGGCGAGCACGATTTCCCGTCCACGGACGATTGCGCGGGTCGGCCCCAGCATCTTTTCCATCTGAACCGTGAATGGGTTCCGTCCTGCGGCTGATAGCTGATTGTACAGCTCGGCGTTTTTCTGAAACTTGTCGAAGAGGCTCATGCGTCAGGCCTGCTGCTTCTTGATTGCATGGATTGCATCGACGAGATCGCCGATCGTCTTGATTTCGGAGATCGTATTGACCGGAATCGAAATGTCGTAGTTGTCCTCGATGTCCATCACAACATCGAGGACTGAAACGGAATCGACTTCAAGATCAGCGACAAAGTCAGTATCGCGTGTCAGCTTCACGCTCTTCTGGTTCAGCTGCTCGAAGAGCGAGCAGATTTTTCTAAATACGAGATCGTCGTCGCCCTGAATGCCGGCCATGCCGCCTCCGCACCTTGCTAACAGCCGAATATCGTCGGCCTAAAGAAGTCCATTCTCTTTGTACCAGCGCACAGTTTTTGCAAACCCTTCGCCCAGCGACGTCGATGGCCGCCATGACGACGCTGCGGCAAACATGTTATCGCGCGCGACCCAGTCCGGGTGAAAAAACTCAGCGACTTTTCCGGGCGTCACCATCGGCGCGCCGCCAAAAAGACGTTCCACGGACGACGAAATCGCGGTGCAAGCGGCGAGGAGACGCCGCGGCGCCCTTATCTTGCGCGCCCGAACGGCCAGCGCAGCCGCAAGGGTCTCGCCGATTTCGCTCCAACTATGGCCGTCGGAACGCTCGTCGCCAATTTCGTAGACCCCGGCTGGGGGCGGCGCGTCAGCGGCGGCGATCGCTGCGGCGGCGACGTCGCCGACGTACAAAATGGAAGCGCGCGGCGCCGGGTCCGCCGCAGGTTCCGGCGCAACACCGCTCTTGATCAGCTTGAAGTACGGCAGCGTCGCCGCATCGCCCGGTCCATAAAGCGCTGGCGCACGCAAGGAGGTCCAAGCGCGACCGCCGACAGCGGCCGCGGCCGCCACCGCCTCCTCGCCTGCACGCTTGCTGGCCGAATAGGCGGAAACCTCCGGCCGCCGGGCCGCCATGGAGGAAATCAGGACCACGCGCGCCCCGGCGGACGCCGCGGCGGCGGCGACGCGGCCAGCGCCCTCGGCGTTCACCGCATGGAATTCGGCATCGCGACGCGCATGCGTGAGACCTGCACAATGGATGACTACGGCGGCGCCCTCAGCCATCTTGGACAGCGCATCCGCGGACCCCAGAGACCCGACGACTGGCGTAACGGTCGCAACGGTCACGCCCAGACGCGCTGGGTCCCGCACCAGCGCGCGAACGCAGTCTCCGCGTCGAACCAGCTGTTCAATAATTACAGCCCCGAGGAATCCGGTTCCGCCAGTGACGGCGTAGGTTCTGGTCACACTCGCGCTTCAGCAAGCGCGCGCAAACCTTCACGCGCCGCGGCTTCCTCGAATGCGCCCTCGAGGTACTTCTGCTTGACCTTCGCGCGCGACAGCTTCCCCGACGACGTCATCACCATGGAGTGAGGTTTGGCGAGAACAATCTCGGCCGGCGCGCCCGCCGCGGACTGGATCACCTTGGCGATCACGCGGCGCAACTCGTCTTGCGCCTCCGGCGTCAAGCCACGCCGCTCAGCGACCACGACGATACGCTCGCCATGCCCATCGTCCACGGAAAACGCCGCTACGCCGCCCTGCCGAACCCCATCGACTTCCTCAACCGCCCATTCGATGTCCTGGGGCCAGATGTTCCGTCCATTGATGATGATGAGGTCCTTGGCGCGGCCGGTGATCACGATCTCGCCGTCGAGGAAATACCCCATGTCGCCCGTATCGAGCCATTCGCCGCGGAAAAGAGCGCGCGACGCTTCGGCGTCGCTGAAATAGCCGGGCGTAACGCTCGGACCCTTCACGAAAATGCGCCCGACCGCCCGATCGCCGAGCGACGCGCCGTCATCGCTGCGGACCTCGATCTCGTGCCCGGGCAGGGCTTTTCCGCATCGAACGAACGCCCGCCGATGCTCTGGCGACGTGACCGCCGACGCCGGCTGCGCGATCCCGGAGCGCGTGTAGTGGCGCATATCGACATGATCGATCGAGATCGCCGCATCGAGATCTGTGAAAGAAATGGCGAGCGTCGTCTCCGCCATGCCGTAGCTCGGCAAAAACGCGTCGCGGTTGAAACCCGCTGACGCAAATGCATCCGCAAAGAGATTCAGTGCATCAACCCGGACCATGTCGCCGCCAATCCCGGCGACTCGCAGCGAGCCAAGATCGATCGCGCCGTCCTCAGCGCGGGCGGCGCGCCTCGCGGAAAGCTCATACCCAAAAGACGGGCTGTACGTGACAGTGGTTTTGTTCTCGCTCATGATTCGCAGCCACAGCAGCGGACGGCGCACGAAATCCGAAGTCGCCAAGAAATCGACCGTGCGCTGACCGTACATGGGCGCAAGACAAAAGCCGATTAAACCCATGTCGTGGTAGAGCGGCAGCCAACTGGCGGCGCGATCGGTATCGACAAGCTTCAATCCGTGTTTGGTGATGCCCTGCAGGTTGGCCATCACGGACGCCTGGGTGCCAATGACCCCTTTGGGGGCGCTCGTCGATCCCGACGAGTACTGGATATAGCACTGCTCATCCGGCCCAAACGGGACCGGCGCCTCATCGCAGTCAGGTAGCGCATCCAAACCTTCAAAATCGAAGATCGCGACCTCCGGTGCGCCGTTGGCCGCCTCCATAAGGAAACTTGCCAGTTCAGTGGGGCCAACCGCCGCCGCCACCTTGGCGCCCTCGATCATGCGCCGTATCTGCAGGAGATATCCGTCCTTGCCGCCAAGATTGACCGGCATTGGCATGGGCGCGGGCGACAGCCCTGCGTACTGGCAAGCGAAGAAGACCGTCATAAACTCGGGACTTGTCTCGGCCACCAGCGCGATCCGCGAACCCCGTTCGAAACGTCCGGACAGCTTGCGCGCCAGCGCGACCGCATCAGAGCGAAGCCTCGAATACGGGAGCGCCGTCACGACTTCGCCGCGCAGGTTGTAGAAATTGAACCCGGTTACGCCGCGCGCGGCATAATCCAGCGCCTCGGTCACCGTGGCGAACCCATCGAGTTTGATGGGCAGCCCAAGGCTAACGGTAGGTGTCGGCGCCAAGGTCATAGACACGCCCCCGCACTCGTCCGCGCAGGCTTTTCAGATGGTCGCGCACGCGATGCGCAAGCTTTTGAAGGCATATTTGTTCGACCTATCGCGTCCGGACCCCGCCGCACCCTATCGCCGACCAGCGGTAGACACACGAGGACGGCAAGCTTCGGCGATTACATTTCCCCAAGTCAACCGGCAAGTGCGGCCTCTGATTCACGGTTTTCAAGAATTGCAAGCCAATGTTTCAGGTGGCCTTTGGGCGTTCGGAACCCGTTGATTTCCGCCCGCTTCCGACCATCGCGACCCGCTTGTCAATGAAGGCTGCGGCGCCTAGGTTCACCGGCGACTTCAGAAGGGCGTCCGGATGCGGGTTTTTATAGGATACAAGGCGTGGAAGGCGGAGGAGTATCTCCTCAATCGCATGACCTTCGATGACCTCGTCAAGGCCTACGTGACATACCCCGCCATACAGACCTACGCCGCGATCATACTTTTGAGCCTGCCCGCCGGCGCCTACCTCGCCTCCTCTTTCTGGCCGTTCGCCGCATCGGTCAGCGTGGGAATGCTCCTGTTCCCCCTCGCTTGGTACGTTGTGCACCGGTACGTTCTGCACGGGTCGTGGATGTACAAGTCCAGGTTTCTCGCCGGCCTGTGGAAGCGAGTTCATTACGATCACCACCGGTTTCCAAACGACCTGTCCGTTCTATTCGGCGGGCTGCACACGACCTTGCCCACCATTCTCCTTGTAGCCGGCCCCCTTGGCTACCTGATCGACGGCTGGGGAGGAGCGCTCGGAGCGGTGGCCGGCACCATCTTCATGACATGCTTCACCGAATTCATGCACAGCGGGGAACATCTCGCCTTCGAACCGAAGTCGGAATTCTGGCGGATCATGAAGAAGCGCCACCTCGCCCATCACTTTCACAATGAGAACGGCAATTACGGGATAGCCGAGTTTTTCTGGGACGGTCTTTTCGGCACGCTCTACAAGGAATCGGCGGATATGCCGCGCAGCGCGACGGCTCGCAATCTCGGTTACACGTCCGAAATGGCATCGAGGTTTCCTTGGGTGCAAGAGCTTACGGAATCGGAGCCCGAGGCGATGCGCAGCCTGAGATCCAAGGCCTAAACAGTCAGCCTGCGGCGCTTTCCCGCTCAAGTTTCTGTTGATTTCCAGAGCCGCCTTTGCCAGTTTCCGCGCCGACGTAACGGGGACCGATTGAAGCGCAGGCGGGCGAACCGCTCTCGCGGCCATATCGGCGTTTCTCGCCCCGAAATCATGAAATGCACGGCCTCGAGGAGGTCAGGGAAAGGTACGACATGGACACGCTCCTGCTTGTCATCGCCGCAGGCGCCCTCGCGCTTGTCTACGGCGCCGTCACCATTCAGTCGGTCATGGCGCTGCCGGCTGGAACCGACAAGATGAAACAGATCGCCGGCGCCATCCAGGAGGGCGCCCAAGCTTACCTCAATCGGCAGTACACGACGATCGCCATTGCCGGCGCCATCGTCTTTGCGCTGCTGCTCGTCGCCTTCGGCTTCAATCTGCTGCCGCCGGTCGGCTTCGCGATCGGCGCGATCCTTTCCGGCGCGGCAGGATTTATCGGCATGCTCGTGTCGGTGCGCGCCAACGTGCGTACGACTCAGGCGGCGACGGAAAGCCTCGGCAAGGGATTGTCGGTCGCGTTCCGCGCCGGCGCGGTGACTGGAATGCTTGTCGCCGGCCTCGCGCTTCTTGGGCTCGCCGGATATTTCTGGGTGCTGACGAACCCGCTCGGGCACGCGCCTGAAAGCCGCGAGGTCGTCAATGCGCTCATCGCTCTCTCGCTCGGCGCCTCGCTGATATCGGTCTTCGCGCGATTGGGCGGCGGCATCTTCACCAAGGGCGCCGATGTCGGCGGCGATCTCGTCGGCAAGGTGGAGGCCGGCATTCCGGAGGACGATCCGAGGAACCCCGCGACCATCGCCGACAATGTCGGCGATAATGTCGGCGACTGCGCCGGGATGGCGGCGGATCTGTTCGAGACTTACGTTGTCACCATCGCCGCGACCATGGTTTTGGGTTCAATCCTTTACACGGCGACCGCCGCCAATTTCATGCTCTATCCGCTCGCCATCGGCGGCGTTTGCATCGCCACGTCGATCATCGGCACGTTCTTCGTGCGCCTCGGCAAAGGCTCGAAGAACATCATGGGAGCGCTCTATCAGGGACTGATCGTAACGGGCGTTCTCTCGCTCCTGGCGGTCGGCTTTGTCACCAACCAGATTTTCGGTTTCGGGGAACCCCTGGGCGCCGCGCCGACCGGTGAGGCCTTCACGGGGCTCAGTCTCTTCATTTGCGGGGCGGTCGGCCTCGCGGTCACCGGGCTCATCGTGTGGATCACCGAATATTACACCGGCACAGCTTTCCGCCCGGTCAAGTCGGTCGCCCGCGCGTCCGTCTCAGGGCACGGAACCAATGTCATTCAAGGTCTCGCCGTCTCCATGGAGGCGACCGCCCTGCCCGCGCTCGTCATCGTCATAGGCATCATCGTCACCTACAATCTCGCCGGCCTTTACGGCATCGCCACCGCGGTCACGACCATGCTCGGCGTCGCCGGCATGATCGTCGCGCTCGACGCCTTCGGGCCCGTGACCGACAACGCTGGCGGCATTGCGGAAATGGCCGGCCTTCAGGGCTCGGTGCGCGAAACGACCGACGCGCTCGACGCGGTCGGCAACACGACGAAGGCGGTCACCAAAGGCTACGCCATCGGCTCGGCAGGCCTCGGCGCGCTGGTTCTCTTCGCGGCGTATACAGAAGACATCAAGCACTTCACGGCGAACCCGAAGGAGTTCCCCGCCTTCGCCGATGTCGTCGTGAATTTCTCGCTGTCGAACCCCTATGTCGTGGTCGGCCTCTTCATCGGCGGTCTTCTCCCTTATCTCTTCGGCTCCATGGCGATGCAGTCGGTCGGCCGCGCCGCCGCTGCGATCGTCGAGGAGGTGCGCCGACAGTTCCGGGAGAGGCCCGGCATCATGGCCGGCACGGAACGCCCGGATTACGCTCGCGCCGTGAATCTGCTGACCGGCGCCGCCATCAAGGAGATGGTGGTTCCCTCGCTCTTGCCTATCCTTTCCCCGCTGATCGTCTACTTCGCGATCGGCATGGTCGCCGGGAAATCCGAAGCCTTGTCCGCTGTCGGCGCCATGCTGATGGGCGTCATCGTCACCGGCCTCTTCGTCGCCATCTCGATGACCGCGGGCGGCGGCGCCTGGGACAACGCCAAGAAGCTCATCGAAGAGGGCTTCACCGACCCGTCCGGCAAGGTGCACAGGAAGGGCTCGGACGCGCACAAAGCGGCGATCACAGGCGACACCGTCGGCGATCCCTACAAGGACACGGCCGGACCCGCCGTGAACCCCATGATCAAGATCACAAACATCGTCGCGCTGCTTCTGCTCGCGGTCCTCGCGAACCAGTCGTAGAAATCAACGTCACGAAAAACCGAGATGCGCCGGCCGAA
>JBEBFW010000213.1:0-6117 GCA_040081755.1 Parvularculaceae bacterium
TAAGAGACAGCCATTAGACCTGCTCCGTATACGCGGCACGGGGCGCGCGTCTCGAAGGATGGCCGAGAACTCCGTCCGTGCAAGGAACTCCGGATAGGCGGTATATGACGAAAGCTGATCGCATCGCATTCTCGCAGCGCCTCCCCAAGGCCGAGCTCCACATGCACATCGAGGGGAGCCTCGAGCCTGAGCTCATGTTCTCCCTCGCGGCGCGCAACCAGGTCGCCATCCCTTTCAAATCGGTCGAGGACGTGCGCGCGGCCTACGCCTTCTCGAACCTCCA
The DNA here is from genome assembly GCA_040081755.1 of Parvularculaceae bacterium. Taxonomy (GTDB): domain Bacteria; phylum Pseudomonadota; class Alphaproteobacteria; order Caulobacterales; family Parvularculaceae; genus Amphiplicatus. The sequence goes on from JBEBFW010000213.1 coordinate 284, forward strand.
GGATTTTCTCAACATCTACTACCAGGGAATGAGCGTCCTCAAGACCGAGGAAGACTTCTTCGATCTCACCATGGCGTACCTCAATCGCGCCCGCGCGGACAATGTTCGGCATACGGAGATTTTCTTCGACCCGCAGGGACACACCTCGCGCGGCGTCCCGTTCGGCGTCGCGATCGGCGGCATTCTGACGGCGCTCAATCTCGCCAAGGCGCAGTTCGGCATGACGGGGAAGCTTATCCTCTGCTTCCTCAGGCATCTCTCCGAGGAAGACGCCTTCGCGACGCTGAAGGACGCGGAGCCGTGGCTCGACCGCATCGTCGCCGTCGGCCTCGATTCCTCGGAAGTCGGCCATCCCCCCTCGAAATTCGCGCGCGTGTTCAAGGCGGCCCGCGAGCGCGGATTGAAGCTCGTCGCCCATGCCGGCGAAGAAGGGCCGCCCGAGTATGTGCGCGAGGCGCTCGATCTTCTCGCCATCGATCGCCTCGACCACGGCAATCGCAGCCTTGAGGATGAGACGCTGATCACGCGCTTGCGCGAGACGCAAATGACGCTGACCGTCTGCCCGCTGTCGAATCTGAAGCTATGCGTCGTCAAAGACATGCGCGCCCATCCCCTGAAGCGCATGCTCGACCTCGGCCTTCGCGCCACGGTCAACTCCGATGACCCCGCCTATTTCGGCGGCTACATGGCTGCGAACTATAACGCCGTCATCGAGGCGCTCGATTTGACGAGAGACGACCTCCGGGCCCTTGCGCGAAACTCCTTCCTCGGATCGTTCCTTTCAGAGGGCGAGAAACGGGCGCACCTGGCGGCCGTGGAAAAAGCGTAGGGCGGATGGAGCGCCGCCTCTATGCGGCGCGATATCCGCGTCTTGGCGGTGTCGCAAAACACTCAAAGCCTCATCCTGAGGAGGCCCGCCTCGCCACTTGCTCCGTATACGCAACACGTCGCGGGCCGTCGCGAAGGATGGCCCAGGACTCCGTCCAGGCACGTCATCACAGGGTAGGTGTTCTGCTCCATCCTTCGAGACGCGCGCCCGATGCGGCTGCTACGGAGCAAGTGAAGCGGCGCGCTCCTCAGGATGAGGCCCAAGTAGGCCAATCAGTCCGGATAAATCCGCTCGATCTTCGATCCTTCGAGCGAGAGGTTGTACATCAATCCCTTGGCGTCGAAGATGAAAGCGACGATCGGCTTGTTGATCTTGGTCGCGTCGATCGCTCCGCCGGCGTCGAGCGTGACAACCGCGACGGAGGCGTCGACGCCGATCTCCCAGTTCTCGCTGGCGCGGAACTTGTCGAGCGCGCTCTGTTCAAGGAACACGAAGATGATCCGCCGCGCCCGCGCGCCGAACTGGAAGCCGATCGAAGCCGCGCCGGTCGCATAATACGCCACCGACTTGTTGCCGACCCGCAACGCGCCGCGCCCGCCCTCGCCGCCGACCACGAACCCCGCCTTTTTGACCGACGGAAACACGAGAACCCCGTTCGCCTTGTTGAGAAGCGCGTCGGCGCCCTTGATGTCCTCGCGAAACTCGCCAAGCGCGTTATTCACCTTGCGGTCGATCTTCGCCTTGGAGGCGGCTTCGGCGGCGCCGGAGAAGATCAGCATCGCCGCCACTAAAAGCGCAATCGCGGATTTGACGTAGGTCATCTGGGGTTCTCCGAGCCTCAATTCGTTGCGGCGTCCTTGCCCTTGAGTTTCATGAACTTTCCGAGCGTGCATTTAGTGTGGGGCGCTTGCAAGGTGCCCTCAAACAGATAAGCGCCATGGCCTTTGCAAATCGGGCCGCTCGGGTGGATTTCGATGCGAGTTTTGGAGTCGGTCGATCCGATGCACTCGGATTGCGTGCGATTGAGCCACAGACCGTCTTTGGTCTGAAAAACGAAGCCGATCTTATCCACCGGAAAGATGCGCAGAATCTTGTTCCTGTAGAGACAGGTTTTTTCCTCCCCGGTTTCCTCGAAGAGGCTGAGGTCGAAGCTAGGGCCCGCGGAGGCGGTCCCGCTTTGCGCGGCTTCAACAGGCGAACCGGCCATTACACCGAAGGCTGAGAAGATGAAGACCGCGAGGGAAGTAACTTGGCGCGCCATACCAACAGTCTATCACTATTCGCTTTCGGGAGCGAGCGATCCTATTGTTGCGTCGCTGCCGCCAGTTTCCTTCGAAACTCCTTGAATCGCTTGTCGTAGCGCGCGGTCATGGCGGCGAGCGAGCCCTGGTCGGCCTTCTCCGGCGCGCCGCAGTCGAAAGGCGGAGCAGGGTCGTATTCGAGACCGAGCTGGATCGCTTTGGCGACGTCCGCGCCGGCGATTTCGGCGGCGAGCGTGAAGGCGAAATCGAGGCCCGCGGTGACGCCGCCGCCGGTGAAGACGTTCCCGTCACGGACGACCCGCGCCTTGATCGGGATCGCGCCGACATCGGCGAGCGCCGCGTGATAGGCCCAGTGCGTCGTCGCGCGTTTGCCCGCAAGGAGGCCGGCGGCGCCGAGAATGAACGCGCCGGTGCAGACCGAGGTCACGAACTTGGCGCGCGCCCCCTCGCGGCTGACGAAGGCCATGAGGTCGGCGTCATGCATGGCGTCGTCGACGCCGAAGCCGCCGGGAACGCAGAGGACATCCGCTGGCGGACAATCGGCGAAAGTGCAGGTCGGGTTGAGCGTCAGCGTCGCATCGGTCGCGACCGGCGCCATGGTCCTCGCCGCGATATGGACCTTCACTCCCGGCAACCGCGAGAGCACTTGCAGCGGCCCCGTGAAATCGAGCTGCGTGACGTTCGGGAAAAGAACGAAGACGACGTCGAGTTTTTCGCTCATGACCTGCTCCAGCCTGCGATGATCTCCATCACTTCGTGGAGATCGCGGCCGTTCCTGTCGATCCATTTCTGCGATGGTCCGCGCCAGCGACAAGCCGCCCAATCGACGGCGCCGTTCTTCCGGAACGCGACGCCTTCCTTCTTGAGCCGGCGTCGCTGCTCCTCGGCGCCCGAATGATCGGCGGGAGCGCCGGATGCGGTGACGATGCGGAACCAGGGGAGGTTCTTCGGGGCGGAGCGCAAGGCGCGCGCGACCATGCGAGGACCGACGCCGGGGAGGAGGCTCGCGATCATGCCGTAGCTCGCGACCTCGCCTTTCGGCAGTTCGCGGATGAGGGCGTGAATCTGACCAGGATCGATCGCCACTGGCGGCTTTCCCAAAATGGCGCGGCGGTTAGACGCCGACCATGCTCGGCGTCGTTTCTATGTTGAGTTGTCCTTCGAGTCCGGCGGTGCGGTGGACGGCGATCTCCATCCACTCGGGCGACATCGACATCTCGAACAGCGCCCGTCGCGACGGATATTGCGCGAGCGCGACCTCGTCCCACAAGGGCTCCGCGCGCCCCAGCATCATGAAGCGCACGTCGCCGACGAAGATGATCTTGCCGCCATGCTTAATGACGAGCTTTGGAACCTCGCGGCCGTAGATCATGTAGGCTTCGCGGCCCGAAAGATTCGTCGCGCGACCGTCCGCGTACCGCGCCCGGTCGCGGAACTTCAGAAGGTTGACCATGACGATCGGACCCTCCGGAACGGAGGCTTGCATGTCCTTGATCTGGTCTTCGCCCGGAAAGACCGAGTTCTCGAATTTGCCGTTCATCACGCGACCTCGAACAATCCCGCCGCTCCCATGCCTCCGCCGACGCACATCGTGCAGACGACGTATTTCGCCTTGCGGCGCTTTCCTTCGATCAGCGCGTGGCCGACCATGCGCGCGCCGGACATGCCGTAAGGGTGGCCGACGGCGATGGCGCCGCCGTTGACGTTCAAAAGCTCGTTCGGGATGCCGAGCTTGTCGCGGCAATAGAGAACCTGCACGGCGAACGCCTCGTTCAATTCCCAAAGTCCGATGTCGCTCACGCGCAAATCGAATTTCTTGAGCAGCTTCGGCACCGCGAAGACGGGGCCGATGCCCATTTCATCCGGGTTCGTGCCGGCGACCGCCATGCCGCGATAAATGCCGAGCGGCTTCAAGCCCCGGCGCGCGGCTTCCTTCGCCTCCATCACGACGGAGGCGGATGCGCCGTCGGACAATTGCGAGGCGTTGCCGGCGGTGATGTGCTTGCCCTCGGTCACTTTCTGGCCGCCCTTGAACACCGGCTTCAGACCTTTGAGCGCCTCCAGCGTCGTCTCAGGCCGATTGCCTTCGTCTTTTTTGAGCAGCGTCTCGACATCGGAGACCTGCTTCGTCGCCTTGTCCTCGAACTTCATGACGGAGGGGAGGGGAACGATCTCGTCGTCGAACTTGCCGGCCTGCTGGGCCGCGTGCGTGCGCTGTTGCGATTGCAGCGCGAATTCGTCCTGCGCGTCGCGGGAGACCTTGTAACGCTCGGCGACGATCTCGGCGGTCTCGATCATCGCCATGTAGGTCGCCGGAAGATTCTTGAGGAGCCACGGATCGGGACGCACGAACATGTCGCCGGTCTGGTTCATGGAGATCGACTCGACTCCGCCGCCGACCGCGATCTGCATATAGTCGACGATCACTTGCTTGGCCGCCGTCGCGATCGCCATCATGCCGGACGCGCACTGACGATCGAGCGACATGCCCGAGACTGTCACCGGGAACCCCGCGCGCAGCGCCGCCTGACGTGCGACGTTTTGGAACGCGGTGCCCTGCTGAAGCGCTGCGCCGATGACGACGTCTTCCACTTCCTCCGGCGCTACCTTTGCGCGCTCAACGGCGTGCTTGATGGCGTGCGCGGCGAGAGCCTGCGATCCGGTGTTGTTGAAGGCCCCGCGCGCGGCCTTGCCGATCGGCGTCCGTGCGGTCGAAACGATGACGGCGTCTCTCATGGTTATTCCCTTTGCGCTTGCGCCTTCATCATGAAGTTCATGTTGGGTCCGGCGCTGTTGTCGTAGAAATGAAGGCCATCGGTTGAGGAGATTTTCTCCCAGTTCGCGGCGATCTCCTCGGGCGTCTGCCGGTCCGGGGGAAGATAGACGCCGTCCGTCTCCGACACAAAGGCCCGCGCATAACCGCCGCCGGCGCAGGAGAGAATGGCGCGAGAGGGCGCATCTTCGCTCACGAGAAACAGCGCGGCGGCGGTGATCGCCTCCGGCGTCATCTGTTCGAGCACGGCGGGCGGGATGGCGAGATCCTCGGTCATGCGCGTCTTCGCCGACGGCGAGAGCACGTTGACGCGCACATTGTATTTGGCGCCCTCAAGATGGAGCGCGTTCATGAAGCCGATCATGCCGGCCTTGGCCGCCCCGTAATTCGCCTGCCCGAAGATTCCGTAGAGGCCGGACGGCGACGCCGTGCAGACGATGCGCCCATAGGCGTGCGCGCGCATGATCTCCCAGACGGCCTTCGTGCAGATCGCCGTTCCGACGAGATGCACGTCGAGCACGAGGCGGAAATCCGCGATCTCCATTTTGGCGAAAGTCTTGTCTCGCAAGATGCCGGCGTTGTTGATGAGGATATCGACGCGGCCCCACTTCTTCATGGCGCCATCGACCATGGCGGCGACGGCCTTCTCGTCCGTGACGCTGGCGCCGTTCGCGATCGCCTCGCCGCCGGCCTCGCGGATTTCCCCGGCGACGCTTTCGGCCGCCGTCAGCGAGGCGCCGCCCGCGCCGTCGCGCGCGCCGCCGAGATCGTTGACGACGACCTTCGCCCCACGCGCCGCCAGCGCCAGCGCATGGCTGCGCCCGAGGCCGTTGCCCGCGCCGGTGACGATAGCGACCCTATTCTCGAAACTGATCTGCATACTAACTATCCTGTGGTCTTCTGTCACCTATCCCGCTCATCCCGGCGAAAGCCGGGATCCAGAGCCCCGACGACAGGCCTGAGTATCTGT
>JBEBFW010000030.1:0-21342 GCA_040081755.1 Parvularculaceae bacterium
GGCGATCGCGACCGCGGCTGCAGCCGATTCGGCGAGACCCGAAGCCGATCGCGCCGACGATGAACGCCGCAAGCCCGTGGAGGCGCTCGCCTTCATGGAGGTGCAGCCCGGCATGACGGTGTTCGAGATCGAGGCCGGCGGCGGTTGGTATACGGAGCTTCTCTCGCACGCCGTGGGATCGACCGGCTCGGTCATCATGCAGAACCCGGCGGGCTTCCAGTCCTTTGTCGGCGACAAGATCGCCGAGCGGCTGAAGGACGGACGCCTTCCCAATGTTCGGCAGTCGATTTCGAACTTCGACGCGCTTGAGAGCGCCGATGGCAGCGTCGATCTCGTCACATGGGTGCAGGGGCCGCATGAACTTTACTACAAGCCGAAGGAAGGACCGCTCGGCGACCCGGCGAAGTCATACGCCGAGATTGCGCGCATCCTGAAGCCCGGCGGCGCGTTCGTCGTGATCGATCACTCCGCCGAATCCGGCGCGCCGGAGACGACTGGCGACACCCTGCACCGGATCGACAAGATCATCGTCATGCAGATGGCCGACCAGTCGGGGTTCACCCTCGTCGGGGAAAGTGATTTTCTGGGCAATCCGGAAGACCCGCTGACCGTCGGCGTCTTCGACCCGTCGATCAGGGGGCACACCGATCAGTTCGCCTTGCGGTTTCGGAAGGACTGAGCGGCGGAACTATCTAGACCCTGCCGCGCGCGAGAGCCTGTCATTGATCGCTTCGCCGAGGCCTTCGGCGGGGATCGGGGCGGCCGCGATGCCGGCGAGGCCGAGCGATGCGACGAGGGCGTCTGCGGCGCGCAGGTGAGCGAAGAGATTTGCGGCGGCCTCGCGCAGCTCGCCGCTCGCGCTCAAATTAAACGTGTGCGGATGGCCTTCCGGCGTACGCCCGAAGGCGAGATAGGCCTCGCCAGGTTTGGGCGCGTCGATATTGATCCGCAGGCGCGCGCGCGGCGCGTAATGGCTGGCCAGCATTCCGGGACTCTCTATCGCCGTCGCCGCAGATGCATCCGGTCGGCGCACGCGGCGTCCCGCGATGCGTTCGATCTCGACCGTGGCAACGCCGCCCGGGCGGAGGAGTACGATGTCGTCGCCTTCGAGCTTTACGATCGACGACTCAAGGCCTACCAAGCATGGCCCGCCGTCGAGGATGAGATCGACCTTGTCGCCGAGGCTGTCACGCACATGTTCGGCGCACGTAGGGCTGGTCGCGCCGGAGCGGTTGGCGCTCGGCGCGGCGAGGGGACGGGCCGAAGCGCCGATGAGCGCGCGCGCCAGCGGATGATCGGGCGCGCGCAGCGCGATCGAGTTGAGCCCGGCTGTCGCCAGCAGGGATACAGAGCAGTCGGCGCGCCGGGGCAGCGCCAAGGTGAGGGGCCCCGGCCAGAAGGCGCCGGCGAGACGCCGCGCCAGCGGCGAAACCTCAGCGTATTGTTCGACGGCGGCAACGTCCAGAACATGGATGATCATCGGATTGAATTGCGGCCGCGCCTTGATCTCAAAGATGCGCGCTACCGCCCGGTCGTCCGTTGCATCTGCAGCGAGGCCGTAGACGGTTTCCGTCGGCATCGCCACAAGGCCGCCGCGCTTGATGATCGCAGCCGCCTCGCTGATGTCCTTCCAGTCGAGCACGGTCATGGTGGGCGAGCCATACCGAGTTCGCCGGCGCCGCGCCAGTGAGGGTTTCAGGCCGCATCGAGCAAGGGTCCCGGCGGATCCGCAGGATCGCTCCACGCCGTCCGGCGCGGCAGGCGCGGATCAAGATACAGGGATGGAACCTTGGCGAAAACCAGCGTCTTGTGCACCAGGAAATCGGCGGCGCGTTCGACGAATTTCGCCTGCTCGCCGCCATGATGTTGCAGCCAGTCGCGGTAAGGCATCCAGTGGCTCGGCTCATCCTTTCGAATGAGTTCGAAAATTCTCATCAGCCTGCGGTCGGTTTTCAGCAGCGGATTTCCCAGCAGCACGTCAAGCTGGCGCATGCCGCGCATTTCAGTCAGCATGATGATGCGACACAGCTTGAAGAATTGCGCGTCGTCGGCGATGACTGCGGCAGTGTCCAACTCGTCCACTGCGCAGCCGAAAGTCAGCGAGACAAGCCGGTCGATATGGCCGCAAGTCTGATCGACGGCGTAGGGCATGTAGCCGCGCTGTTCGAAATAATGCCGGAACATCAGATAGTGTTTGCGCTCGTCCCGTCGGTGCTTTTCGACGGCCGCGATGAATTCGGTTTCCCTGGCGCACCGGGCGTAGACTGCTTCCAGCACCCGGTCGATGCTGCTGTAGCCCCGATGCTCGTTGTAAATGTAGATCGAGGCGATAATGTCCAGAAACCGGCGGGCGGCAGACTCCAACATGCTGAATGGCTGCGCGCGCCTCCCGCCATTGTCAACATTCGCTGCGCGGCGCGCTGGCGAAGGGCTGACGCGAGGCGCTAAAAATATTTCTGAATTCCGATAGAATCATTCGACGCGCAAAGGACACGAAATGAGTTTTGCGACCCCCATCCGGGACATGCGTTTTTCGCTCGAACACATGGCCGGCGCCGGCGCGTTGCGCCGATCCGGCGCCTATCCGGATCTCACCGAGGACGTTACTGAATCGGTCCTCACGCAAGCCGCAAAGTTCTGCGACGAGATCGTGGCGCCGTTGAACGAAGGCAGCGATCGCCATCCGTCTCGCCTCGAGAACGGCGTCGTCCGCACCAGTCCCGGCTTCAAGGAAGCCTATCGGCATTACGTGGAAGGCGGCTGGAACTCGCTCGCCTTTCCCGAGGACATCGGCGGGCAGGGTCTGCCCCAGGCGCTCGCCATCGCCCTCGTCGATGCGCTGAACGGCGCCTGCATGTCCTTCGCCATCGGGACGACGCTGACCACAGGCGCCGTAAAGGCGATCGCGCATGCCGGCACCCCCGAGCAGAAACGTCTCTACCTGCCGAAGATGGTTTCAGGCGAATGGACCGGCACGATGAACCTGACGGAGCCGCAGGCCGGTTCCGATCTCTCCGCCGTGCGCGCGAAAGCGGAGCCCGTCGGCGGCGGCCAATACAAGATCAGCGGGCAGAAGATTTTCATCACCTATGGCGACCACGACCTGACCGACAACATCATCCATCTTGTCCTTGCACGTCTGCCAAACGCGCCGGAAGGAACGGCCGGAATCTCGATGTTCGTGGCGCCGAAGGTTCATGTGAACGAGAACGGTTCGCCCGGAAGCCGCAACGATTTGCAGGCGATCAAGCTGGAAGAAAAGATGGGACTGCATGGCAGTCCGACCTGCGTCATGGCTTTTGGCGACAATGGCCGCTGCTTCGGAACGCTTCTCGGCGAGGAACACAAGGGCCTCAAGAACATGTTCGTCATGATGAACGCGGCTCGTCTCGATGTGGGCGTTCAGGGCGTCGGCGTCGCCGAGCGAGCGTTCCAGCGTGCGCTCGCCTACGCCCAGGATCGCCGTCAGGGCCGCGCGCCGGGCGTCAAAGGCGGCCCTATGGCGCCGATCTACAGTCACGCGGATGTCCGCCGCATGCTGTATTCGATGAAGGCGCTGGTCGAAGCAAGTCGCGCCGTCTGTTACGCCACCGCCGTCGCCTACGACCTCAAGCGTCACGCGCCGGAAGAAGCGGAGCGCCGCAAGGCGCAGGAGCTTGAAGAACTCCTGACGCCCATCGCCAAGGGCTGGTCGACGGACCGCGCCAACGATGTGACGTCGCTCGGCGTTCAGGTGCATGGCGGCATGGGCTATGTGGAAGAGACTGGCGCCGCGCAACACATGCGCGACGCGCGGATCGCCGCCATCTACGAAGGCACGAACGGCATACAGGCGATCGATCTCGTTGGGAGGAAACTCCAGGGAGATGGCGGCGCAGCAGCGAAGGCGTTCATTCAGAACGTGCGCGAACAATCGATCATCATGAAGGCTGCCAAGCGTGAAGAGCTGAAGGCCATCGGCCAGCGCCTCGAAGAAGCGGCAGCCGCGCTTCGGGCCTCGACGGATTGGCTCCTTTCAGCGGCGTCAAAGAACCCGGAACATGCGCTGGCTGGCGCGACGCCCTACCTGAAGCAATTCGGCGATGTCGCCGGAGGCTACTACCTTGCCCGTGGGGCGATGGCGGCGGCGGTCGCGGACAGTCAGGGGCAGGGCGACCGAGCTTTCCTCCAGGGCAAGATCGCCATTGCAAACGTGTTCGCCGAGACCTTTTTGACTGAGGCGACCGGCCTGACGCCTGCCGTTACGAGCGGCGCTTCAATATTTGCGCCGCTGGAGCCATCGGCTCTGACGGGTTGACATGTTATAACGCTTGTTATAACGGAACTCGGCCTATGACTGCCAAGGACAAGGGGTTTTCGGAGGAGCCATCGAAATTCGTGGCCAAGGCGCGCGGCGAAATTCTGAAAGTCCGCCAGATCGGCAACTCGCTCGGCGTCGTCCTGCCGAAAGAAGTGCTTGCCAAGCTGAATGCGAAAATCGGCGATGAGATTCTGGTCACCGAAACATCGGGCGGCATCCATCTGCATCGGAAAGATGCTGAATTCGAGGAGCACATGCGCATCGTCGAAGAGATCATGTCACGCTACCCCAACACTTTGCGGGCGCTGGCGAAATAACCGTGGAAGCCGGTCCTGAAGACGCTTGGCGTTGGCTGCCGAAAGAATCGGTGCTAGGCGCTCACGCAAAGTCGCTGGCGGCATTTGGGGGCGCCGAGGGACTTCGCGACGAGGGTCTCCTTGAGAGCGCGCTCGCGCGCCCGGAAAACCTTGCCGCCTACGGCGAGCCGACCGTTTTCGGTCTGGCCGCCGCCTTCGGCATCGTGCGCAATCACCCTTTCGTCGATGGAAACAAGCGGGCCGGGTTCCTGGCGGCGGCGCTTTTCGTGAGATTGAACGGCTTCTCGTTGCGAGCTGCTGAACCTGAAGCCACCGCGACGATGCTGGCCTTTGCCGCAGGCGAGGTAAGCGAGAGGGACTTCGCACTCTGGCTGAAGGCCAATTGCGAGCCGGCATGAGCGACTACTCGCTGCTGGAGTTTCTGAAGCTTGGGGCCTACTGGGCGAGCTACCTTTATTTTCCGGCGGCGGTCCTGCTGCTCTTTAGGCTGACGAAAGCGCGGGGAAGGCCGATTGTCGCCTTTGCGCTGGCGCTGCTCAGCGTCCTTGCTTACGCCCGTTTTGTTGAGCCGCGCATTTTGCTGACGCGCCGGCATGAGATCACGCTTGATCGCTGCTTCGGGGAAGCAGGCGCGATACGTCTCGCGGTCTTTTCCGACATGCATATCGGAATCTTCGCCAACGCCATGCCGCTGCGCCGGATCGCGGCGGCGGCAGACGCTGTCGATCCGGACGCCGTCCTGATCGCCGGCGATTTCGTCTATTTCCTGAAGCGTGAGAAGTTTGAGGTCGCCTTCAGCGCGCTGGCGGGCATTGAAGCGCCTGTCTTCGCGGTCCTAGGCAATCACGATGTAGGATTCCCCGGGCCGGATGTCGGCGCGCCCTTGAAGGACAGCCTCGGTCGGCTCGGCGTCGTCGATGTCGAGAACCGCAGCCAGAAGGTCGTATTAGCGGAATCGCGACGACCAGTCGAGATCGCGGGTCTCTCCGACGCCTGGCAGCGTCGCCAGGACATGCGGGCCGTCGCATCGCCGTCGGCGCTGCCGCGTATTCTGCTCACGCATAATCCGTTGACGGCGTTCGACGTCCCCGCCGGGGCCGATGTCGATCTTCTTGTCGCCGGCCACACGCATGGCGGGCAGATTTACGTTCCCTTTTTCACCTGCAAGTTTCTTTCAGCGGCGTGCCGTCCGTTTCGGGAAGGTCTCGGCCAGGCGAATGGACGGCAGGTGTTCATCACGAGCGGGACCGGCATGGTCGGCCTGCCAATGCGGTTCCTCGTCCCGCCCCGCCTCGATGTGCTCGACATTCGATACGAACAATGTCGCGACCGGAGCACAGCGACGCTGTGAATCGCCGGGGCTGTCGGGCTGCGCCGTCATCCGGCCGCGAGGCGCCATTCCCACACCCAGCCGTCCTCCGGGTGCAGAACATCACCCGTCAGGTCGAACCCCAGCTTTCTGAGGATGGCGACCGAGGCGTTTTCCTCGCGCAACGTCTGCGCGAGGATGTCGATTTGCGGATCGGCGCGCCGGGCGAGAGCGATGAGTTCGCGCGCGATCGCCGTGGCGACGCCACGACCTTCGTGCTGCGGCGCGGTCATGTAGGCGATCTCGACGCGTCCCTCGCGCGGCGCGGACTTGAACGCGCCAAGACCGACAGCGCGATCGCCCTCGACGCCGACATAGCTGATCCAGGGCGCTTCATAGCGCTCACGCTCGTAGAGGCTGCGCGTCTGATCGAGAACGTCTTCGATCGCCCTCGGCAAATCGGTTATCGGCGTCAGCGGCGCCCCGAGAGGCGAAAGTGCGATCAGTTTCATGGGCTGTTCGTTTATCGACGATCTCTGCAACATCAAAGTCCGTCGCTTCGGACCCGCCACCAGCCCACGTGACGAGCGTGCGCAATCCGGTCTATTACTGGCTGCAATAGAAGGTCTATCGGAAATTGTCTGGAGACGGTGACCAGCAACTCGCCTGCCGCATCGTCAGGATCGACCTTGACGAACGAAGTCTGGCGCGCGCCACGGCCGACATCGAACATGAGCGCAAGGTCGCCATCTACGACCTCCTTGAGGAGAACCGCTTCGCGCCCGTCGGCGCCGGCGAGGGGCCTTTTGAACTTCGGCTCTCCATAATCGAACAGCGGCTTGTCTTCGACGTTCGCCGAGAGGGCGGGACGCCCCTCGGTCAGATTCACCTGTCGCTGACGCCGTTCCGCAAGATCATCAAAGACTACTTCATGCTCTGTGAAAGCTACTACGACGCCATACGCAACGCCGCGCCCGCGCAAATCGAAACAGTCGATATGGCGCGCCGGGCCATGCACAATGAGGGGTCGGAGATATTGAGCGAGCGCCTGAAGGACAAGGTCGCCATTGACCAGAATACGGCGCGGCGCCTGTTCACGCTCATCTGCAGTTTCCACATGCGCCAGTCATGATCGAAGCCGTACTCTTCGTCTGCAACATGAATTCGGTGCGATCGCCGATGGCCGCCGCGCTCCTGAAGGCGCGACCCGGCCGGCGCATCACGGTCGATTCAGCCGGAGTCTACGAAGGCGCTCTCGATCCATTTGTTGAGGCTGTTCTGGGTGAGATAGGCCTTGCCATCACCGGACACGAACCCAAGAGCCTCGATGCGATCCGAACTGAAGACTTCGATCTCATCGTCGCGTTGACGCAGGATGCGGCGCTGGAACTCGCCAGGCGGACCCCGCCGGCCCGTGTGGAATTTTGGGACATCGAGAACCCCTCGGGGGCTTCAGGAGGACGCAATGCGATCCTCGGCGCCTATCGCGAAGTGCGCGATGAACTCACGAGGCGCATCGCAGCTCGGTTCAAGGAGCAATCATAAGCCTTGATTTTGATCGCCTTCCCCCTCATTTTCCGGCGCGCGCAAGACCCCAGGGGAGCGAATGGCGAAAGAAGAGCTGCTGGAATTCGAAGGCACGGTTGAGGAACTGCTGCCCAACGCCAATTTTCGCGTGAAGCTGGAGAACGGCCACGAGATCATCGCGCACACCGCCGGCAAGATGCGCAAGAATCGCATTCGCGTGCTCGCCGGCGACAAGGTCCTGGTCGAGATGTCGCCCTACGACCTCACCAAGGGCCGCGTTACGTTTCGCTTCAAATAGCCCGCCGTGGCGTCGCGCGCTTTTGTTCTGGCGAGCGCCAGTCCGCGTCGCAGGGAACTTCTCGCCCAGATCGGCTTTGTTCCAGCCGACATCATCCCGGCAGACATCGACGAAGCCCCCCACCCGGGCGAGGCGCCTGCGCGGCTCGCCGTGAGGCTGGCATGCGAGAAGGCGGCCGCGGCTGCCCGGCGGCGCGGAGACCTCGCTGTTCTCAGCGCGGACACCGTTGTCGCCTGCGGCCGCCGCATCCTGCCGAAAGCCGAGACCGCAGATGACGCCAGGGCCGGCCTCGCCCTGATGAGCGGCAGAGCGCATCGCGTTTACACAGGAATCGCCCTGCTCTTGCCGGACGGGCGGCTCATGGAGCGCCTCGCCGAGACGCGGGTTAAGGTCAAGCGCCTGTCGGCCGTGGAAACGGATGACTATGTCAGCTGCGGAGAGTGGGCAGGCAAGGCAGGCGGCTACGCCATTCAAGGGAAATTCTCCGCCTACGTTATTGCCATCATCGGCTCCTATTCGAACGTGGTCGGGTTGCCCCTCTACGAAACCGCCAATCTCCTCAAAGGCGCCGGCATCGCGCCGTGACCGACGCGCAGCTCATCATCGAGTGCGGCGCTGCGCAGACGCGCGCGACGCTCATGGAAGGCGACGATGTCCGAGCCTTCTGGTTCGGACCGGCTCGCGGCGACGAGACCCTGCCGCGGCCCCCTGACTCAGGCGACATTCATGTCGCGCGAATCCGCAAGCTGACGAAGGGCGCTCAAGGCGCGTTTGTCGATATCGGCTGGAGCCGCGATGGTTTTCTTTCCTACGGGCACGATCGCCTCCCGCCGGTCGAGGGCGAGCGGCTTGTCGTCAAGGTCAAGCGACCGCCCATGGGGCAAAAAGGACCCTTGGTGACGCGATGCTGGCGCGCCGGACTAGGGGTGAGTGAGATCGCCTCCCTTGAGGCTGCGGCCGTGAGCGGCGAACCGCGCCGTCTCAACGAGCGCGAAGACGCAGCCGTGAGCGCGCTTCGGTTCTTCAGCGCAGAAAAGCCGGATCGCGCGACGATCGACGACGCAGAAGCCGCGCGCGCACTCGCTGCAACCGACTCGGTCCAGCTGAATGTCGGCATGGATCAAGATTTGTCGCGCGGCCTTTCGGAATGCGTCGCCGCATCGTTCGAGCGGACCGTGACGATCGACGACGGCGTGCGTCTCACCTTCGATGAAACGGAAGCGCTTACCGCGATAGACGTCGATTCAGCCAAGGCTGCCGATGGGCGATCGGCGCCGGTCAACGACAAAGTGAACGTCGCCGCGGCGAATGCGCTGTTCGGAGAACTGTCCCGGCGCGGGATCGGCGGGCGCATCGTAGTCGATTTCCTGGCGTTCCCGCATGCGCGCTCACGCGAGACGTTCAAGAAGACGCTCGCACGCGCCAAACACGGGTACAATTGCCGGTTCGGCGCATTGGCGCCTGACGGGCTCTTTGACCTGACGGCCCCGCGCACGCGTCTGTCGTTGCTCGAGCGGGCGACGGAATTCGATCGAACCACGCCGCGGCCGGGGCAGCGCTTTACCCTCGACTGGAGCGCAAAAGCTGCGATCCGGGAGCTCGAGACGCTGCTGAAATACCGGCCCAAAGCCAAACCAAGGCTTCTTGTCTGTTCGGAAGTCGCCGACTATGTGGATCGGTTGCGGCCTGAATGGCTCAATCGCCTTCGGGCAAAATATGGGCCTCGTTTCGAACTTGGCCCCAACTCCAAATTGGAAGCTCGGTCGTTTGACCTCTCAGAATGACTCCGGCATTGCAGCCTGCCCGATCTGCCAAAAGCAGAACGCTCCGGACTTTGCGCCGTTCTGCTCGAAGCGATGCGCCAATGTGGACCTGAACCGCTGGCTGAGCGGCGGTTACGCGATCCCCGCCAGCGACCAAGCCGATGACGAAGACGATCCGGCCGAAAGTCAGTCGCGGTAGTTCGGAACGAAGGCGAGCACGGTTTGGAACGCCGCTGCGGCTCCAGCTCCTCCTGAAATGCACAAGAGGAGGACGCTCAGAATGTCGCCGGCGACAAGTTCGGCCGCCTTGCTTGCCGCAATCAGCATGCCGAGAAGGCATACGCCGAGAAAATAGAAGCGCAGCAAATCGGAAAACGCGTCGCCCTTTCCGGTGAAGTGCGCAGCAAATCGCGGGCGCGCCAGCCACACATACGCCCAGCAGCCGAAACCGGCGGCTACAACCGCAGCGATGAGTGAGGGCCCGTGAAAGAGATTAGCAATCAGATCGCGGGCGTCATTAAAACTTATCGCCGCCACGGCCGCGCCGATCACGCCGTAAATCGCCGAAAGGCCAAGAGTAGCAAGCGGGTGCTCGGCGCGGGCGCGGCTGAAGCCGGCGCCGTCGGGCTTGTTCGGCAGTCCCCAGTTCCGCGTCATTCCGTTCTCCCGGGGACTCCTTAGCCGAAGCGGCTGTCCGCGTCCAAGCAGGTGCGCACGGCGCTGAAGACTTGTTGAAACATAGCCTCCGTCAGCCTGCGGGTATTCGTGTTGTAGCGCGAACAGTGGTAGCTGTCGAAGAGCATGAGGTCGCCCGGGGTCCGGTGGGCGCCGCCATGTGAGAATTCGGCTGCCGATTTTTTCATGCCGAGGGCGGCGAGGGCGGAGTCGTGCGCGATGCGCCCGAGACAGACGATCGCCCGGAGACGCGGCAAGCCCTTGATGCGCGCCCACAGGAATGCCCGGCAGGAGGCGATTTCCGCGGGCGTCGGCTTGTTCTGGGGCGGCGCGCAGCGCACGGCGTTGGTGATCATGACGTCGTGCAGGACGACGGAATCGTCGATGCGGGCGTCATAGGTTCCGGTCAGGAACCCGTATTTCGCCAGCGTTGCGTAAAGGAGGTGTCCGGCGAAATCGCCGGTGAAGGGACGACCCGTCCGGTTAGCGCCCTGGACGCCGGGCGCCAATCCGACAATCAGCAGCCGCGCATCCGGATCGCCGAAGGAAGGGACAGCTCCATTGAACCAGTCGGGCTCTCTGGCGGCGTTGTCGCGCCGATAGTCGGTGAGCCGCGGGCAAATCCGGCAGTTGCGCGCCGGCTCGGCCGACTCGCCCGCCGCCATTTTCGCCACTGCGGTCAATCGACGTCCTCGACTTCGTCAAACTCGTCACTGAATTCTTCAGGATCGTCTTCGGCCGGGCGCGGCTTTCTCGGATGGGCGGCACGGCCAATGACGCTCTCAAGGTCAGCAAGATCGATGAAGCGGTCCGACTGTCGTCGCAGTTCGTCCGACGCCATTGGCGGCTGTGATTTGACCGTCGAAACTACGGTCACCCGCACCCCCACCGCCTGCAGCGCCTCGATTGCACGCCTAAAATCGCCGTTGCCGGTAAAAACGACGATGTGATCGAGTTTCGGGGCCAAAGCCATCATGTCGACGGCCAGTTCAATATCGATCGAACCCTTGAAGCGGCGCTTGCCGGTCGCGTCCGTGTATTCGCGGGAGACCTTCGTGACCATGGTGTAGCCGTTGTAGTCCAGCCAATCGACCAACGGTCTGAGCGGAGAATAGTCCTGGGTTTTATCTTCCTGGATCGCGGTATAGTAATAGGCGCGCACCAGCATGCAGCCTTCTTGCGCTTTTGCGAGCAGCGCCTTGTAGTCCATGTCGAACCCGAGATTGCGGGCCGCCTTGTAGAGGTTGGCGCCGTCGATGAAGAGCGCGGTCTTTTCGTTCGCGCGGAGCCCCAGAAATCCTGCCATATCTCGCCTTTCAAAAATTTGGCGCACCGAATTATGATCATCCCGAACATGCGCACCGCCGTCTAAATACATGATTCTTGTGGGGTTAGGATCAAGCACGCCTTTTCTGGGCCGCCCGCCCGAGGCCATTGTTCAAAAGGCCTTGGGCGCGCTCTCAAGGCTCGGACGCCTGTGCGCTGGCTCCCGGCTCTATCGGTCGGCGGCATGGCCAAACGCGTCCGATCCGCCGTTCATCAACGCCGTGGCGGAAATCGCCTCGGACCTCGGCCCCACGATGCTTCTCTCCGCCCTCACTTCGATCGAGGCTGGATTTGGCCGCCAGCAATCCTGTCGCAACGCCCCGAGGACCCTCGATCTCGACCTGCTGGATTACGAAGGAAAAATCTGGCTACCGACGGCCCACAACGCACTTGAACTGCCCCACCCACGGATCGCGGCGCGTGATTTTGTTCTCGCCCCGCTGGCGGAGATTGCGCCCGGCTGGCGCCATCCGGTCACTGGCGACACGGCGCGGGCGCTTCTGTCGCGCCTCGGACAGCAGGCGGCGCGGCCGATCTGAGCCGCCTTTTTGCAGTGCAACCGTTGTGTTTTCGGCTTCCCCGGACTATGTGACGAGTTTCCCGATTATCCAGGAGCGTCAATGGCCCGCGTCACCGTCGAGGACTGCGTTGAAAAGGTCCCAAACCGGTTCGATCTCGTTCTTCTCGCCGCCCACCGCGCGCGGCTGCTGTCGTCTGGCGCAGAACTGATGGTCGATCGCGATCGGGACAAGAACCCGGTCGTGGCTCTCCGCGAAATTGCCGACGGCGGGGTGAAACCGGACCATCTTGAGGCGGACCTTGTCGGCTCCCTGCAAAAGCAGATCGACGCTGAGCAGGGCGAGGAGGCGTCGGCCTCGGAGCGGGTTGATGCGCCCGAGTTCGATAAGACGACCGAGGAAGAGTATATCCGGGCGCTCAAGGCCTCGGGCATGACTACACCCCAGTCCCTGCCCAAAGGGTGAGCGCGGAGGAGCGCCTTGAAGTTCGATGCGTGACAATCGTCACGAAGCAGACGGCGCGGCCGGCAAACAGGTGTTGAGCGGCAAGGCCCCGCATTCGAGTCATGCGCAAACCGACACTGCGACGAGCGCTTCTCAATCGAAGGCTGAAACGGCGCAAGCTCGCTCTGATGGACAGACGCCGGCTCAAGGCGCATTCGAGGCTTTTCCGGCTGTTGCGCCGACGTCGCCCGCAGCTCGCCCGGTAGGATTCATTCGTCAGCTCGAGCTTGTCGATCTCGTCCGCGCTTATCATCCGAACGCTGACGAAGACCTGCTCAATCGCGCCTATGTGTTCGCCATGAAGGCGCATGGCGGACAGCTGCGCAAATCCGGCGATCCCTATTTCACGCATCCGCTTGCGGTCGCCGAGATTCTCACCGGCGTTCGCGCCGATCCGGCGACCGTCGCGACGGCGCTCCTCCACGATGTAGTGGAAGACACGGACGTGTCGCTCGACGATATCCGGCGCCTCTTCGGCGAGGAGATCGCGCGCCTTGTCGATGGAGTGACGAAGCTCTCTCAATTTGAGCTCGGCAGGATTCCGGGAACCAGCGAGGGAGCCGCCGAACTCACGAAGCATGAGGTCCAGTTCGAGCAGTTCCGCAAATTCGTGGTGTCGATCGCGAGCGACGTGCGCGTCCTTCTCGTGAAGCTCGCGGATCGCTTGCACAACATGCGCACGCTTCACTTCTTCGACAACGCCGAGAAGCGCGAGCGCATCGCGCAAGAGACGATGGAGGTCTACGCACCGCTCGCCGGACGCATCGGCGTGCACAAGTTTCGCGAGGAGCTCGAGAATCTTGCATTCGCGGAGATCAGCCCGATCGCCTTCAGGGACATCAATACGAAGCTCCTCGGCCTCCAGGAGAGCACGGCCCTGAAGGTTGCGCTCCTTGGCGCGGACCTCCGCACAAATCTCATGAAGGCTGGCGTGAAGGTCGAAGTGCACAGCCGCGAGAAGAAGGCTTATTCGATCTGGCGGAAGATGATGAGCAAGAGCATCAGCTTCGAACAGCTCGCCGACATCTATGGGTTCCGCGTCATCGTGGATCGGATCGAAGACTGCTACAGGGCCCTCGGCGTCATTCACGGCCTGTGGCGCATGGTGCCTGAAGAATTTGACGACTACATCTCGTCGCCGAAGCCCAACGGCTATCGGTCCATTCACACGGCGGTCGTCGGGCCGCCGCGGCCGGGCGGCGAGCACCAGCGGATCGAAATCCAGATCCGCACGCCCGACATGCATGAACTCGCCGAACGCGGCGTCGCCGCACATTGGCAGTACAAGGACATCATCAACACGGGCGGCGCGCCGGACGACATTTTCCCGCGGGCGCAATACGACCCTTACGAAACGCCGCGGCGCCTGGCGGAAATGATGGAGCAGGGCGAAGATCCGGAAGAGGCGCTGAGGCACGCCAAGCTCGAATTGTTCCACGATCAGGTTTTCTGTTTCTCGCCGAAGGGGCAGCTGATCTCACTGCCGAAGGGTTCGACCTCGATCGACTTCGCCTATGCGGTTCACACAACTCTCGGCGATCAGTGGATCGGCGCGAAAATCAACCGCATCTGGATGCCGCCGCGAACGCCGCTGAAGAACGGCGACGTCGTTGAGATCCACACGTCGAACAGCGCGCCGCTGCCGCATGAGTGGGACAAGCTCGCCGTCACCGGAAGGGCGAAGGCGGCGCTCAGAAAGCGAGTCAACCGGCTCAAGCATGAAGAGCATGTCGAGATCGGTCGGCGGAAGGTCGAGGCGGTGTTCGCCGGAGCGCACCTCGATTTCTCGCCGAAGGCGGTGAAAGCGGCGCTCAAGAAGCTGAAAGCGACGCGCATTGAGGACGTGCTCTCCAAGGTCGGCGAAGGGAAGATGACGGTCAATGCGCTGGTGGAGGCCGCGTACCCCGGCGCAGTCGTCGAAACCGAGGGCGAAATCAGACCTGCCGGACGCAAGCGGTTCAGCGCGCGCGCGGCGATCGTAGGCCTTCCGGCGGGGGCGACGACGCGCATGGCCAAATGCTGCGCGCCGGTGCCTGGCGAGCGCATCGTCGGCATTCGCGAGGACGACGGCGACATCGCCGTTCATACAATCGCCTGCGAGGTGTGGGCCCGGCTCGATCCGCCGGAATCGAAACTCATCGATTTGAGCTGGAACAAGGAAGCCGAAGCCGTATTCGGGTTCACCCAGGTGATCGTCACCGTGCGCAACGAGATCGGCGTGCTTTCGGAGGTCGCCGCTGTCATTGCGCGCTACGGCGTCTCGATTGCGAACATCAAGATGCGGAACCAGTCTTCCGATTTCGTCGATCTCTCTATCGACCTCGAAGTGAAGAATGAGCGGCAGCTCGTACAGATGCTCGCTGGCCTCCGCACCATATCGACCGTGGTTTCGGCGGAACGCCGCGAAAAGCTGGATTATGAATAAGAGCGATGTGCTGGCCGAATTTGAAGCCGCGGGCGCCTTGCAAAAAGGGCACTTCATCCTTTCGTCCGGCCTGCACAGCGACACCTATCTCAACAAGTCCATCGTCTCGATGTATCCCGAGCGCACGGAGCGCCTGTGCCGGGCGCTCGCCGCGAAAGCGAGGAAGGCGTTCGACGGAGAGTTCGAATTTGTCGTGTCGCCGGCTATGGGTGCGATCATCTATGGCTACGAGACGGCGCGTCATCTCGGCGTTCCGTTCATGTTCGTCGAGAGAGTGGACGGCGCGTTTCAACTGCGGCGCGGCTTCTCGCTTAAGAAAGGCGCCCGCGTGCTGGTGGTCGAGGACATCGTTTCGACCGGCCTATCGGCGCGCGAATGCATTGCGGCGGTGAGGGCGCTAGGGGCCGAAGTCGCGGGGCTCGCCTGCCTTATCGACCGGTCTGGCGGCGCGGTCGACGTTGGCGCCCCGCTGACGGCGCTCGCCGAACTTGACGTG
The DNA here is from genome assembly GCA_040081755.1 of Parvularculaceae bacterium. Lineage (GTDB taxonomy): Bacteria > Pseudomonadota > Alphaproteobacteria > Caulobacterales > Parvularculaceae > Amphiplicatus. The sequence continues at coordinate 15,459 of JBEBFW010000030.1, forward strand.
AAGGCCTGGCCGCCCGACGCATTGCCCGAGCATCTGAGCAGCATCCCTGCGCTGAAGCCGGGCAGCCGCGGCGTCAGCCAGTGACAAGCGCCATCCGCCTCGGCGTCAATATCGACCATGTCGCCACGTTGCGGAACGCGCGCGGCGGCGCTCGTCCCGACCCCGTGCGCGCGGCGATCATCGCCGCCAGCGCCGGCGCCGACGGCATCACCGCGCATTTGCGCGAGGACCGTCGGCACATCCGCGACGACGACATGCGGCGCCTCAAGGACGAGATCGATCTGCCGCTCAATTTCGAAATGGCTGCAACGGCGGAGATGGTCGCGATCGCCAGAGCGATCCGTCCGCACGCCTGCTGTCTGGTGCCAGAGAAACGCGAAGAGCGCACCACCGAAGGCGGGCTCGACGTGCTGGCCCAGCGGGACGCGCTTGCGCCTCTGATCCGCGAGCTGAGCGACGCAGGCGTGCGGGTGTCGTTGTTCATCGACCCCGTGATCGCGCAGATCGACGCGGCCCGGCGCGTCGGCGCGCCTGTCATCGAAATCCACACTGGCGCCTGGCAGGCGGCCTGTGCGGCAACAGACCCGATGCGGATCGGCCATGAACTCGATCTCATCCGGAAGGGCGCCGCTCACGCGGCGGCGAACGGTCTTGAGGTTCACGCCGGCCACGGCCTCGACTTCATGAACGTGCAGCCCGTCGCGGCGATCCCTCAGATCGTCGAACTCAATATCGGACATTACCTGGTCGGTGAGGCAGTATTCATGGGTCTCGCCGAGTCGGTGAAGGAAATGAAGCGGCTCATGAACGACGCCCGCACCGGCGGGCATTATTGAGGTCAAAATGCTCACCGTCATCGGCTCCCCCGTCTCCCCTTACGTGCGCAAGATCCTTGCGATCCTTTCGATCAAGGGCCTCGACTTTGAAATCGATCCGGTTGTCGCATTTTATACCGACGATCGGTTCACCAGACTGAATCCGCTGCGCCGGATTCCGCTTCTCATCGATGGCGGCGAGCCGATCGCCGACAGTTCGGTCATCGCGCAGTACCTCGAAGAAAAATATCCGGGCCCGGCTGTGCTGCCGTCGGCGCCGGCGCAGCGCGCGAGGGCGCGGTGGCTGGAGGAATACGCCGACACGCGCATGGGCGACATTTTCCTGTGGCGTGTTTTCAGCCAGGCCGTGCTGCTGCCCGGAGTCTTCAACCGCGAGCGCGATCTTGCCGCGCTGAAAAAGTCGCTCGCCGAGGACGTGCCGCCGATCCTCGACTATCTCGAGACGATTGCGCCGCCTGTTGGCTTCATGTTCGGCGCCATCGGGCTTGTTGATATTTCCGTCTGCGTCATGTTCCGCAACATGAGTTACGCCCGCTGGACGCCGGATCCGGTCCGTTGGCCGAAGACAGCGTGCTGGATCGCTTCGACCGAGGCGCATCCCTCCCTCCTGCAAATCAACGAATGGGCGGACGCGCTCATCCGCGTGCCGGTTCTTGAGCAAAGGGCGAGGCTGAAAGATCTGGGCGGCCGCGTGACGGCCGAAACGTTCCTCGTCGATCAGCCGCCGCGGCGCGGTCCGATGACCCAGTTCGCCTAACATGATCATCGGCCTCGGGAACGACCTCATCGACATTCGGCGCATCGAGAAGACGCTGGAGCGGCACGGCGATCGCTTCGTCGCTCGCATCTTCACCGAGGTTGAACAGGCGAAGTCGGACAAGCGGCGCAATCGGGCGGCGTCCTACGCGAAACGGTTCGCCGCAAAGGAGGCCTGCGCAAAGGCGCTCGGCACCGGTCTCAATCAGGGCGTCTTCTGGCGCGACATGGGCGTCGTCAATCTTCCGGGCGGCAAGCCGACCATGGCCCTGACCGGCGGCGCTCGTGAAAGACTTGTGAAAATCACGCCGCCGGGGCATGAGGCGGATATTCATCTATCGATCACAGATGAGTTCCCCCTCGCTCAGGCCATTGTAATCATTTACGCTAGGCCATCTTCGGCAGCGGGCAACGCGAGTAGGCAGGTAACATGACGGTTGAATCGACCAGCGCCGGAGAGGCCAAGTCGCCGCGCGAGAAGAAAAAAATGACCGCGAGCGAGGAGGCCTGGGACCTCGCCAAGACGGTGTTCTACGCTGTCGCGATCGCTCTCGTGCTGCGGGTCGTCATCTTCCAGCCGTTCAACATTCCGTCAGGCTCGATGAAGCCCAACCTTCTGGTCGGAGATTTTCTGATCGTGTCCAAGCCGACCTATGGCTATTCGCGCGCGTCGCTCGTCTACCCGCTGACGAGACTTCCGATCGAAGGGCGCATCTTCGCGCGCGGCCCCGAGCGCGGCGATGTCGTCGTCTTCAAGAATCGCAAGGACGGCAACAAGGACTACATCAAGCGCGTGATCGGCCTTCCGGGCGATGAAATCCGGTTGGTTGAGGGACATCTCCACATCAACGGCGTGCCGACTGCGAAGGAGCTGATCGGCAACAAAACCGCAATCTGCGACGGCCGTCCAGCGGAAATTCCAACCTATCGCGAAACATTGCCCAACGGCGTCGCTTATGTGATCGATGAGTGCAACGGCGACCTTGGCGGGCTCGACAATCGCGGACCCTATCAGGTGCCCGCCGGTCATTATTTCATGATGGGCGACAACCGCGATCAGAGCCAGGACAGCCGCGTGCTCGAAGCCGTCGGCTACGTGCCGCTCGATGACATCGTCGGCAAGGCGGAGCGGCTCTTCTTTTCCGTAGACGGCGCCAAGACGCGTTTATGGGAAGTCTGGAAGTGGCCATTCGCCATACGCTATGAGCGCATCTTCGATCCGGTGAAATGACCTCCGAAGCCGGGCTCGAAGCGCTCGAAGCGCGCGTCGGCCGCAAATTCGCTGATCGGGCCCTGCTGGCGCGCGCGCTCACGCATTCGAGTCTCTCGGGCAGCGAGAGCGGGCGCGACCTTGAGCGCCTCGAATTTCTAGGCGATCGCGTGCTCGGTCTCCTTGCGTCCGAAGCGCTCTACCGGCGGCATCCGGAAATGGAGGAAGGCGAGCTGGCCCCCCGCCTCAACACGCTCGTAAGAAAAGAGACCTGTGCGAAGGCAGCGATTGCGCTCGGGCTCGATGCGCTGGTGCGCATGTCGGCGCATGAAGAGGCGGCCGGCGGACGCAAGAAGATGGCGATTCTCGGCGATGTCGCCGAGGCGTTTCTGGGTGCGCTCTATCTTGACGGAGGGCTCGGCGCGGCGCGCGCCGCGTATGATATTTTCTGGACGCCCAATCTCGATATTCTCAGTCAGGCGCACCGCGATCCCAAAACGGCGCTCCAGGAATGGAGCCAGGAGCGAAAGCGGGGCACGCCCGACTATGTTGTGGTCGCCTCAGGCGGCCCGGCGCACGCGCCCGCTTTCGAGGTCGAAGTGCGGATCGACGGCTTCCAGCCGGCGCGCGGCGAGGGCCGCTCCAAACGCGAGGCGCAGGCCGAAGCCGCGCTCGCCTTCCTTCTGCGCGAAAGAGTGTGGGCTGAAAATGAGTGACGGGCCTAAAAAATGCGCGATCATCGCCGTGATCGGCGCGCCCAACGCCGGCAAGTCGTCCCTGGTGAACAGGCTCGTCGGCGCCAAGGTCTCGATCGTCACTCATAAAGTGCAGACGACGCGGGCGCGCGTGCGCGGTGTCGCCATCGAAGGAGACGCCCAGCTTGTTTTCATAGACACCCCCGGCATCTTTGCGCCGCGTCGCCGGCTTGACCGGGCCATGGTGCGCGCGGCCTGGGAGTCGCTCGACGGGGCCGATGCGATCCTGATGACGATCGACGCGGCGGAGCATGCGGAGCCGTCGCTGAAGTCCAAAAGCGTCGCCGACGCCAACGCGATCATCGACGTGCTGAAGCAGCGCGGCGTGAAGACCGATCTGGTCGTCAACAAGATCGATCAGCTTTCCAAGCTGAAGCTTCTGCCGTTGGTCCAGAGCCTCAACGAAACCGGCGTCTTCAGCGAGACCTGGCTCGTCTCGGCGAAAGACGGCGACGGCGTTTCGGCGCTCAAGGCGGCGCTTGCGGCTCGTGCGCCCGAGGGCCCATGGATGTATCCGGAAGATCAGCTGTCGGACATTTCAGATCGTCTGATGGCGGCTGAAGCGACGCGCGAGAAGATTTATCTCCGCCTCCACGAGGAGCTGCCCTACCAGACCGCCGTCGAGACGACGAAATGGGGACGCACGGCCAAGGGCGAACTCCGAATTGAGCAGACGATTTATGTCAGCCGGGAGAGCCATCGGCCGATCGTCCTTGGGAAGGGCGGTCAGACGCTGAAGGCCCTCGGGTCGGCGGCCCGCGCCGAATTGTCGGCGCTCACCGGTGAACCTGTTCACCTTTTTCTCGAAGTGAAGGTCAAGGAGAATTGGACTGACGACCCGGCGCGCTACCGCGACATCGGCCTCGATTTTGTGGAGTAGCGGGCGATGCGACCCGCTTCTCACGTCGTTGGGGTAGAGACAGATCAGCCCCTCAACCCCAAGGGGCCGCCATTTTAGGCCCTTCTTGCCGCTTGGCGCCCTTTTGCTGTCAGAGTAAAGTGCGCGCAGGGGTGGATAGGGGAAGGTTCGAGCCATGATGCGGGTATTGTTGCCGCTGGCGGTCGTCGCCGCGATTCTTTTTGGACCGATGTACACGGTCAAGATCTACGATCCGGTGCTTCAAGAGGAAACTGCATCGCCCCAGTCGGGCATGAAGCTGGTCCAGCCGACCATCGATTGCTGGCGGGACAAGAATTACTCTTTCTCCGGCGATTGCGCGCCAAAGGGCGACATGAAAGGCAAGGCGATGCTTGCCGCCATCGCCGCCGGCGGTGTGTCCGCCATCCTCGGCGTTCTCGGGCTGCTGCCATTCGTCGGTCGGCTGACCAGCGTCGTCACGACGCTAGCAGGCGGCGTCATTGTAGCCGCCATCGGCTATTTCGCGCTCACCATGATGGGCGGTGGCGCGGAAGCCAAAGAGGCTGTTCAATGGGGCACCTATCTTGCCGGCGGGGGAGGGCTCCTGACCCTGATCTCAGGCTTGGCCGGCATGCGCGGGCGATAAGCCCCGCGAGTTTCCTTTGGGAGGAAACGGGAGGCGCAGACCCTCGGGTCTGCGCCTTTTCTCGTTCACCGCACCTTCTCATCGCCACGTCGCCATGGGCGGCAGCGACGACAGGATCGCCTCGACATTGCCGCCGGTCTTGAGACCGAACGCCGTGCCGCGATCGTACAAAAGGTTGTACTCGGCATAGCGTCCGCGCCGGAAAGACTGCTCCTCACGGTCAGCTTCAGTCCACTGTGCGCTCATGCGCCCGCGCACAAGTTGCGGATAGATGCCGAGGAACGCTTCGCCGATATCGCGAGTGAAGCCGAAATCGGCGTCCCAGTCGCCGGTGTCATGTCGGTCGTAGAAGACGCCTCCGACGCCCCGCGCCTCGTTTCGGTGCGGCAGGAAGAAGTACTCGTCGCACCATTTTCGAAAGCGCGGGTAATAACCGGGATCATGCGCGTCGCAGGCTGACTTCATCGCCGCATGAAAGGCGCGCGTGTCTTCGTGCGCATCGGAGCGATAGCGGTCGAGCATGGGGTTCAGATCGCCGCCGCCGCCGAACCAGCACTTCGCCGTGACGATCATGCGGGTGTTCATATGCCCCGCGGGTGCATGCGGATTGCGCGGGTGAACGATGACTGAGACGCCTGACGCCCAGAAGCGCGGATCTTCCGCCGCGCCCGTGATCTCTTTGCGAAACTCCTGTGAGAATTCTCCGTAGACGGTCGAGCTGTGCACGCCGGCCTTTTCGAATACGCGCCCGTGCAACATGGCCATGACGCCCCCGCCAAGGTCGGCGCCATCGCCCCGCCTCCACGCCGTGCGCTCGAAGCG
>JBEBFW010000031.1:0-21116 GCA_040081755.1 Parvularculaceae bacterium
CCTCCTCAAGCGTCAGGTCGATTTTCGGTTCGGGTTCCGGCGCCGGTTCGGGTTCTGGTTCCGGCGGCAAAGGCTCGGGTTCCGGTTCGGGCTCCGGTTCCGGCGGAAGAGGCGCCGGTTCGGGTTCCGGCTGCGGCTCTGGCTGCGGCTCTGGCGCAAGTTCCGGCGCCGGCTCAGGAACCGGATCGGGGGCCGGCTCCGGCTCGACCTCGGGCTCCTTGATCGGCTCGGGCTCGGGCGCGATCTCGGGCTCGACCTCCGGTTCGGGCGCCTTTTCAGGCTCGACCAGCTCCGGCAACACCGACGCGGTCGGCAGCTCGACCATGACAATCGAAATCGAGTCGCGCGGGGCCGCCGGTATCCAGATGTGAAAGCGCCCGAACACCGCCAGCGCCGAGAACAGCATGGTGTTGACGGCGACGGCGAGAACGATCGAGGCGCGGCGGCGGCGCTCGCGATCGACCGTGAGATATTCAAGGAATCGCGCGCTGCGCATGCCAACGCGGTTAAGGGCCTTGCGCAGCAGCCGCGCGGCGCCAGGGCTCTCAGGCGCTGGCTCGGCGAGCGTCGATGCGTTCCCGGATTGCGTCGGCTCGGCTGGTGTAGCGGACGGGTCCTGAGGCGCTGCGGCGCCCGATGCGGCTGCCGGCGCAGGCGCGGCGGAACCCGCGCCCGCATGGCGGTCGGGCTCGTCCTTGCGCGCTTCGTCGTCAGAATGCATTGATTGTCACCGGCGAGGGACCCTTAAACGCCACATCGGAAGGGGAGAAGAGCCAAGTGAAGGTCCTGCTTGTCGGCGGCGGCGGACGCGAGCACGCGCTGGGCTGGAAAATCGCCCAAAGTCCGCTGCTTACAAGGCTCTTTGTGGCGCCTGGCAATCCGGGACTCAAGCCCTTGGGCGAGCTTCTCGCCATCGGCGCCGACGATGTCGAGGGACTCGTTTCGGCGGCGCGCGCGAATTCCATCGACCTCGTCGTCATCGGCCCGGAGGCGCCGCTGGCGCTGGGTCTTGGCGACCGCTTGCGTGCGGCGGGCGTTCCCTGTTTCGGTCCGGGCCGGGCGGCGGCGCGTCTTGAATCCTCCAAGGCCTTCATGAAAGACGTCGCGACGCGCGCGGGCGCGCCGACCGCCGCCTTCGGACGGTTCAGGGAGGCGAGCGCCGGCAAGGCCTTTCTCGATCGCATGGCGGCGCCTTACGTCATCAAGGCGGACGGCCTCGCCGCCGGCAAGGGCGTCATCATCGCAGCAACACGGAGAGAAGCGAACGCCGCCATCGACGACATGCTCAGCGGCCGTTTCGGGCACGCCGGCGCCGGGATCGTGATCGAGGAATTCATGAGCGGCGAGGAGGCGAGCTGCTTCGTATTGACCGACGGCGAGAGCGTGCTGCCGCTCGCCGCCGCGCAAGATCACAAACGCGCCTTCGACGGCGACAAGGGTCCAAACACCGGCGGCATGGGCGCCTGTTCGCCGGCCCCGGTTTTCACGCCGCGCGTAGAAGAAGAAACGCTCGCGCGCATTGTGCGGCCGGTCCTGCAGCAAATGCGAGAAGATGGCGCGCCCTATACGGGGGTTCTCTTCGCCGGGCTGATGATCGGCGAGCGCGGCCCAAGGCTCGTCGAGTTCAACGCGCGCTTCGGCGATCCTGAGTGCCAGGCGCTGATGCGGCGACTGACGTCGGACATTCTCCCCGCGCTCCACGCCGCCGCTACGGGGCGCCTTGCCGATATTTCGCTCGACTGGTCGAGGGACGCGTCGGCGGTCGTCGTCATGGCGGCCGACGGCTATCCCGGCGATTACAAGAAGGGCTCCGAAATCCGCGGCGTCGCGCGTGCGAACGCGCTCCCCGGCGTCGTTGTTTTTCAGGCGGGCACGGAAGAACGGGACGGCGCGCTCATCGCGTCAGGCGGGCGCGCCCTCTCCGTCTCCGCCACCGGGCCGACGCTCGCCGAAGCAGTCGCCCGCGCCTATGCCGGCGTCGACGCCATCGACTGGCCGCAGGGTTTTTGCCGGCGCGACATCGGCTGGCGCGCGCTCAGGGGCGTTCGATGACGCCGCTCGACGTCTGGCGCAAGCGAGCGCGCATCGCCGTGCTCGGCGGCTATCGCATCGCCTGGTGGGCGCGCGGCGAAGGCGACGAGAGCAAGCCGCAGCTTCTCCTCATCCACGGCTATCCGACATCCTCATGGGACTGGAGCGCGCTATGGGGGCCGCTCTCGGCGCACTTCCGTCCGATCGCCGCCGACATGCTGGGCTTCGGCCTCTCGGATAAACCGAAGACGGACGCCTATTCGATCATGGCGCAGGCGGATCTTCAGGAGGCGCTGCTGGCGCAGGCGGGCGTCGCCGAGGCGCACATTCTCGCCCATGATTACGGCGACACGGTCGCGCAGGAATTGCTGGCGCGGCACAATGAAGGCTCATTGAGCTTTCTCCTCAAATCCGTCTGCTTCCTCAATGGCGGCCTTTTCCCCGAACAGCATCGCGCGCGGCCGGCGCAGAAGCTCGGGCTTGGCCCGTTCGGACCGTTGATGTCGCTGATGATGTCGCGCGAGCGCCTGCGCCAGGCGTTCGATGAAATCTTCGGCGCGGCGACCAAGGCGAGCGACGAAGAGATCGACGCGCATTGGGCGCTGATGCAGGAGCAGGGCGGGCGCTTCATCCTGCACAAGCTCTTGCACTACATCCCCGAGCGGACCCAGAACCGCGAGCGCTGGGTCGGCGCGCTGCTCCAGTCGAAGGCGCCGATCCGCCTCATCGACGGCGGCGCCGACCCGGTTTCCGGCGCGCATCTTTACGATTATTACCTCGCAGAGGTTCCGAACGCGGACGCCGTCCTGCTGCCGGAGATCGGACATTATCCGCAGACGGAAGCCGCCCACGAGGTTCTCAAACACTTCCTCGAATTCCACCGCAAGCAGAGGACTCTCGCCGCATGAGCGCCTTCGTCACCATCTTCCTGTCGGTCTTCTTCGCCGAACTTGGCGACAAGACGCAGCTCGCGACGCTTCTCTTCGCCTCCGAAGGCGGGCCCTCGAAAGCGCTCGTCTTCGCGGCGGCGGCCTCGGCTCTCGTCGCCTCGACGGCGCTCGCCGTGCTCCTCGGCTCGGCGGCCGAACGACATCTCGCGGCGCTGCCCTTAAAGCTCATCGCCGGCATCGGCTTCATTGCGATCGGCGGCTTCATCGTCATCGAACACTTCTCGAAGGGTGCGGCATGAGCGAACCGAAAGCGGCCGACTTCACCGGCGTCATGGCGGCGCCCGCGCATCTTGCGATCGACGAGCATGCGCTCGACGCCTATATGCGCGGCGCCGTCGCGGGCTATCGCGGGCCCGTCCGCGTAGAGAAGTTCAAGGGCGGACAGTCGAACCCGACCTACCTCCTGACGACGCCGCAGAAGAAATACGTCCTGCGCCGCAAGCCGCCCGGCAAGCTCCTTCCGTCCGCTCACGCGGTCGATCGCGAATACAAGGTGATGACGGCGCTCCACCAGATCGGCTTTCCGGCGCCGAAAACCCATGCGCTGTGCGAAGATGAGACCCTCATCGGCGCGATCTTCTTCATCATGGACTATGTCGAGGGGCGGATCTTCTGGGACGCCTCCCTGCGCGAGGCCGGCCGCGACGAGCGGGCGCCGCTTTATGAGGCGCTCACCGACACGCTCGCGGACCTCCATCTCGTCGATTACGCGAAGATCGGCCTTTCCGACTACGGCAAGCCCGGCAATTATTTCGCCCGCCAGATCGATCGCTGGACGAAACAATACAAAGCCGCCGAGACCGGGCAGGTCGAGGAGATGGACCGCCTCGCCGCATGGCTGCCTACCGCGCTGCCGAAGAGCGAGGCGACATCGATCGTGCACGGAGATTTCCGCTTCGATAATGTCATCATGCACCCAAGCGAGGCCCGGGTCCTCGCCGTGCTCGACTGGGAGCTTTCGACGCTCGGCCATCCCCTCGCCGACTTCACTTATTATCTGATGGCCTGGCATTTTCCGCCCGCGGTGCGCGGCGGCCTCGCCGGCGTCGATATCGCCGCGCTCGGCATTCCGGGCCTTGAGGAGATCGCCGGGCGCTATGCGCGGCACACCGGCCTCGACGCGCTCGGCCAGCTCGATTTCTGCCTCGCCTACAACATGTTTCGCCTGGCGGCGATTGTGCAGGGCGTCTATGCGCGCGGCCTTCAGGGCAACGCCTCGTCCGAGCACGCGAGCGGAATGGGCGCGCAGATGAAGATGCTCGCCGCGCTCGCCTGGACCTACGCGAAAAAAGCGGGGGCGTAGGGCGGATGAAATCCGCCGTACCAGCCTTGCAACCGGCGCCTGCGCTCGCGGCAAAACCGCCGGCGGATTTCACCCGCCCTAGGGATTACAGGAGTCCCGCCAGGGGCGATGAGGGATCGGCGTAGCGCTTCTTCGCCATGCGGCCCGCGAGATAGGCCTCGCGCCCGGCGATGACCGCATGCTTCATCGCCGAGGCCATGAGAATCGGGTCTTTCGCCTCGGCGATCGCTGTGTTCATGAGGACGCCGTCGCAACCGAGCTCCATGGCGATGGCGGCGTCCGAGGCCGTGCCGACGCCCGCGTCCACAATGACGGGCACGGAAGATTGCTCGACGATGAGACGGATGTTGACCGGATTCAAAATGCCGAGCCCCGAGCCGATGAGCGAGCCCAGGGGCATGATGGCTGCGCACCCCGCATCCTCAAGCTTTTTCGCGAACACCGGATCGTCCGAGCAATAGACCATCACCTGAAACCCCTCCTTGATGAGGAGCCTCGCGCTTTTCAGCGTCTCCTCCATGTCGGGATAGAGCGTCTTCTGATCGGACAGGACTTCGAGCTTCACCAGCGTCCAGCCGCCCGCCTCGCGCGCGAGGCGCAGCGTTCTGACCGCGTCGTCGGCGGTGAAACAGCCGGCGGTGTTCGGCAGATAAGTGAATTTCTGCGGGCTGAGGAAATCGACAAGCATGGGCTTGTCCTTGTCCGTCAGATTGACGCGCCGGACCGCGACCGTCACCATCTCGGCGCCGGCGGCTTCGGCAGCGCGCGCGTTCTCCTCATAGGACTTGTATTTCCCGGTGCCGATGATGAGGCGCGAGAAAAAATTGCGTCCGGCGATGATGAGCGGCTTGTCGATCATGGGCGATCAGATGGAACTTCGACGCATCTCAGTCCAGCGGCAATTTCGTCGTCGCCTTGATCTCCCGTAGAACGATCGAGGAGCGCACCTGGCCGATGCCGGGCAGCTCTTCGAGAAAGCGTTGCAGGAAGCGGTCATAGGCGGCGATGTCTTTGGCGACGACGCGCAAGGTGAAATCGGCGTCGCCGGTCGTGGCGCAGCATTCCGTCACTTCGGGGCGCTCTTTGATCTTCTTTTCGATCTCGGCGATCACGTTCGCGAACTGGCGCTCGACTGTCACATGCACATAGGCGGAGACGGCGAGGCCGAGCTTCTGGCGGTCGAGGACGGCGCGATAGCCGGCGATCAGCCCGCGTTCCTCGAGACTCTTTTGCCGGCGCCAGCAGGTCGCGGGAGAGAGATTGACGGCGGCCGCAAGGTCCTGCGCCGACTGCCGGCAATCGTCCTGCAGCGCCCCAAGGAGCCGGCGGTCTTGATCTGAAATCTCTTCCATGGATCCTCCTGTGAAGCATTCATATCGTAACTAACACTTTTATGATATATTCCTTTCGCTTATAAGCTGTCTGGCGCTGCAAATTGATCGGATTTCGCGGCCGAACATCGCTATTTCGTTCAAGGCTTCCGGGGACCCGCCAATGGCCGCGCCGACCGTTTCGCTCGACCGCTACGACCTCGACGACCGCTACCGGCGGGAGAAGGGCCGCGTGTTCCTGACCGGAAGCCAGGCGATCGCCGCGATCATGCTGGCGCAGCGCCGCCTCGACCGCGCTGACGGGAAGAACACGGCCGGTTTCGTCAGCGGCTATCGCGGCTCGCCCTTGGGCGGCGTCGATCAGGCGCTGTGGCGCGCCAAGGCGTTTCTCGACGCCGAAGACATCACGTTTCTCCCCGCCGTCAACGAAGACCTCGCCGCGACGGCGATCCTCGGCACGCAACAGGTCGAGGCGGAGCCCGAGCGCAAGGTCGATGGCGTCTTCGCGCTCTGGTACGGCAAGGGGCCGGGCGTCGATCGCGCCGGCGACGCGCTCCGGCACGGCAACGCCTACGGATCGTCGGCGAACGGCGGCGTCCTCGTCGTCGCGGGCGACGATCATGGCTGCGCCTCCTCCTCGATGTCGCACCAGTCGGACGTCGCCTTCATGACCTGGTACATGCCGACCATCCACCCGGCGCACATCGCCGAATATGTCGAGTACGGATTATGGGGCTACGCCGCCTCGCGCCATTCGGGGCTGTGGGTCGGCTTCAAGGCGGTGTCCGAAGTCGTCGAGAGCGGCGCCAGCGTCGAACTCGCGGCGGCTCCGCGCTTCAAGACGCCGACGGATTTCACGCCGCCGGCCGACGGGCTCAATTTCCGCTGGCCGGATCTTCCCGGCATGCAGATCGAGCGGCGCATGGAGGACAAGAAGGAAGCGATCCTCGCCTTCGCGCGCGCCAACCCCATCGACCGTGCGATCTACGCCGTTCCAGGGGCCCGCTATGGAATCATCACCACCGGCAAGGCCCACCGCGATGTCATGGAGGCGCTCGCCTCCCTCGGCGTCGATGAGCAAAAGGCGCGCGAGATCGGCCTCGACATCTACAAGGTCGGCATGGTCTGGCCGCTCGAATGCGAGGGCGCTCAAGGCTTCATGGCGGGCAAGGAAGAGGTTCTCGTCGTCGAGGAAAAGCGCGGCATCATCGAAAGTCAGCTTAAAGAGCATCTCTACGATCGCCCCGTCGCCAAGCCGCGGCGCATTCTCGGCAAGTATGACGAGAACGGCGCGCCGCTCATCTCCTGGGTCGATGAATTGTCGCCGTCGGGCCTTGCTCCGCTCATCGCCTGGCGCCTGCTCCTGCATTTTCCCGAGTTGAATTTCGCGTCGGCCCTGTCGCATCTCGATGTCGCAAGGCGCGGCGTCGCCGGGCCGGACGGCGCAAAGCGCCTCCCCTATTTCTGCTCGGGCTGCCCGCACAACACCTCGACGAAAGTTCCCGAAGGATCGAAGGCGCTCGCCGGCATCGGCTGCCACTTCATGGCGTCGTGGATGGATCGCGACACCTCATCGCTCATCCAGATGGGCGGGGAAGGCGTCAACTGGGCCTCGAAGTCGCGCTACCTCAAGGGCGCTTCCGGCGGGAAGCCGCACATCTTCCAGAATCTCGGCGACGGAACCTATTTTCATTCGGGCTCGATGGCGATCCGCCAGGCGATCGCCGCGGGCGCCAACATCACCTACAAGATCCTCTTCAACGACGCCGTCGCCATGACCGGCGGGCAGCCGGTCGACGGCTTCATCAGCGTGCCGATGATGGCGGCGCAACTCGCGGCCGAAGGCGTCAGGAAGATCGTCATCTTGAGCGACGATCCCGAGAAGATCCGCGCCCTTGCCGGCGTTCCGGCCGGGATCGACATCGATCATCGCGACGAGCTCGATCGCGTGCAGCGCGAATTGCGCGAGATCGAGGGCGTGACCGCGCTCATCTACGAACAGGCCTGCGCCGCCGAAAAGCGCCGCAAGCGCAAGCGCGGCGAATACCCCGACCCGCCCAAGCGCGTCTTCATCAACGAGCTTGTGTGCGAGGGGTGCGGCGACTGTTCGAAGCAGTCGAACTGCCTGTCGGTCGTTCCTGTGGAGACGGAGTTCGGCCGCAAACGGAAGATCGACCAGTCCTCCTGCAACAAGGATTATTCCTGCGTCAAAGGCTTCTGCCCGAGCTTCGTGACGATCGAGGGCGGCGGGCTGAAAAAGCCGGAGCGCCGCCTTTTCGGCGCAAGGCTGGAAGCGCTGCTCGCGAACCTGCCGGCGCCTTCGATCCCCGCCGTCGAGCGCTCATACGATCTTCTTGTCGCGGGCGTCGGCGGCACGGGCGTCGTCACCATCGGCGCGGTCCTCGCCATGGCCGCCCATCTTGAGGGCAAGGGCGCCTCCGTTCTCGATTTCATGGGCTTTGCCCAGAAAGGCGGCGCCGTCCTCTCCTATGTGCGGCTCGGCGCCTCGCCGCAGGCGCTCCAGCAGGTGCGCATCGATCTGGGCTGCGCCGACGCCGCAATTCTCTGCGATCTCGTCGTCGGCACGGACGAGCGGGCGCTCGGCGTCATGCGCGCCGGCAAGACGCGCGCGCTCGCCAATCTCGACATCATGCCGACCGCCGGTTTCATCCGGGATCGGAATATCGACTTCGGCGCACATCAGCGCCTCAAGACCTTGCGAAGCGCCTGCGGCGAGACAGCCGTCGCGACCGTCGATGCAAGCGCTATCGCCGAGCGCCTGCTCGGCGATCTCGTCTTCAGCAACATGTTCTTGATGGGCGTCGCGTGGCAGAAGGGGCTTGCCCCGGTCTCTCTCGCCGCGCTCACGCGCGCCATCGAGCTCAATGGCGTCGCAGTGAAGAAGAATCTCGAGGCCTTCGCTCTGGGGCGCGCGGCTGCGATCGACGGCGCGGCTGTCGCGGAGGCCGCGGGCCTCGCGCCGGGGCCGGCGGCGGCGCAATCGCTTGCGGAAGTCGTCGCGCGCCGCCGCGAGGTCCTCACCGCCTATCAGAATGCCGCGTATGCCGACGCCTATGTCGCCTTCGTCGGCAAAGTCGAGGCGGCGGCGACGGTCCTGCCGGGCGGCGAGCGACTGGCGCTGACAGTCGCCCGAAACCTCTTTAAGCTCATGGCCTGCAAGGACGAGTACGAGGTCGCGCGACTTTATTCCGACGGCCGCTTCAGGAAAGAGCTGACGCAAGTTTTCGACGGCGACTTCAAGGTGAAGTTCCACCTGGCCCCGCCAATCTTCAACGCAGAACTCGACGATGAGGGCCGGCCGAAAAAGAGAGAGTTCGGCCCCTTCATGGCCCCGGCGTTCGCCGCCTTGAGCCGCCTTCGCTTCCTGCGCGGCACGTTCCTCGATCCCTTCGGGCGCAGCGAGGAGCGGCGCATGGAGCGCCGGCTCATTCCCGAGTACCGCGCGCGAATCGAAAGCCTCCTGCCGCGCCTTTCCGCCGGAAATCTCGAGACCGCGCTCGCCATCGCCAGCCTCCCCGACGACATTCGCGGCTATGGGCCCGTGAAACTCGCCTCGGTCGCCGCAGCGCAGGAAAAACTGAGCGCGCTCATGGCGAAGTTCGACGCCTCTGATATGGTCCGCTCAGCCGCCTGAAAGGGATTTGATGTTCGCTGACTTGGCTCTCCTGCCTCCCGACGCGCTGCTCGGCCTCACCAAGATCTTCAACGAGGACAAGCGCGAGAAGAAGATCGATCTCGGCGTCGGCGTCTTTCGCACGCTCGACGGGCGAACCCCGATTCTCGACGCGGTGAAGCGCGCGGAAGCAAAGGTGTTGGGCGTGCAGGCGACGAAAGTCTACACGCCGCCCGAGGGGGCGCCGGGATTTGCCGACGCGGTCGCTCGGCTCGTCCTTGGCGAGGATAGCAAGGCGATCGCCGACGGGCGCGTCTTTGCGCTGCAGACGCCGGGCGGCTGCGGCGCCTTGCGGGTCGGCGCCGAACTCCTGAAGCGCGCGGGTTCGGCTCGCATCGTCATCGGCTCGCCGACCTGGGCCAATCACCAGCCGCTCCTCTCGGCCGCCGGCCTCGCGATCGAGATGATCCCCTATTACGAGGCCAGGACCGGCGGGATTTTCTTCGACGACTTCATGCGCGGCGTCGAAAAACTGGGACGCAACGACGCGCTCCTCCTCCATGGCGGCTGCCACAATCCGACGGGCGCCGATCTTACCGCCGCGCAGACCGACCGCGTGATCGCCGCCGCCGAGCGGCAGGGCTTCACGCCGTTCGTCGATTTCGCCTATCACGGCCTCGCCGCCGATCTCGATGCGGACGCCTTCGCTGTGCGCGAGATCGCGCGGCGCCTTCCCGAGGCGCTGATCACCTATTCCTGCTCCAAGAATTTCGGGCTCTATCGCGAGCGCACCGGCGCGCTCTTCCTCATCGGCGAGACGGCCGCGCGCATGGCCGCGATGAAGTCGCACGCCCTCGCCCTCGCGCGCGGCATCTATTCGATGCCGCCGGCCCATGGCGGCGCCATCGTCGCGGAAATCCTTCAGTCGCCGGAGCTTTCCGCCCTGTGGCGGCGCGAGGTCGCGGACATGGGCGCGCAGATCCGCAAGAACCGCCGCCTCTTCGTCAAGACCGCCGGCGAGATGCAGTTCGGCGACCGCGTCTCCTTCATCGAACGCCACAACGGCATGTTCTCGATGCTGCCGCTCAGCGAGACGCAGGTGATGGCCATGCGCGAGCGCTACGGCGTCTACATGGCGAACAGCGGGCGCATCAATCTTTGCGGCGTCAACGAAGGCAATGTCGAGTATCTATGCACGGGGTTGCGGGACGTGATGCGCGGCTAGTGCGTAGTGGTTAGTGCGTAGTGCGTAGTGCGTAGTGCGTAGTGCGTAGAATGTTGCGATCGCAATCCTGCGAACAACGCACGCGCTTCCAGGGGAGACCTGCCATGACCGAATTCGCTATCGACCGCCGCATGCTGATGACCGCCGCCGCCGGCGCGGCCTTCTTCCGTCCCGGCGCGGCCTTCGCGCAATCGGGCGACATGGCGGCGATCCGCGCCGCCGCCGAGAAGGGCTACGAGGCGTCGGTCAAGCGCATCCAGGACTGGATCCGGAACCCCTCGATCGCCGCTGAAAATTTCAGGATGGCGGAAGGCGCCGACTACATGGCGCGGCTGGCGCGCGATGCGGGGTTCAAGGACGTCGAGATCGTCCCGACGGACGGGCACCCGGGCGTCGTCGGCTTCATGGACAATGGCGCAGAACGCACGGTCGGCATCTATTTCATGTACGACGTGAAGCAGTTCGATCCGGCCGAGTGGTCGTCGCCGCCGCTCGAGGCGCGCCTCATCGACAAGGAAGGCTTCGGCCGCGTCATCATGGGGCGCGGCGCCGTCAACCAGAAGGGCCCGGAGGCCGCTTTCCTCGCCGCGCTGCACGCCTTGCGCGCCGCCGGCAAGAAGCCCCCCGTCAACATCGTGCTCGTCTGCGAGGGCGAGGAAGAAATCGGCTCGCCGCATTTCCGGCAGGTGGTGCAGCACGCTTCGGTGATGCCGGCGCTGAAGAAATGCCTCGGCGTCGTCATTCCAGCCGGCTGGCAGAACCCGAACGGCAGCGTCACCATCAATCTCGGCTCCAAGGGCATCATCGAGTGCGAACTGGTCGCGAGCGGCGAGAAATGGGGCCGCGGGCCGCTGAAAGACATTCACTCAAGCCTCAAGGCCCAGGTCGACAGCCCGGCCTGGCGCCTCGTCGAGGCGCTGAAGACCCTCGTCAAGGACGGCGGCAACACGCCCGCGATCGACGGCTGGTTCGAGAAGGTCCGTCCGCTGACCAAGCGCGAGAAGGAGCTGATCGCCATGTCGGCGGCGGCGACGAACGAAGCGGACCGCAAGAAGTCGCTCGGCGTCGCGCACTGGATCGACGACCTCTCGTGGGAGAAGTCCTTGCAGCGCCTCGCCTCGCAGCCGACGGTCAATATCGAGGGCCTCGTCGCGGGCTACACGGGACCCGGCGGCAAGACTGTGCTGCCCGCCCGCGCCGTCGCCAAGCTCGACCTCCGCCTCGTGCCCAACATGACCGCCGAAGATTCTCTCAAGAAACTGAAGGCGCATCTCGCCAGGCAAGGCTTCGGCGATGTCGAGGTCAACATGACCGGCGGCTACGATCCGACCGAAACGCCGGAAGGGAGCGCGGTCATCCGCGCCCAGCAGGCGGTCTACACGCGCGCCGGCGCGGTCAACACGCTCTATCCGCGCAACGCCGGATCGTGGCCGGGCTGCGTCTTCACTGGCGCCCCCTTGAACCTGCCGGCGGGCCAGTTCGGCCTCGGCCACGGCTCTGGCGCCCATGCGCCGGACGAGTACTACGTCGTCTCATCGACGAACCCCAAAGTCGCCGGCCTCGTCGATGCGACAATGGGGTTTGCAGATTTCCTGTACGAGATGGCCGCGGTCAGCGCGTAGGCGGATCGGCAATCCGCGCCGCTGACGGCGTCTAATTCAGATACCGGTGTTCGGCCTCGGCGCCGGCCCGCGCGCGGCGCGAGGCGCCGGTATGGGCGGCGAGGAATTTCAGCGAGCGGAAAGCGAAATCGCGCGGCCGGGAGGCGGGGAAAAAGTGCCCTGCTTTGGGGAGCGCCTCGAAACGGCAGTCGGGCAGCGCGTCCGCCAGCGCCCGCCCGGAATTCAACGTCATGCTGTTCTGCCCGTACATTCCGTATACGGGCGCATTGACCGCCCGCAAATCCTCGGGCTTCAGCGTCGAGCCGATGGCGAAATCGCGTTTCGCCGTGGTCTTTTCGAGCAATCGCAGCCATTTGGCGGCGACGCGCGGACCCATGATGCGTTTGGCGCCGCCGAGCACGCCTTCAAGCTGATCGGCGTTGCCTTCGTTCTTCAGGCGAAGCTTGGCGACCTCGGTCAGGAGTTCGACGCCGAAGTCCGGATTTTCGGGATCGATGTCGATGCCGGCGGCCTTCAGCCGTTCCGCGAAGACGCGGGCGAGCGGCCAGCCGCTCAGCCGCATCTGTGGCTGCACGCTCGGCAAGCGCACATCGGCGAGAATGAGGCTCTGCACGGCGGAGGGATGCCTTGCAGCGAACGAGGCGGCGACCAGCCCGCCATAAGAATGTCCGATGAGATGCGCGCGCTCGATCTGAAGGTGCGCCAGAACCCCAAAGAGATCCTCCGCCATCTCGTCGGCAGTGTAGCCTTCAGGGGGCATGGTCGACATGCCGTGGCCGCGCAGATCGACGACCGTCACGCGCGCGAAGTTCGCCAGCATCTTGGCGACGCCGAAATACCAGAACGCCATGTTCGTCGCGAGCCCGTGCAAAAGCACGATCTCGGGCGCGGCGCCCATCCGGGGGCGCGCCGGCGCGATCTGAGCGTAATTGATGCTCGCGTTATCGAGCACCGCCGTCTGCATCGTCATTGGAACCCCCAAGCCCCAATTACTGTTTACCGTCTCAATCCTCGAGGTAGCCAAGCGCTCGCAACTGATCGAGAATCTTCTCCTTGTCGTGGTCCGACATCTCTCCGACAGGCGCGCCGATCTCTGAAATGGCGCGCGTCTCTTCTCCGGCCCTGATCGGATGGGCGCGCAGATGCTCCCTTGTGAACAGGCCGTCCGGCACCTGCGCCTCGAAATCCTCCGGGATCGGAAGACCGAGGCTGTGCACCAGGATCGCCGCGACGTCCATGATGGCGTAACGCTCGCCAGAGCCAGCGGCGACGCCAGGCCCGCAGGCCATGAAAATCCCGTCGGGGTGATGCGTGCCGGCGGTCAGCGGGCGCCGTTCGATATAGGGCGCCTTGTTCTTCACCGAGACGAATCCGTAGTCGTCGAGAATGAGCGTCAGGTCCGGCGCCATGTCGCGTGCGGCGCCGGGGAAGACTTCCTCGCGCAGCAGAATGTCGCGAACGAACGGGCGCCCGCCCTCCGGGTGCGGGATCGACATCAGATCGTCCATGAGCTTCTGGCGAAACTTGTAGTAGTCGCCCGGCTGAACGCCCGGGCCTCCCGGTTTCTTCGCGGTGCGGATGACGATGCCGTTGCTCGACGGCGTCGGGCAGTAGGCCGTTGTCTTGTCCCAGAGCAGGTTGGCGAAATTAGAGTCCTCGCGACGCCGGCCCGCCTCGGTGCCGTCGGACGGGCGCCATTCGAGATAGCCAAGCTCGCCGAGATAGCGGTTCACGCGGAAGACGTAGTCGGCGCCGGTGAAGCCGTGATCGGAGGCGAAGAACACTTGCACGTCCGGGCCGGCCGCTGCGACAAGCCGCTCGATATAGCCGTCGAGCGTCCTGAAATAGTCGAGCGTCATGGCGCGCAGGCGCTGGTCGTCCGGGGAGAGGCCCTTTTCGATCCGGCCCGGATCGAGCACGTGCCAGACCTGATGCTGCAGCTTGTCGGTCCCGTCGAACATGACGGCGAAGAGATCGGGCGCATCCTCGTCGAGGAGAGTCTTTGCGATATTGAACCACTGCTCTTCGCGCGGCATGTGCCCGCTCACCCAGGCCTCAAGCTCGGCCTGCGTCATCATCTCGCCAATGAGCGACTCGCGCTCGAAATCCCAAGCGAGCTCGCGCGCATTGAAGCCGGGTATGGCCTTGAGGCGCCCGTAAAGCTCCGGGGGCGTCACATTCATCTTCAGGTGCTTCCACGAGACGAAGCCGGGCACTAGCGAGCCGTTGATCGGGGACACCGGGGCCATCATCGGGAAGTTCAGCGATACGACGCTGCGGTTTTGCCTGCTGGCGATCGACCAGATCGTCTCCTTGCGGATGTCGCGCGCGTCATAGAGCGTGAAGAAGACCTCATCGCCCCGGTCGTCGAAGCGCACGAAATCGTAAACGCCGTGATGGCCGGGCGAGCGCCCCGTAACCAGCGACACCCAGGCCGGCGGCGTCAGCGGATGCGGCGTCGAGCGCAGGATGGCGCTGCGGCCGTCCTTCCTGACGCGCGCCAGGAACGGCATGACAACGCCCTCGCCATAAGGGTCGCCCGTCAACTGGTCGAGGACCGTGTAGGTGGCGCCGTCAAGACCGATGAAGAGCGTGCGTGTCATAAACCTTCAGGTGGAGAGACGAGCGAGGGCGCCGCAGGGCGGCGTGACCATCGGAATTCAGGCGTGCGCCGGCTGGAGCTTGGTCGCGACGAAGCCCGAGATCTGGCGCACGGTCAGGTCATCGACATAACGGCCGTTCTTCATCAGGAGTTCGTCGAACCCCATGTTCCGGCGGCCGAATTTCTGCTCGATGGCGACCACGAGCTGAATGATATCGATCGACTCGAATTCGAGATCGGCCACAATCGCCGATTCGGGACCAATCCGGCGGTCCACGCCCCATTCTTCGACAAATCGCTCGAGCAGCGAAATGACCGAAGCTTCTATTGTCTCCACCACATACTCTCCCCCAGGACCGGCACTCGCGCTCTCCCACGCGTTGCACGAACTATTCCACTGCGGCTCCCACGGTTCAAGGGAAATTTAGTGCGCTGCACAAAACCGGCGGCAGCATGTCGGCGGGACTACGCATCGCCGGGCCGCGGGCCGCGTTTCAACGAATTCGGAGGGCGCATCCGGTGTGTGCAACCATGTGTTGCAGGTCCCTTACGGCGAGACGGCGGCGAGGGCGCAAACATAGCCGTCCTTTACCATGTAGGCGGCGTCGGCCGCGCGCGCTTCGAAGGCGATTCGCGCCCGCTGGGCTGATGGATTGATCGCCTCGACCGCGAACAGGCGTTCCTGGCCGACGAAAGGCGCAGCGAGCGCCTTGGACGCGGCTTCCTTCAAGGACCAGAAAACGACGACCGTGCTGGCGAGATCGTCCGCGCCGTCGGCGAAGGCGCGCTCATCCGCGGTCAGCACCCGGTCGGCGAAGATGTCGGGATCGCGCAAGGACGCGAGGCTCTCGAGGTCGACGCCGATCGGCGCTGGCGCCGCCGCCGCGACGGCGAGACCGTTCTTGTGCGTGATCGAGACGAAAGGCGCGACGGCGCTCCCGGCGAGCCTCACGACCGGCCGGCTTTCAGAATCGCTGAGGATCGAGGCCGGCCCGGCGCCGTTCGCCAACGCGGCGATCGCCCGCTTCGCGGCGAGCCGCCCCAGCAGCCATTCCTGACGGCGGGCCGGCTGGCGTTCGGCGATGCGCGCGAGCGGCCCCTCGATTTCTTCCGGCGTCAAAAGAGCGTGCGCGGCGGCGAGCCATTCCTCCGTAGACTGAAACGCCCGATCGAAACGCGCGAGAGCGACCCGAGCGCCGAAGGCCGAGCCGAGATCGGCCGTGAGGTCGCGATAGGAGGGGGCGGGCAGGCGAGGCGCGGGCGGCGCGGCGGCGGCAGCCGCCGTCGGCGCGAACAGGGCGCGCATCCTCGCGCCTTCCTCCGCGGAGAGATGGATCAGCGGCAAGGCGCTCGGCAGGAGCGGCTCGTTGCGGACGGGGCGCGCCTTCGCCCGCCTCGGCGCGAGCCTCGCGGGATCGAAACGGCCGGCGGCGAAGAGCTGGCCGAGCATGGTGAGGAGCGCGGTCAGCGAGTCGCGTTTCGGATTGTCGCAGGAGAGCGACAAATGCGGCAACGCGCCCAGCGAATCGCGCACGAATCCCGACAGCGAGTTGTCGGCGCCGACCTCTATGAACACGCGCGCGCCGTCCTGATAAAGACGGCGCACGGCCTCGCAGAACCGCACGCGGGTCACATACTGGCCGACAATGATCTCGCGCGCCTCCGCCTCGTCTTCCGGCAGGGGCGCGGCTGTCGAGCAGGAATAAAGCTGCGCGCGCGGTTTGCCCATGCGCACGCCGCTGAACAGCTTCCTGAATTCGTCGGCAAGCGGACGAAGGTGCTCGGTGTGGTAGGCCCAGGACATCGGCAAGACCGCGCACACCGCGCCGTTCGCGACGAACCGCTCCTTCACCTCCGCCATGCGCTCTTCAGGTCCGAATAGAATCTTCTGGTTCGGACAATTGTCCATGGTGAGCTGGACGTCGGGGAAATCGACGAGAACGCGCTCGACCTCGCCGGCTTCGGCCGCGCCGACGCTCAAGAGGACGCCGGACGGGACTTTGCCCTCCCGCTCGATCCGGCTGAAGATCGCATTCATGGCGCGAATGTAGGAGGACGTCTCTTCGTCGCTCATGTCGGCGACGCCAGACGAGACGATGGCGGCGTTCTCGCCCGTGCTGTGGCCGAGCATGAAATCCGCCTCGACGCCGAGCGCCGTCAGCAGTCGGAAATAGGCCGTGTCGGCGAAAAATACGGCTTCGGAGCCCTCGGCGATTTCGCCGAGCGGCGCCGCGATTTCAGCGCGCTCTTCCTCGGTGAGGCCCGTCGGCGCCGGATAGAGGAGATGGCGGTGCGGCACCTTGCGCACGTCGCCGTAAAGGCCCTCGAGGCGATCGAGCCATGCGCTTGCGGCCGGCGAGGCGAGCGCGACGCGCTCCATCATGCCGACATATTGCGAGTTCTCGCCCGGAAACAGGAACGCGACCTTGCCCTCGACGGGCTTGGCGCGGAAGTAGACGCCGTTGCGGCTGGCGAAGGTCTCAGCCTCGTCGAGTTTGCCGCGAGCCGTGTCGAGCTTGGCGACGAGATCGTTCCAGCTGTCGGCGAGAATGGCGAGGCGGAAATCGCCGGCGTTCCCGCCACGCGAGAGCTTGTCCGCAAATGCGCCGAGCGCGTCTGTCTCTGCGCCATGCGCGGCGGCGCGCGCCGCGTCCATGTCGGCGAACAATCCCTCGCGCGTCCGGTTCGCGAAACAAAAAAGCTCCGGTCCGGCAAGCCGGCGCACGCCGAAGGCCGCGGTCGCATCTTTCTCGCGAAGCGGCGATTCCTCGAGCACGAGATGCGAATTGATGCCGCCGAATCCGAAGGCGTTGACCCCGGCGCGGCGCGGCCTTGACGGATCGCAAAGCCAGGGCCGCGTCTGCGTATTGATGTAGAAGCGAGTCCGATCGATGCCGAGATCGGGGCTCACTTCCTCGCACAGCATGGGCGGCAGAATCTTTTCGTGAAGCGCCATCGCCGTCTTGATGATCGAGGCCGCGCCGGCCGCCGGAATGCAATGGCCGATCATCGACTTGACCGAGCCCAGCGCGCCGTCGGGATATTTCTTTCGGCGCTCGCCGAAGACCTGGCGAATGGCCTCGATCTCCGTGCGGTCGCCGAGCGGGATGCCGGTGCCGTGCGCCTCGATCAAATCGATGCTGGCGGGATCGACGCCGCCGAGTTCATAGGCGCGGCGCATGGCGAGCGCCTCGCCTTCAAGGCGCGGCGCCATCAGCCCGGACGAGCGCCCATCCGAGGCCGAGCCGATCGATTTGATCACCGCATAAATGCGATCGTCCGCTTGAAGAGCGTCTTCGAGGCGCTTCAGAACAAAAATCCCCTGCCCTTCGCCGAGCAGGGTGCCGTCGCCGCCCTTCGAGAACGGCCGGACCTTCGCCGTCCGGGAGAGGGCGCCGAGCTGGCAGAAAACGCCGAACACGAGCGTCGAGGTTGTGGTGTTGACGCCGCCCGCGAGCATGACATCGGCCCGCCCGCGCCGCAGCTCGCTCACCGCCGCCTCGATCGCAAGCGTGGTCGAGGCGCAGGCCGCATCCATGATGTAGTTCGGGCCCATCAGATCGAGCCGGTTGCAGATGCGCCCCGTCATCATGTTCGGAATGAGCGCCGGCATGGTGTCGGCGCTGCATTTCGGCAATTTCGAATGGAGCAGCTGCTTCAGCTGCTCCTTGCCGTCCGCGGCGGCCTCGGGAAACAGCGCGCCGACGATCTCGACCATCTGATCGACGATGACGCCGTGCTGCATGCCGTTGACGTTCGCGCGGTTGGCGTGAATGGCGTGGCCGAGAATGCAGCCCGAGCGCTCGCGCGGAAAATCGACATTGGCGCCGAGGCTGGCGTCTTCAAGCGCTGCTTGCGCGCATTTCAGCGCCAGGAACTGGTCGGGCTCGCCGCCGACGATCGCGATGGGCATGGCCCCGAAGGGCCGCGGATCGAAGCGCGCAAGGTCGCCGAGAAAGCCGCCGCGCATCGTGTAGAGGCGCATTTCGTCGGGCGAGGCCGCGGGATCGAACAGCTTGGGCTCGCCGAGCCAGTCGGCGGGCGGGTCGCCGGTCGCATCCACCTTGTTGAGAATGTTCGACCAGAAAACGTCCGTATTCGGTGCTTTTGGAAAAAGCCCGGCCATGCCCACAATGGCGATATCGACTGGCTCAGCCATGCAGCGCGCGCCCCGACAAAATGACCCCGCCGATGCGGTTGAGCGCGCCGGTCGAGGCGCCCTCCATCTTTTCGACGATGTAACGGATGCGCCCGCTGGCGTCGGCGACGGTGAAATCGCAGACGACGAGCGAGGACGCGGCCTCGGTCCTGAAGGTCATGTCGATCATGACCGGACCGGTCAGCGGCTCGCTTCCTGTGCGGACGAGGCGCCCGAGCCGCGTCGGCAGACAAGTTTCATCGCGCATCACGCGCGACCAGACGAGGACGGTCTGGAGAGCGCCGTCGAGGACGCCCGGGTCGAACGTCCATGCGGTTCCGGCGGCCGGCGGATAGAAGTCGCCGGGCCGGGACGCCTGCGCTTCGACGGCGAGCCCGCGCGGGTCGAGCGAAACGTAGCGCGTCACGGTCTGAAAGAGCGGGCCGTGGAACAGCCATTTGCCGTAGGCGTCTTGCGCCGTCACCGGCGAGGCCGCACCCGCGCGGCGCTCTGGCGAGGGGACGAGCGCGGCCGGCGCTTTCGAAACCTGCGCCGCGTAGGCGCGCACCGGCTTGTCGCCGACAACCCAGATTTCGGCGTCCAGCGCGCCTGCGTTCTCCGTCAGCCTGATTTCGATATCCGCATGGCGTTCGCTGAGCGTCACGCCCTTGAAAAACTTGATGTCGCGAAGTTCGAGGCCCTCGCCGAACCCATCGATCAGCTGCGCGGCCTCCGCGATGTGCTCCGCCCCGACCACGAACGGCATCACCGGCTTGCCGTCGATGCGGTGGTGGTCGAGATAGGGATCGGAGACGAGATCGACGCGCTTGCGCACGATCAGCCCGCTCTCGCCCCGGACAATTTCGGCGCGGCGCGCCAGCAGCGGCAGCCGCTCAAGTCTCGGATCGGCGGCGCCCGCTTTCGCCCCGGCGTTGAGGGCGCCGTGCTCGGCTTCCTTGTATTCCCAGGGATGAGCGCCGGCGACGATCTCCACTTCATCCGTCGGCGCATGAATGATTTCGTGGGTCATGAAGTCGAGGCCCTCGCCGGGCTCGATGAGGCTGACGCCGCGCGCCTCGAATTGGCGGCGAGCCTCCGGCCCCACCATGCCGGCGCCGTGCGTCGTGCCGGCCCACGGGCCCCAGTTGATCGCCGCGACCTTGACCGCCGGGCCCCACTGCGCCTGCAACTGACAGGCGTACTGATTGAGAATCTCGTTGGCCGCCCCGTAATCGGTTTGCCCGCGATTGCCGTAACGCCCGGCGACCGAGGTGAAGAGACCGAAAAACTTGAGGCTCTCGGCATTGATCTCGCGCGCCAGATGGAAGACGCCGTCGGTCTTGGCGCCGATGACGCGCGCGACGCTGTCGGCGGTCTTGTTGACGAGGAGCTGGTCTTCAATGAGGCCCGCTCCATAGAGCACGGCGTCGATCCGGCCGTAGTGAGCGTAGAGCGAGGCGATGAGCGTCTTCACCGCTTCGCCGTCGCGCATATCGGCGGCGCGGCAATCGATCTTGGCGCCGAGCGCGGTGAAATCGGCGAGGTTGGCGCGCGTCTCGCGATCGCGCAGCACTCTCGCGCAGGCCGCATCGACGGCGGCCGGCGAGATTTTGGTCCCGCTTTCGCGCGCCTGCGCGATGAAATGCTTTTGCAGGGCCGCCTTGTCGGCGAACGCTTTCAGCACGGCCGGCTCTTCCGACGGCGCGCCGCTGCGCCCGACCAGAACCAGCGTCGCGCCCGAACGAGCGACGTCGCGCAAGGTCTCCGCGGTCACGCCGCGCGCGCCGCCGACGGCGAGAACGACCCAACCGGCGGTCGGCTCGCGCGCCGATCCATTGGCCCGCGCGAGCGAGGCGGGTTCGGTGCGGAACACGGTTCTGACGCCGGCCGGATAGCCGACCTCGCGCCGGCCGCCGGGCAGGAACAGTTCGGAAAAGAGCGCCGCGGCTTGCGCCTCGAGGCCTTGCGCCGGATCGAGATCGACTGCCTTGAAGCGGCACCCCGTCCATTCGAGCGAGAGGCATTTCATGAGGCCGATATTGCCTGCCGGGGCCGGCCAGGCTTTCGGTTCATCGGCAGCCGCATGGCGCGCGAAGACGCCGCCCATCGCGGACGCCGCGATCACGACCCCGCCTTGCGCGAGATCGTCCGCGGCGACCTTCAGCACCGGGAAGAAGCTCTTCACGTCGCGCGCGATGCGTCGGTCCCAGTCGGCGAACGACGCCTCATCCGGCATCAGCGGATCGTCGACCGGTCCGAGATTGACGATCGCTTTCACCG
>JBEBFW010000214.1:0-5994 GCA_040081755.1 Parvularculaceae bacterium
AGTCCTGCGCATCGCGCGCGCGGAATATCTCGGCGAGCCCTGGGCCCTCATCGATTGTCCGGGCTCGATCGAGCTCTTCCAGTTCAGCGCCGACGCCATGGGCGTCGCCGACGTCGTGGTGATCGTCGCCGATCCCCATGTCGAGCGCGCGGCCGGCGTCGCGCCCTACCTCAAATTCCTCGACGACCACGACATCCCGCACGTGATTTTCGTCAACCGGCTCGATGAGAGCGAAACGCGCATCCGCGATCTTCTCCAGGCGATGCAAGGACACTCGGCCCGGCCGCTGGTCCTGCGTCAGGCCCCGCTCCGCGAAGGCGGCAAGATTGTCGGCGCCGTCGATCTCGTGAGCGAGCGCGCCTGGAAGTACAAGGAAGGCGCGCCCGCCGAACTGATCGCCATGCCGGACAGCGAGAAGGCGCGTGAAAAGGAAGCCCGCGCCGCCCTCCTCGACACGCTCGCCGATTTCGACGACGCCCTGATGGAGCAGATTCTCGAAGACAAGGTTCCGCCCAGCGAGGCTGTGTTCAAGCTGATGGCCAAGGAGCTTGAGGAAGACCTGATCGTGCCGGTCGTTCTCGGCTCCGCGGCGCACGGCAACGGCGTCACGCGGCTCCTGAAGCTGCTGCGCCACGAGGCGCCCTCGGTTGCGAAGGCGGCGGCGCGCATGAAGCTGAACGGCGGCGAGACGGTCGCCTCGGTCATCCGCACGGTGCATGCGCCGCATGCCGGCAAGATCTCCACGGCGCGAATCTGGCGCGGCGCGATCAAGGACGGCGCGCAGGTCGCGGGATCGCGCGTTTCGGGTCTCCTCGCGCTCAGCGGAGAAACGCGCAACAAGATCGACATCGCGCATGAGGGCGACATCGTCGGCATTCCGCGCCTCGACGAGTTGATGACCGGCGACATGATCGTCGATGGGCAGATCAAGAAGCCGCTGAAGAACGGCGGAGCTCCTGCTCTCTTCAGTCTGGCGATCCGGGCGAAGAACGAGAAGGACGACGTGAAGCTCTCCGCCGCGCTCGGCAAACTCATCGAGGAGGATCCCTCGCTCTCGACCGAGCGCCGGGCCGACACCGGCGAGTTCGTTCTCAAAGGCCAGGGCGACGTGCATCTGCGTCTTGCCGCAGCCAAGCTCAAGAACCGCTACAATGTCGAGATCGCGACCTCGATCCCCAAGGCCTCCTATCGCGAGACCATCAAGGGCGTCGCCGATCATCACGCCCGCCACAAGAAGCAATCGGGCGGGCACGGACAATTCGCCGACATCAAGGTGAAGATCAAGCCGCTCGCCCGCGGCGAGGGCTTCAAATTCGACGAGATCATCCACGGCGGATCGGTGCCGCGGCAGTTCATACCGGCGGTCGAGGCGGGCGTCACCGAGGGGCTCGTCCACGGGCCGCTCGGCTTCCCCGTCGTCGATCTCGCGGTCACGCTCTATGACGGGCAGTATCACGACGTCGATTCCAACGAGATGTCGTTCAAGATGGCGGGACGCATGGCCATGCGCGAGGCCCTGCCCAACTGCCAGCCCGTGCTGCTCGAGCCGATCTATTTCACCACCATCCACACGCCGACGGTCCATACGAGCAAGGTCCACGGCGTGATTTCCTCCCGGCGCGGACAAATTCTCGGCTTCGACGCCAGAGCCGGCTGGCCGGGCTGGGACAGCGTCAGCGCCATGATGCCGGAGTCCGGCGTGCAGGATCTCATTATCGAGTTGCGCTCGACCACCCAGGGCGCGGCGACGTTCGAGCAGCGCTTCGACCACTATCAGGAACTGCACGGCAAGGACGCCGAAAAGATCGTGGCGGAGCGCAAGAAGGAAGGGACCGCGGCCTGACGACCAGCGGATGCGTTCGCCGCCGAATTGGTTAAAGCGGGGGGAACATTCGCAACGGCGCCAACTGGACATTCGGCCTTTCATGCGGGCTGCAGCCGGATTTGGGGGCAAGACGGCTGCTGCGGAAAGCGGCGCGCCGTCGGCGCTGCGGGTTGCGACCCGGCGCCTCTTCCGCGCGGACCTGTGCGCAAAGACGCGAGTTGTTCGCCGCTGTCGCCTGGTTGTTTCACTCGTCACTTGATGCCTCCTTTCTATCGGGTCTATCGCCGCCGTCCGGTCGTTGGTTCCGATCATACGTCGGCTGACGAAGTGTAGGATAAGTCAGGTCCATTTCCCCTGCCGGTTGCGGACCCCATGGGCTGTGAGGGCTTCCTGAGCAGCGCCGCCCGGCTGGTCCGCAGCAGGAATGACGGCGCGAATCGCCCGCCCCGGCCCGGCGGCCGCTCCCTCGAAGGCGTCTTTCCCGGCTGGCGGCGGCTTGAAGGTTCGAGCCAAACCGGTCAAACACCGTGGGCATTCCTGAGAGGGCCCCTCATGAAGCTCATCGCCGGCAATTCGAACACGCGCCTCAGCGAGGCGATCGGCAAGCGCCTGGCGACCCAGCTCACCTCCGCCGACATCCGCACCTTCAAGGACGGCGAGGTCTTCGTCGAGATCAAGGACAATGTGCGCGGCGAGGATGTCTTCGTCATCCAGTCGACGTCGAACCCCGCCAACGACCATCTGATGGAGCTGTTGATCATCATCGATGCGCTCTCCCGCGCCTCGGCGAGCCGCATCACCGCCGTCATCCCCTATTTCGGCTACGCCCGGCAGGACAGGAAGTCGCTGGCGCGCACGCCCATCTCGGCCAAGCTCGTGGCCAATCTCATCACCACGGCTGGCGCGGACCGCGTGCTCACCATCGATCTCCACGCCGGACAGATTCAGGGCTTCTTCGACATCCCGACCGACAACCTCTTCGCGGTCAACGTCTTCGCCCGGCGCATCCGCGACATCAGCCGGGGCGACGTTTCCAACATCATGCTGGTCTCTCCCGACGTCGGCGGCGTCGTGCGCGCGCGTTCGCTGGCCAAAAAGCTCGACGACCGGCAGCTCGCCATCGTCGACAAGCGGCGCGAGCACGCCGGCGTCTCCGAGGTGATGAACATCATCGGCGACGTAAAGGGGCGCGACTGCATCCTCTTCGACGACATCGTCGACTCAGGCGGGACGCTGGTGAACGCCGCCGAGGCGCTCATGCGCCACGACGCCAAGAGCGTCTCGGCCTTTGTGACGCACGGCGTCCTCTCGCCGGGCGCCGCCGAGCGGATTTCCGGCGCCAGCGCCCTCCAGCGCCTCGTCGTCACCGACACCATCGCCGCGCGCGCCGACGTCACCGCCTGCAAGAAGATCGAGTTCGTCTCCTGCGCGGATCTCCTCGCCGAAGCGATCCGCCGCATCGCCAACGAAGAGTCGGTGTCGAGCTTGTTCGATTGACGGGTTGGCCGCGCCCTATATCGCCAACGCTGGCCGCTTCAGCTTGCCGGCGGCCGCCAGCTCCATTTGCAGATTGATGGCGTCCAGATCAAAGCCGTTTGGCCAAGTCGGCGCGCCGCATTCAAGAAAGACGCGGCCGAACATTTTTGGCTCTCGCAACGCCTCCACCATGGGGCCGCCTTCAGCCAGAATGTCGCTCATGTCGCGCACACCTTCGGAGCCGTCCGAAAACCGCAGCCAGAGTTGCGCGCCGTCCAACGCTTTGACCTCCAAACACTTCACAATCTGGATCACTCTACGTCCGCTCCGGGCACTCGGTTAAACGGCCTCTTAAGCTTGCCATTTTCCCAGTTTTCAATCAACTCGGGACGGCGTCGCTCTATCCAGTCTCTAATGAGGCGGACGGCGGACGGCGGCAGTTCACCAGCAATGATCTCGCCGGTTTCTATGGCGAACAGGGCTTCGTAGCCCTGATAAAGCACGTGGATGTGGGCAGGCGGATGGTCCCGCCAATACATCTGAACGACGAATCCGAAGAATAGCGAGATCGTCGGCATACAGACCGCTACTCCTCCGCCGCCTCGCGCTCGACCTTGCGCCACTTCGCGACGTTACGATTGTGCTCGGCGAGGGTCTCGGCGAAGGCGTGGCCGCCGGTGCCGTCGGCGACGAAGAAGATGTCGCGCGTCTCCATCGGGTTGAGGACCGCTTCGATGGAGTGGCGACCCGGATTTGCGATCGGCGTCGGCGGCAGGCCCTTGATGAGATAGGTGTTGTAGGGCGTTTCCTTGCGCAGTTCGCTGACGCGCAGGCCCCGGCCCAGCGGCTCGCCTTGCGTCAATCCGTAGATCACCGTCGGATCGCTCTCGAGGCGCATGCCGCGTTTCAGGCGATTGACGAACACCGCGGCGATGCGCGGGCGCTCGTCCGGCACGCCGGTTTCCTTCTCGACTATCGAGGCGAGGATGATCGCCTCCTCGCGCGTGGTGTAGGGAAGGTCCGTCGCCCGATCGTTCCACAGGCGCTCGATCAAATCGTCCTGCGCTTTCGTCATGAGGCGGATCATGCCGTCACGCGTTTCCCCGCGCGTATAGGCGTAGGTCTCCGGCAGCAGCTCGCCCTCGGCCGGCATCAAGGTCAGATCGCCGAGCAGCGTTTCGTCTTCGCCGAGGCCGCGCAGCACCTGCGCCGACGTTCGTCCTTCGGGCGCCGTGAAGTAGTGGAGAATGCTCTTGCCTTCGACCAGCAGCCCGATCACGTCGAGCACGCTGGCGCGCGCCGGAATCTTGTATTCGCCGGCCTTCAGCGCCGCTTGCGCGCCTTTGACCCGCACGGCGGCGACGAACAGCGTTTCATTGCGAATGGCGCCGGCCGCCGCGAGTTCCGTCGCGATCGCGGACACAGAAGAGCCGGGCTTCAGCAGAACGACGGCGTCCGCGCCCAAAGGGCCCGGCTTCTTCGCTTCACGCCAGGCGAAATAGCCGCCGACGCCGAGCGCGCCCGCCGCCAGCAGTCCCAATAGTCCGATGAACAGGATGATCGAACGGAGCGCGCCCCCGCGCCCGCCATTATTCTCGCCCATCGCCCGCATCAGCCCTTTCCTTCGCCCGAGACGAGATTAGCCGTTCACGCGGCGCATCACCAGACAGGCGTTGGTGCCGCCGAAGCCGAAGGAGTTGGAGAGCACCGTATCAATGCGCTTCTTGACCGCCGACACCGGGACGAGATTGATCGGGGAGTCGACCGACGGGTTCTCAAGATTGATGGTCGGGGGCGCGACATTGTCACGAATGGCGAGCAGACCGAAGACCGCCTCCACCGCGCCGGCCGCGCCGAGGAGATGGCCGATCGAGGATTTTGTCGACGACATCAGGAGGCCGTCGGCCGCCCTGCCGAACAGCCTTTCCACCGCATGCAGTTCGATCTCATCGCCCAAGGGCGTCGATGTTCCGTGTGCGTTGACATAGTCGATGTCGCCCGGCGCGATGCAGGCCCGTTTCAGCGCCATCTTCATGGCGCGGAAGCCGCCCTCGCCGTCTTCGGCCGGCGCCGTGATGTGATGGGCGTCGCCCGACAGGCCGTAGCCGATCACTTCGCCGTAGATGGTCGCGCCGCGCGCTTTGGCGTGCTCGTATTCCTCGAGCACCACCATGCCGGCGCCCTCGCCGATGAGAAAGCCGTCGCGGTCGCGGTCATAGGGGCGCGAGGCTTTCGTCGGATTGTCGTTGAAATGCGTCGTCAGCGCCTTGCAGGCGGCGAAGCCGGCGACGCCGATCGGACAGATCGCCGCTTCCGTCCCGCCCGCGATCATCACGTCCGCGTCGTCCCACATGATGAGGCGCGCCGCGTCGCCGATCGCATGCGCGCCGGACGAACAGGCCGTGACGACCGCATGATTGGGACCCTTGAGGCCGAGCCTTATCGAGACCTGCCCCGACACCAGGTTGATGAGGCGCCCGGTGATGAAGAAGGGCGAGACCCGGCGCGGTCCCTTTTCGGCGAGCAGCAGCGCTTCGCTGGCGATGCCGTTGAGGCCGCCGATCCCTGAGCCGATCATGACGCCGGCCCTCTCGCGGTCTTCCGAGGTCTTCAATTCGATTCCAGAATGGGCGAAGGCCATCTTTGCAGCGGCGACGCCGAACAGAATGAAGTCATCGACCTTGCGCTGGTCC
>JBEBFW010000215.1:0-5970 GCA_040081755.1 Parvularculaceae bacterium
GCCGGCGACGGCGTCATCCTGCCGCGTCTTGAAGCGGACGGCATCGGCATCGAGACGGTCAATATCGACAAGTTCGAGATCGACGTTCGGCGCATTTCGGATCGCTCGCTCGCGCGCAAGGCGATGGTCAAGGGCGATTCCGTCTCCGAGGAGGATTATTACTACGTCTACGGAGAAGAAGACGGCGAGGATGTCGGGGCCAAGGTCTACAATGGCCAGATCGACGTCAAGGCGGACCGCAACCAGACGAAGACGACCGTGTTCGCTCTCGGCGCGGCGCTGAAGGAACTGAAGCCAGGCGCCTATTTCATCCGCCTCAAGGACGTGTCGTCGGGCGCCGACAAAAACAGCCCGGCGCAATCCTGGCGCTGGGTGCTCTTCACCGACATCGCGCTCACCACCTATTCGAGCGGGCAGGGCGTCGATGTGTTCGCACGCTCGATCTCGAGCGCGAAGCCGCTCGCCGGCGTCGAGCTCTCGCTGATCGCCGCCAATAACGACGTTCTGGCGTCGGCGAAGACCGACGCTGACGGCCGCGCGCGCTTCGGCGAGGCGGCGGTCAACGGCGAAGCGCCGCTCAACCCGCGCATGATCATGGCCTATGGCGCGAACTCGGATTTCGCGGCGCTCGATCTCCAGCGCGCGCCGCTCGATCTCTCCGATCGCAACGTCGCCGGCCGCGCTGCGCCGGCGAAAGTCGATGCGTTCGTCTATCTCGACCGCGGCATCTATCGGCCCGGCGAAACGGTCCGCATTGCGGGTCTCCTGCGCAACGAGGCGGGAACGGCGATCGCCGATCGCCCGGTGACCGTGATCGTGCGCCGGCCGAACTACACCGAGGCGGAGAAGTTCCGTGTCGAGAAGACCGACATCGGCGGCTTCGCGCATGACTTCGACATTCCGCGCTCGGCCGCCCGCGGCGCCTGGTCCATCTCGGTCGAGGCGGACGGCGCGGGCGCGGTCGGGTCCGAGACCTTCTCGGTCGAGGATTTCGTGCCGCAGCGGCTCGAAGTCACGCTCGATGTCGATGAGAAGAAGGCGATGCTTCCGGACGAACCGCGGGCCGTCCTCGTCAAGAGCCGCTTCCTTTACGGCGCCCCGGCCGCAGGCCTCGGCGTCGAGGCCGAAGCGCGCCTGCGCCTCGACCCCAATCCGTTCCCGGACTTTGCAGCCTATCGCTATGGTCCCGCGGACGGGAAATTCGACGAGCGTTTCCTTCAGCTGCCGAACGCCACTCTTGACGACAACGGCGAGGCGACGGTCACGCTCGCCATCGATGACGGTCCGATCGGCGTCGGGGCGCCGTTGCGCGCCGACCTCGTCGTTGGCGTCGTCGAACCGGGCGGACGGGTGGTGCGCGAGAGCGCGCGCGTGCCCGTGCGCTGGGATGAACGATATATCGGCTTGAAGCTGGCGGGTGACGGCTATGGCGTCGGCCAGGACGAGCCGGTCGACGTCAGCGCCATCCTTCTCGATCGCAGCGGCGCGCTGGTCGCCGGCGATCTCGAATGGCGCCTCGTTGAGGAAGACTATTGGTTCGACTGGTATCGCGAGGACGGCCAGTGGCGCTGGCGCCGCTCGTTCAAGGACATTCTGGTCGCCGAGGGCAAGGCGAAGTCCTCCGCTGCGGGAGCGGTTTCGATCACGCAGACGCTGGACCCCGGCGATTACCGCCTGACGGCCACCGATCCCAAAACCGGCGCGCAGACGGATATCCGCTTCTATGTCGGCTGGCGCTCCTACGCCGCCGGCGTCGAGACGCCGGATCAGGCGGCGCTCTCGACGCCGGTCGATCCCGTCGCGCCGGGCGGCAAGGCGAGGCTCATGCTGAACCCGCCTTACGAGGGCGAGGCGATCATCGCCGTCGCCACAGACCGGGTGCATTCGATCCAGCGCGTGAAGATCGACAAGAAGGGCAAGGAGATCCTGATCGACACCGATCCCAAATGGGGCGCCGGCTTCTATGTGCTGGCGACCATCGTAACGCCGCGCGATGTGGTGGATCGGCCGATCCCGCGGCGCGCCATGGCCGTCGCCTATGTGCCGTTCGACATGACGGCGAGAAAGCTCACGGTCGACGTGGGCGTCGATCAGCTTGTCCGCCCACGGCAGAATGTCGTGATGCCGGTCAAGATCGGCGGCGCCGGCCGCGGCGAGAAAGTCATGCTGACGCTCGCGGCCGTTGACGAAGGCATCTTGCGCCTGACCAAGTTCGCCTCGCCCGATCCGGTCGATTACTACTACGGCAAAAAGGCGCTCGGCGTTGAGATCCGCGACGACTACGGCCGGATTCTGCACGCGAACCTCGGCGCCGCGACGCGCTTTGGCGGCGACCAGATCGGCGGCGAAGGCTTGACCGTCGTGCCGACGAAGTCGGTCGCGCTCTATTCAGGCGTCGTTACGGTCGGGGCCGACGGGATCGCCAATGTCCCGGTCGAGATCCCGGACTTCAACGGCGAGCTGCGCCTCATGGCTGTCGCCTGGAGCGCCGACAAGCTCGGCAACTCGTCGCGTCCGTTGACTGTGCGAGACCCTGTTCCCGCCGAACTCGCCATGCCTCGCTTCCTCGCGCCGGGCGACAAGGCGTCGGCGACCCTGCTCATCGACAACGTCGAAGGCGCCGCTGGCGATTACAAGGTGACGCTCCAGGGCGGCTCGCCGATCGCGGTGCAGACAACGAAGACGTTCGCGCTGGCCAAAGGCAAGAAGACGACCGAGCGATTCGAACTCGCCGCGGGCGAAACCGGAATCGGGTCGGTCACCTTGAATGTCGAGGGACCGGGCGGGTTCAGCGTCTCGCGCTCCTATCCCATTCAGGTGCGCACGCCCTATTTCCCGGTGACGAATATCAGCACGGCCTCGCTTCAGCCGGGCGAGACGTTCCTCGCCAATGCGGCGCTGGTCGATCCGTTCGTTCCGGGATCGGCTGAGGTGACGGTTTCGTTCTCGCGCATCAAGGGCGTCGAGCCGGGTCCGCTGCTCGATTCGCTTTATCGCTATCCTTACGGGTGCTCCGAGCAGCTCACCAGCTCGGCCATGCCGCTTCTCTTCGTCGATGTTCTCGGCGGCGAGGCGGGCAGGGGCCCGGAACGCGCCGTGCGCCCGCGCATCCAGAAGGCCGTGAACGAACTGTTGGAGCGGCAAAGCTCCGACGGCGCGTTCGGTCTCTGGCGCGAAGGCGACGGCTGGGCGACGCCGTGGCTCGGCGCTTATGTGACGGACTTCCTCTATCGGTCGAAGGCGCAGGGCTACGCCGTGCCCGACGCCGCGCTCGATCGTTCCTATCAGGCGCTGGCGCAGATCGCCCGCATCGATAAGTGGGTGTCGGTCGCCTATGACATGAGCGCCGACGAAGGCAAGTGGTCGAACGATACGAGCGAACTCTTGCGCAAGCGCTCTGCGGCTTACGCGATGTATGTGCTCGCACGCGCCGGCAAGGCCGACCTCTCGGACCTGCGCTACTTCCACGACGCGCTCCTCGCATCGACGCCCGAGCCGCTCGCCAGGGCCCAGATCGGCGCTGCGCTGGCGGCGATGGGCGACCGCGCGCGAGCTTCCAGCGCTTTTGCGAAGGCTGTGGAAGCGCTCGGCTACGACAACACCGGCGACTACTACCAGACGCCGCTGCGCGACGTCGCGGGCGTATTGGCGCTCGCGGCCGAGGCCGATCGCTCGCAACTGGTCGATCAGATTACGGACGATTTCTCGCGCCGCATGCGCGATCCGGAATCGCTCCACACGCAGGAGAAAGCGTTCGTCCTGCTGGCGTCGCAGGCGCTCTTGAAGCGCGCCGGCCCGATGGCGCTCTCGATCGGCGGGGTCAAACAGAAAGACCTGAAGCCGGCCCCGAGCTTTACCCCGGCGCTCGCCGAGCTTAAAGGCGGCGTTTCCTACAAGAACGACGCCGAGGGAGCCGTCTTCCGGACCGTCATGGTTTCGGGTGCGCCGAAATCGGCGCCGCCCGCGGTCGCGCAAGGATTCCGGATCGAGAAGCGCGTGGCGACGCGCGACGGAAGGCCGGCCAATCTCGCCGCCGTCGCTCAGAACGACCGGCTGGTCGTCATTCTGACGGGCGCGGCGCAGGCCGAACGCACGCATCCGGCGATCATCGCCGATCTCCTCCCGTCCGGTCTTGAGATCGAGACCATCCTCAATCCGGAAGACGGGGCGACGGGCGATGCGGCAGGGCCCTATGCGTGGATCGGATCGCTCAGCCGGCCGCGCATCGCGGAGGCGCGCGACGACCGCTATGTCGCCGCCATCGACCTCAACAACGAGACCTTCACGCTCGCTTATGTGGTGCGTGCGGTGACGCCCGGGTCCTTCGTCATGCCGGGCGCCGTGATCGAGGACATGTACAAGCCCGGCGTCGTCGGCAGGTCCACGGCGGCCAATGTGGCGATCGCGCCGTCGCCTTAAGGGAGAAAATCGGTGAGCGCGGACCTCAATAATCCGCTCACAGAGGAACTGATCGGGTCTCCGCCAGTCTCCCCTTCGTTTTCACCGATGGGGGGAGACGGCGGTGGGCGAAAGCTTGGCTTTGCCCGCAAGTGCGCGCTCGCGCTCGCCGCAATCCTGTCACTCTTTCTAGTCGCCGATATTTCGCTTCCGCCGCCGCTTGAGCGGGCGGGCGCCTATAGCCCGCTGGTTCTGGATCGCGAGGGCAGATGGCTGCACGCTTTTGCAACCGAGGCCGGGCGCTGGCGCTTCAAGGCTGATATCGACACCATCGATCCTGTCTTCATCGAACGGCTCGTCGCTGTCGAGGACAAGCGCTTCTACGGCCACCCTGGCGTCGATCTTGCGGCGCTCGCCCGCGCCCTGAAAGACGCCGTCTCGTCGGGCAGAGTGACCTCGGGCGCCTCCACCATCACCATGCAGGCGGCGCGGCTTCTTGAGCCGCGCGAGCGCACCATCGGCAGCAAGGCTGTCGAAATCCTCCGGGCGCTGCAGATCGAGAGCCGGCTGTCCAAGAAGGAAATTCTTGAACTCTACCTGACGCTGGCGCCCTATGGAGGCAACCTCGAGGGCGTGCGCGCGGCGAGCCTTGTTTATTTCGGGCATGAGCCGGCGCATCTCTCGGACGCCGAGCAGGCGCTGCTGATCGCGCTTCCGCAGGCGCCCGAGGCGCGTCGTCCGGACCTCCGGCCGAAAGCCGCGACCGCCGCTCGCCGGGCCGTGCTGGCGCGTCTCGAAAAAGTCGGCGCGCTTGAACGAGCAAGATCGGCCGAGGCCGCCGAGGCGAGCCTGCCGTCGCGCCGCGCGCCGCTCGACCGTCACGCGTTTCATGTCGCTCATGAGCTTGCGACGGGCGCTTCAGAGGACGGCGTCATCCGCTCGACGCTCGATGTGCGCCTGCAAGCGCTCGCCGAGGATCGCGCCGCGGCCTATGCGGCGAGGCTCGACGACGGCGCGACCATCGCGTTGATGATTGTCGATACGCGCACGCGCGCCGTTCGCGCATCCGTCGGCTCCGCGAGTCTCAAAGCCGCGGGCGGCTGGATCGATCTCACCAATGCCGTCCGCTCGCCGGGCTCCACGCTGAAGCCGATCATATACGGTCTCGCATTCGAAGAGGGTCTCGCCGGTCCCGACACGCTCATCGACGACATGCCGCAATCGTTCGACGGCTATTCGCCGGAGAATTTCGACCGGACTTTCCGGGGCGAAGTGCGTCTCTCCGACGCGCTGCAGCACTCGCTCAATGTGCCGGCGGTGACGCTGCTCGACCGGCTCGGCGCCGATCGCCTCGCCGCCGTGCTGGAAGCGTCCGGCGTGCACTTGAAGGGTCCAAAGCGCGCTGAGCGCAATTTCGGGCTGACCCTGGCGCTGGGCGGCGCCGGCGTCACCATGCGCGATCTCGCGGCGCTTTACACGGGCCTCGCCAATGGCGGCTCTGTCGCCCCGCTCGTCTGGCGCGCCGACGAGGAAACGCGCGACGCAGATGCGTTTCAGATGTTCTCGCCGACC
>JBEBFW010000216.1:0-5957 GCA_040081755.1 Parvularculaceae bacterium
CTCATAAAGCGCGGCGTGCAGGCGGTCGAGCGTCCTGTCCCAGGTCCAAAGGTCGAAATAACCGTGCACGGTCGATCTCGGCGGCAGATCTTTCGGGATCGCGCGCCACTGGCAGCCGGTCGAGAGCACATACATCAGCGCATTCACCACCTCGCGCATGTCCTGCGTGCGCTTGCCGCCGCCTCTCTTCGCGGGCGGGATCATCGCCGAGACGATCGTCCATTCCTCGTCGGTCAGATCGCTCGGGTACCGAAGCTTGCTGCGGTCGTAGCGTCCGCGATTCTTCGTCGTCCACATCGGCGCCTCTCCATGCCATCGGCGCCTCAATCAGAATCATGCGTCGGCTCGTCGCTTCAAGGAATTTCTGCTAAACGATTCATCCGATTCGCCTTGTCTCAGGACAGGCTCTGAGGACTATCCGACCATCGCGCGGTCGAATCGGGATGCTCAGTCACGTCGATTGACGCTTCACCCGCCGACGAATGGAATTCTCTGATCCAAGAGCGGGCGGATCGGATGCGACAGTGCCCGCCTGCGCAACTTGATAGACCACCATCTGGAGATGTTCGAGGGCTCGGTCTTCGATCCGCATGAGCGCACGGATAAAGCGCGCCTTGGTCGGCGTGAGGTTTTCAAGCACGACGGTCGAGGAGTCGAAAGCCGACGCGCCATCATCCGGGGCAGTTGAAAAGAAAAACGACACCGGCACGCCTACCGCAATCGCGATGGCGTGCAGCCTGGCGGCAGTGATGCGATTTTCGCCAGTCTCATACTTCTGGAGTTGTTGGAGCGACACGCCAATGGCGGTCGCCAATTCAGCAAGGGGCAGCCGACGCAACTCGCGGGCCTTGCGCAATTGTGTGCCAATCAGGCAGTCGAGCGCACTCGGCGCTCGGCGTGGTGGGGATACCGGCTGCATCGAACGCTACACCTCACTGGTGTACGCCCGCGTACACCTTGTGCACCGTCTGAGCCGATTCGGCTGTTTCGTCTGTGCGGTCCATACGATAGGGTCATGCGATGGCCGAGCACTCCAATCGCTTCTACGTTCGATGCGATCCCACGTTTTTCACGATCATTGACGACTGGCGTCGGAACCAATCACCGATTCCAAGTCGGGCGCGGGCGATCCGCGAGCTGGCGATGCGAGGCGCCTCAGCCGACAAGTACCTTGCGACGATACTTAAGCAAACGAACGACCGGCTCGCGCAGGCGGGGCTTATGGAAGCCGGTCAGTCCGACGATTGGTATCGTCGCCTGCAGGCGTGGATCGTTGAGAATCTGGATTTTGCTGCACGGATCGACTCGGTGCCGCCGGCGCAGGAGCTTGAGGCGCTCCGTGAAGATGCGCAAGCGCATGGAGAACCTCAGGAAACGCCCGCGTCAAGTAGGTCCGAACGCGAAACGCGACGACGCTCTCGGTAGGTCTTTGTTTTTCAATCATATCTTTGAGAATGACGATCCTAGGCCTCCCTACCAGAAGCGTTCCCGCGCTGCGAGATATTCTTAACCTTTCGTTTACCGCACCCGGCCGACCGTTCCCACGCCCATTCCGGGCGAGAAGAGAGGAACGGTATGACCCGCGCACGATTGGATGCCCGCCGACACCAGCTGAAGATTCTGAAACTTGAGAAGCG
Organism: Parvularculaceae bacterium; assembly: GCA_040081755.1. Lineage (GTDB taxonomy): Bacteria > Pseudomonadota > Alphaproteobacteria > Caulobacterales > Parvularculaceae > Amphiplicatus. The sequence goes on from JBEBFW010000216.1 coordinate 1,638, forward strand.
AGGGTTGAAGCCACTCGCGACCACCCTCTTATCACCGCACAGCACCGCAACGAAACTGGCTGCGATTGGCGCGGTGAGCGCTATGCTCCTCTCTTTGCAAGACGCGCCTGAAGCGTTCTATCGTGATGTTGCGGGTGTGGGAACCGACCATCCTGTTACCGCATCCACGGTATCGGATGCGTGTTCACTCTGTGAACACTTGTCACAGTTGGTGAAGGACGACGCCTCCGCGGAGCGGCTGTACTCGGGCGTCGAGAGTCTCTTTCGTTTCGTGCGTGACTCCCATCAAGCGGTGGAAGCGGTCGCGAAGGCCGTGGGTGCGCGCTTGATTGAAGAGAGACCCGTCGGTGGGGGCGGCAAAGATGATCCGCTGCGATGGTTGAGCCAACTGTCCATTGGGCTACGTGGGTCTTCGTCTGGCTTGTAGCCGTCATGATGACTGCCGCCGGCGGGGCCGCACTGCCGCCGGCGCGCGACCTGCGCGTCTTGTTGGGTGCAACCACATTCTTTGGCGCATGGCTCGGGACGCTTTTCCTGCAACGCGCGTTTCAGGACTGGAATATTACCAGCGCGTTTTTCATCCTCGACATAGGGTACTGCACCCTCTTCTACCTTCTCTCACGCCCGTCCCCCAAGACCGTCGGCGGGAGCGTGTACGAGCGGAACTGGGCGGGCGATGTGTTCTTCGTCTTTGCTGCCATCGTTATCCTTGAACTTGCGCACTTCGCGGAGTTTTATGCCCCGCAACCAGTCGGTACGCTGATCCTTTCTCTCATCATCGTGTTCGCGTTTGTTGTGGCGATTGGTTTTTGGCGGGGATTTGGACCGCTGACCGCGCTGCAATTCAGTGTGTTTGCGGTCGGCATGGCGGTCGCGACCCACCTCTCGTATGGTGCCAGCTTGAACTTTCTTTCGGCCGTGGTGGTGGCGATCATCACCATTCGTGGTGCGCGCATCTCGCACCGAAACCTGCGCCTCTGGACCGCCCGATTCCGCAAACCGAATGATACCCCGCCTCAAGATGAACTTGGGCGCCATCCCGTACGATGATGCAGCCACACACCAGCGGCTCACCGCCACGGAGCAGAAACGAGCTGCGAGGCCGAAGCGAGCGCCGAGTGGCCGGGCGCGCAAGGCAGGCGCTTCACCGCGACGGTGAAGACAGAGGGGCCGACTTGCGCGCAGGCTGTCGCCTTGCTGGTCGTGCGCGATGCAGGCGGGGACGTTTTCTGGACCGATGCGCTGCCGTCGGCGCGCGTGATGGGACTGAACGAAGCGGCGACGCCAGCGGCCATGTCGGCGGCGCTTGCCGAATGGGCCGGGCTCCCGGCGCGGCATGCGCAGACGACCGCGGACCTGTCGCCCTGGTCCAAAACTTCCGGCCAGCCGGGCGAATCCGAGTTTCCGTTCCATCCCGAGGCTTGGATGGGCGAAGAGGCATTCGCGCGCATCGCCGCTGAAGCCGCGCCCATGTTCTGCTACGTGCAGGGCATGGAGAGCCTCTCCTGTCTCATCGAGCGCGACGGCCGCCTCGAGAAAATCGGCGTTCAGTCGTTCCCCGGCTGACCTTCGGGCCCGTCACGATCGTCCGTGTAAAGAGCACATCCGCGCCCCTCAGCGAACCTCCCAGTCGAGCTCGCCGCGCATCTCGGGCGGAACTTTTTCGACAAGCGCCGTCTGGAGCGCGGCCTGTTCCGCCTGGCGCGGCGCGCGGATGACATAGTCGATGCGGCGCTTGGCGAAGGATTTGTTCTCGCTGATGAGCTTGCAGCCGAGGGCGGCGAGCCCGGCGCGATAGGCGTCGGCCGCCTCCTTGATGCGGCCCTTGGGAACCTCCTGCACCCGGAGGCTGTAGACCGGATGGCCGTCGAAGAAGAAGATCGCGACCCAGGCGTAGAGCGCGGAGAGCACCGCGAAATGCGGCAGGTTGAGGCCGCATATCAGCCCGATCAGCGTGACGATGATGAGCCTTGTCGTGTCTCGCGTTGTGGCGGTTTCGGTGCGAAAGCGCATCAGGCCGCCGAGGCCGAAGACGACGAAGCCGACGACGAGGCCGTATTCGAGAACGATGACGCCGACCATGGCGCCGATGAGGGCGCACAGGATCTGCACTTTGGGGAGTTCGGCTTCGTCGATCGTATCGACCATCCGGCGCGTCGCCGGATGAAAGGCGATGAGCGCGCCCAGCGCCGTCGACAGCAGCAGCGCGGCGAACGATTCGAGGAGATAGGTGTAGTCGAGGAATCCGCGCCAGCCGACAGCCTGCAGACCCTGCGTATCCGGAATATCCAAGCCCAGCTCCCCCACCCAGCCCTCCGCGCCGATTTAAGCGCGTCCGCGGTGCAAAGGACAAGAGGCGGGGACGGACTGGCGCGGCGAGGGCGGCCGCGCCGGGCGCCCCGCCGCGGGAAGATTGACCTCCCGTTTCTCCTGAGGGAATGCTCCCGCCATTGGTTCACGAGCTGACGGCGGGTATGCGGCGGGAGAAACGACAGCAAGGGAGGCGCGCCGCGGCGGCATTTGTCGCGGGCCTTGCCTTCGCGGCCTTGGCGCCGGCCCTCGCTTTCGGCGCCGGCGGCGGCGCATCCTTGCAGCCCTCAGCGGCGCCAAAACGTCTCAACGGCGCCTTGACCGAAATCTCGGGCCTCGCCCCGGCGGGCCCGAACAGCGTTTATGCGCATAATGACGAAACCGCGACCGTCTACGAACTAGATGTCGCGACGGGGCGCATCGTCAGATCGTTCTCGCTCGGACGCCCGGCCCTCGTCGGCGACTTCGAAGCGATCGCTGTCGGGGGCGACCGCCTCGCGCTCATCACGAGCAAGGGCGTCATCCATGAAGCGAGAATCGAATCGCGCCGCCGGTCTCTCGCCGTCACGCGCTTCGACGCCGGCCTCGGCAAGGCCTGCGAGGTCGAAGGCTTCGCACCGACCGCGGCGGAAGACGGCTATTTCATCGCTTGCAAGCAGGCCGGGAGCCGCCTCGTCATTCACCAATGGTCGCGCCTCGGCGGTCTTTCGAAAAAGGCGATCGACATCAAACTCGATGGCCGCGTCCCCAACCCGAAGGCGTTCCGCGCCGCAGATGTCGCCCGCGACGCCCGCACGGGAAACCTCCTCGTTCTTGATTCCGCCGCCGGCGCCATCCTTGAGGTGACCTCCGCGGGCGGGAAGGTCCGTTACTGGCGTCTTTCCGGAGACCATCCGCAGGCGGAGGGTTTGGCGATCATGCCGGATGGCCGGCTCGTCGTCGGCGACGAGAGCAAGGCGTCCGGCGGATTCCTCACGCTCTATCCGGCGCGATAGCGCGCCGCGCGACGAGTGGAATCCGGCCTTCCGCGAAGAGCCCGGCGCTGTGTCAGCGGCAGCGCTTCAGGAGCTTTTTGACGGCCGCGTCGTCCGCGATCTCCGCGTAGAAATCGTCGAGATATTTGATCGCCCGGGTCGCCGTTTTCGGCTGCATCCCCGGCGTCGCATTGACCGCGTCGAGCACCGCAGCGCGGCGCTCGCGGAAGTGCGCGGCGACCCTGGGGATGTCCGCATTCTGGGCGCAGGCGCCTCGATAATAGCGGGTCCTCACGGATTTGATGCCGAAGTCCTCCGGCGGGACGGCGTAGGGCGTATCGACAAGGCCCGAATAATCGAAATCGTAGGGAACGTAGGTAAGGCCGCTCGTCGCCGCCTTGTCGGGCCCAAGCAGCTTGCCGTTGTGGCAGCATTCGCCTTCCGGCCCCGCCAGCATCGACCAGTCGTGATTGGCGATCATGTGGAAGAAAAGAACTGCGCGCGCCGCCGCCTCCGGGTCGTGCTGGGCGAGCTTCAAGCCCGCCGCCTTGACGTCGTCGAGGCCGACGCGGTCGGCGAGATCGTCGATGTCCTCGATGAAGAAGCCGACGCGCTCGGCGACAAGCTTGCCCGTCGCGCCCTCGACATAGCGGACCTTCGCAAGGCGCACCCGGAAGCTCGCCTCGGTCAGCTGGTTATAAACTCTGTAGGCGGCGTATTCGAGCAGCGTGTGCTGCTGGAAGGATTCCGCCGAACGGCAGTGCGTGACGAGCTTCAGGGTCTTCTGGCCCGCGAACAGCGAACCCCCGGCCGGCGCACTCGCGAACTTCACGCGCAGCGGCGGAAACTTGCAGGTCTCCGGGCGCCGGCGCGCATTGCCGCGTGCTGATAGCTCGATCGCCTGCGTCTCGCCGGCAAAGCCAAGGCTCGCGGGCTTTGCCTCGGTCGAAGTCGCGGCCTTGCGCGCGATCTCGGCAATCGGCCCCGTAAGCGTAATCTCGATCGGGTCGCTCGCCGAGAACAGCGGCGTCGGCGG
>JBEBFW010000217.1:0-5932 GCA_040081755.1 Parvularculaceae bacterium
ATCTTGGCCATCCGGCCACGGCTTGCTTGTGTCCACATAGCAAGCTTGAATCACAAATCGTCCCGTCAGGGAATCAGGTTCTCAAACGGGCTCTGAGCCGCAGTTCTGGCTACCAAGCCGCCAAACGAGTGCGCAATAATGGTGACCTCGGAGCCTGTTAGAGCGACTATTCTCGCTAAGGCGTCGATGAGATCATCCGCAGTTTCCTGATATGGGCTGCCCATGTGCCATTGAAAGGTGAAGACTGCCAATTGTTTTCCATCTTGCGATTTCAGGCCCTTAAGAATGTCGTTCAGGCCAAGCCAGTATTTTGGACCGCCGCCAACGCCACCCAATGGCGCTTCATATCCATGTATTAACAAGATGGGTCTCGCGCCGCGCAATTGGCCTGTTTCCCACCCCGCGGGCCCTGAAAGTTGAGACCACACCATGTCGTCCTCAATTTCAGCATGAAACTTGATTTCTGTTTCGGCGGTCGGGCAAGATTTTCGAGCCGGCACAGAATTATCGAAACGAAGCCCGACATTGAAATCCTGAACCGCCCGGGCCGCCCCAAACCATTCCTCGTTCCAACCCAAGGCCTCCAAGCCGCAAACTGTCAGGGTCGCGCCTCTTTCCACCCACATGTTTATGCAGGACGGAGCTACGCTTTCCTTTTTTCGGGCATCGCAAGGAACCTGCTCCGAATTTGGGATTGCACTCTCTGACTCTGACACCGAAGTGCTGGAGATTGCCTCGGCATCCGCCAAGAACTCTATGGGCAATGGCTCCTGATTGGCCTCATCCAATTCCAGAATGATTGATTCTCGGCCATCCGCGTACTGCAGCGTCGCAATGGCGATTTGAGCGGACCCAGATGCAAATGCACCAAACGGCGCCTCAACGCGCATTCCGGATGAAACCGAGCTTACGGCTCCGCCGTTAAGAAGGGTCTGCACGGGCGCAATAGAGGCAACAATGGCGATATCGACTATGCCAGACTGCGCGGCTCGCTCCTTGTTTGCAGCATCCAAAACTGCGACCGTTACATCGAACTCCTTTGGAATATTCGAAAGCTGGCTTGGATCGACTCGAAGGCTCCAGCCGGCAACGTTGACGAACGCCGGCGCCTCCAAAAGCACAAGGTGCAATCCGTCGCGCATTTCCGACAATACTACAGGGACCTCAAAGGCGGCGTCGCCGGCTACTGTCGAGATACGATTTCCATCGCCGTAGGCGAGCACTAGCTGCGCCGCCACCGCTTGCTCGCCAAATCTCGCGCTCACCCCGCAATTCGCTTTGATCGGGCCGGTTGTGAAGGTCGCGCCATTGAGGGAGCCGCCGCAGCCCGAGACGGACGAGATGTCGAAGCCGTTGCCCGGCGCCACGGTGAAGGTCGCCGTCGCGCCGCTCGCGACGGTCGCGGTCGCGGGCGAGATGGCGCCGCCTGCTTCCGCCGTGGCGGTGACCGTAAACTGGGGAGCGACAGGGGGCGGGCCGGAATCCGGTTCGCCGCCGCCCGAGCAGGCGACCAGCATCGCCGCCATCATCGCGGCAGCCGCGCGCCGCCAAGAACCGAAAAACCGCGCAGCCCCAATGCTCCGTCCAAGGACAGTTGCAGGTCTCATATTTATCCCCAATGCGCGTCAGGCAGCGAAAGTATTATTCTTGAACATGACTGGACGTTAAACGAACTCACGCGCGCGCGATTGTCAAGGTCGCTCCCGATCTCATGGTCGATGTGACAATGTTCGGAGCGTGTGCGTAAGTCGCGCGCAAAGTCGTCACCGGCACGACACTCTCCTTCACCTGAAGAAAACGCTTCGACGTGCAACATTCTGTTTTCATTTGCGCTCGCAAGAACAGGCCACCCAATATCGATAGGCGCGCTGGCGGCGTCCATCAGACGCTGCGCGAAAGGAGCTCTTGTGGACCTTGCGGCTTTCATGGCCCCAGCGCCTCCTGGAACCCGGCTGGAAGGATGCGATAGACCTCGATGCCCTGCCCTCCTTCGGACGGCGCGTAATAGATGATCTGCCCGCCGCAGTGATGCGCGCGCAGCGTGTCCGAGATTTCCGGAACCGGCGCGCCGGCCTGCGGGCGCTCGGCCAGAATGCCGAGCCGGCTTTCGAGGAGCTCGACCAGCGCCGCCGCCTCAGCCGCCGCCCCAGCCCGCATGCGGCTTTCCTGAACCATGGCGACATCCACAGCGGCCTGCCGCGACACCCAAACCTGGCTCACAGGCGCAATTCCTTCAGACGCTGGAAGAACGAGCGGCTGTCATGGACGATCCCGGCCTTGAGGTCGCTGGCGCCGCGCTCGATCTCGATCTTGAGCAAAGCGAGGCGGGCGGCGCGCGCCTCCTCGAAGTCCCGATGCGACAGCACGACGGCGAAAGGCCGCCCGTGCTTGACGATCGTGACCGGCCGCCGCTGCGCCGCGTCGAGAACCTCGCCAAACCGGTTCTTGGCGGCCTTCGCCGTGAAAACACTCTCGCTCATGTCGCAAAAGGCCTACTTTGGCTCTTCTGGGCCTTGCGTCCAATGGGACGCCCGGCCCCTTTCCCGCATCCATAGGCGCGGCGCAGGGCCTTGCGCGGGGCGCGGCCGGCGCCGGGCGGCGATCGTCCGTATACGTATTCATTTCCGGTCGAGGTCATTATCTCTCCTTTGCTTCCTGTCCGTGCCCGGCGCCGGCGCGCTCGCGCGCCGTGTCCGGTTCGACAGTGGAGGAGAGTGAGGCCGCCGCGGGGGGTGTAGGATAAGTTCGACCCATTTCCCCTGCAGGTTGCCGGGTCATTGGGCTCCCATGGTTAATTTCGGCGACTTTGCGAACGCTTCTGCGTCTCATTCGCAAGTTGAGTCGATTTCGCCTCCCGCTACACCCCCACCCGCACCGGCCAGGTGGTGAGGAGCGCACGGAGCGTCGAGATGAAGGCGATCGGCTCCTCCATCATGAGGTGATGGTGGACGCCCGGCATCATGATGACGGGCGAGCGGCTGCGCGCCAAGCGAAGCGCCGTCTCAAATTGAAAACGACGGCGGCGTCAAGCGATCCGGCGAGGACGCGGGCCCCGCGCGAATCCCTTGAAACATCGCATACGGAGGAGTGCGCTCAGCGCTTGTAATTCGCCCCTAACCGCAACTTTCCGGCCGCGTCGAACCCCCGTTGCCCGGCGGCGGTCAAGGAATCGCGAACTCCGAGCGACCCCGGTCCGGTCGCGGTCTTGCCCTCCGCGCCGAGCGCCGGATCGCCGTATATGGCGATCGCGATGTCGAAGCCGAGGCGATAGAAGACGTCCGTTTCGGAGTTTCGAAGCAAGCCGACGATCGGATCCGCCGCCGCGATGGCCGCGCCCTTCCCCGCCCGTTCCCTGTTTTTGTTGCGGTCCACGGAGAATGTGACCGCTGAGGCGAATCCGCCTTGCTCTTCCGCCTTCAGTTTAAGGCGCATCGCGTCTTTTCCAGGCCCCTGCGCGGTCTGACCTTCCGCGACCGCCATGCCGATATCGAATCCGAGGCGCGCAGAATCGTCAGCCTGCTGGTCGCGAAGCGCGACCGACAACGGATCTTGCAGGGCGACGGCCTCTCCGCGAGGCGCCAGGTCGGTGAGTTTCTTGCGGTTGCTCGCCACCGAAAAATCGACGGCAGCCGTAAAACCGGGCTGTTCGGCGGCGGGAAGGGAGCGGCCGATCGCATCCTTGCCGGGGCCGGGCGATGTATGCCCTTCGGCCACCGCCATCCCGATATCAAACCCGCGACGGGCGGAATCGTCGGCCTGCTGGCTGCGAAGTTCGGCCGCCAGCGGATCGGCGTTCACAAGCGCCGCCCCTTTCGCCGCCATGGCGTCGATATCGACGGGGGCCGCCGACTGGCTTCGGACTCCAACGCTCCCGGCGACGGCCGGATCGACGCCCGCGCCGAACACGCGATCGGCCGCCGGAAGCTTGCTGGCGAGCGGATCGGCGTTTTTGCCACTGACGATGATGATGCCGGCATCGGCGCCCTTCATCTGGACGCCGTCAATCGATCGCTGGCGAGGCGGCAACGGCTGGGGATTGAGAGTGACGGTGTCGCCCTTGCGCGTTCCGTCTGTTGCGATCGCATAGTCGTCCGCCGGATTGATCCTCGGAAGGGTCCGCTTTCCCACGACTGCCTTCGCGGAAGAATAATCGGATGTCTTGGCGGCGGTCGCATCGATGCTGCGGGCGACCGCGTAATGGCGCTCGCTCGCCACCGGCTGCGGGATCACCTTTCGGCCATCCCAACCATCTCCGGCCAGCGAATAGCTGACGCCGTAAAGGGAACTGCCGGCGCTGCGGGCGGCGGCGCCACCGATCACGCTGGCGGTCAGAAAATTCGGCCAGCCGGCCGCCAGGCCGGTCATGGTGAAGGCGCATGAAGCGGGTCCGGCGGGCGAGGCCTGAAACACGCCGATCTGGCGCTTCGGCGCTTCGGCGTTGGCGGTCAAGAGCGGCACCGGGCCGGTCTGGACCGTCGCGCGGATGTCGAAACTCTGGCAGCCGTTCTTCGGCGCAAATTGCGCCGCATCCCAGCGCAGAAGGCCGCTCATACCGCCATTGGTCGGCGGCGCGATTTCGCGCGGGCCGAAGGCGACGCTGATATAGGCGGGATTGGCGTAGACGCCGACCCGCACCGCGTCCGACGGGCCCTTCAACTGCGCATTCACCGGCGCCAGCGCAGTGTTGAACCGGCTCGCAAGGTCTATCGACAGCGAGTTAACCGCGTTTTCGGCGATGCGCTTGAAGTTCGGCCCGCCAAAAAACGGAATGAGGTCGTCACTGACGAATTCGAGCACGTCGGCGCTGACATTGTGCGAATCGAGAGTCGCGCCGCCGATGGTGAACAGCGCGCTTGAGACTTTCAGCGTCTGGTCGCGATTGGGCTGGACCGCGATGATCAATGCGAGTTTTGCGGTGAAGGCGACCGAAAAACGGGGATCGGCGTAAGAGCCAAAGGCGGTCGGCGTGGTCGATGTCGCCTCGATATAACCGGTGACCGCGTAGGCGCCGCGCAAGGTTTGTTCCGCGCCCGCGATATCGAGCGCCGCCGGCTCGCCGATCAGACAGGTGATGTCGTAAAGCGTCTCTCCGCCGGCTGCTCCGCCGACGCCCAGCTCGCCTTTGATCTTGTCGCAGATTTTGGGACGCGCCTCGGTCCAGGCCTCCATCAGCGAATCGCTGACCAGCGTCGGCTGATCGACCAGTGTGACTACATTGGCGTCATCGGGCGCTAAAGGATTGAAGCCTTGCAGCAGCACGCGCGCACCGGTCGCGGCTTGCGCGGCGGAAATTGGCAGAGCGGCGAAGCAAAGAGCGGCGGCGGTCCCATTCAGGAGCGCGAGCACATAGTTACGAGTCATACGTGTGTCCTTCGATGCTATGATGTTGCGAAGTCGGTGCGAATTGCCGGCGCCGTTACCTCAGGGCGTGTAGTCCCGGCCGAGATGAAAGTTGGCGGCCGCGTCAAAGCCGCGCTGGCCGGCGTCGCTGAGACTGTCGCGAATTCCGAGCGAGCCAGGACCTTTTGACGTATTGCCGAAAGCGCCTTTGGCCGGGTCGCCGAAAATTCCCGTGGCGATGTCAAATCCCAGACGATAGAGCGCATCGGTTTGGCCGTTGCGCAGGGTGGCGACGATGGGATCGGCCTTGGCGATAGAAGCGCCCCGTTTCGCGGCGTCCGCGTTTTTGTTGCGGTCGATCGAGAATGTGACGGCTACATCGTAGGCGCCCTGTTCGGCGGAAACGAGCGCTCCGCGAATTTTCTGTTTGCCCGGGCCCGGCGCGGTCTGCCCTTCAGCAGCGCCAAGTCCGATGTCGAAGCCGCGCCGCGCGGCGGCGTCGGCCTGCAGTCCTCGAAACTCAGCGGTCACAGCATCGCTGCTGGCTATCGTTGCGCCTTTTGAAGCGAGATCGGCCAATTTCTTTTTGTAG
>JBEBFW010000218.1:0-5857 GCA_040081755.1 Parvularculaceae bacterium
GCGTCGAGGGCCGCGGCAAGCTCCGCGGGCAGCGGATTTGCGGCGGTTGCACCGTATTGAGCGACTGTCTCGGTTGCGCGCGCCGTGAGGTCTCTGCTCGTCGGCGATTTGTTGCTGCCGCCTGCGCCTGCGCCGTTGTAGTCGACGGCCGAAGGACGCGGCCAGAAATACTCAGGCCGCGTGAATTTCTGCGCGATCATCCGGCTGCCGACGACCTTGCCGTCAGCCGCGGTGATGAGAGAGCCGTGAGCGGTCGCCGGCGCCAGCGCCTGCGCGATGCCCCATATCAGGAACGAATAGCCGGCCACGCAGATCGCCATCGTGGCGATGACGAGGCGGATGCTGGCGAGGAACGAGGCGATCATGTCCTACCTCATGAACTGGAGATGCTCGGCGATCGGTCCCAAGGCGGCGGCCGGGAAGAACGTCAGCGCCCCGACAACGACGATGGTGGCGAGCAGCATAATGGCGAACGTCGAGTCCTGGACGCCGAGCGTGCCGGCGGACGGAGCGGCTTGGCGCTTCGTCGCAAGCGATCCGGCGATCGCAAGCGGCAGGATGATCGGGAAGTATCGCGCGAGCAGCATCACGAGGCCGGTCGCGACGTTCCAGGCGGGGGTGTTGTCGCCGAGGCCCTCGAAGCCCGAGCCGTTGTTGGCGCTCGCCGAGCTGAATTCGTAAAGAATCTCGCTAAAGCCGTGTGCGCCGACGTTGTTCAGGGTCGCCGCGCCCCACGGAGTCATCGCGAAGAGCGCAGCGCCCCCCAGAATGAATAGCGAATGCGCCAGCATCGCGAACACCGCGAGCTTCACCTCGCGCGCTTCGATGCGCCGGCCGAGATACTCGGGCGTGCGGCCGACCATCATGCCGGCGATGAATACCGCAAGGACGATGTAGACGAACATGTTGATCATGCCGACGCCGACGCCGCCGAAATCCTCGTTGAGCCACATGCCGACCATCGGCATGAGGCCGGTCAGCGGGTTCAGGCTGTCGTGCATCGAGTTGACCGAGCCGTTGCTCGTTGAGGTCGTAACCACGGCCCACAAGGGGCCCGCCGAGGTTCCGAAGCGCAGCTCCTTGCCTTCGAGATTGCCAGCGTCCTGCGTGATCGGCAGCTCAGCAAAGGCTTGCGTAGGCTCGGTTTCGAACCAGGCGGCGAAGCCGATGCGCGTGGTCATGAGAACCAGCATGACGGCGAAGACGACGGCGGCGTGGCGCATGTGCCCGGTGACGCGGCCAAACATCCACACGCACGCCATCGGGATGAGAATGATTGCGATCGTCGATAGGACATTGGTCCAGAAATTCGGGTTTTCGAATGGATGCGTCGAGTTTGGTCCGAAGAAGCCGCCGCCATTGGTGCCGAGCTGTTTGATGGCGACGAATGCGGCAACCGGCCCACGAGCAATTGTCTGCTCTGCGCCCTCAAGAGTCGTCGCAACGGCCGAGCCATCGAGGGTCATCGGCATGCCGCCGATCACCATCAGCAAGGCGACGACGACCGCCGCCGGCAGCAGGACGAGAAAAGTCGCCCGCTGCAGATCGACGTAAAAGTTGCCCATGTCGGGTCGGCCAGCGAGGCCGCGCGCCATCGCCGCGAGCGCCGCAAGCCCGGTCGCCGGCGTGACAAACTGCAGCCACATCAGCGCGGCGAGCTGCGAGAGATAGCTCATCGAGACTTCGCCAGAATAGTGCTGAAGGTTGGTGTTCGTCGTGAACGACGCCGTCGTGTTGAAGATCAGGTGGTGCGTCAGCGCTTCCTTGCCGTCCGGGTTGAGCGGCAAGGACTGTTGAAGGGCGAGGCTCAGATAGCAGACCGTGAACATGACCGCGTTCGAGATGAGGATCGCGATCACGTATTCCTTCCAGCCTTGTGCAGCGCGCGCGGGCGCGCCGCCAACGAGCTGGAATATTTGAGTCGCCCGATTGGCTTGAGCCGGATCCATCGCCCATTTGAGGTAGCGCCCGACTGGCCACGACAGCAGCGCCGTCGTTCCGACGATGAAGACGATGAAAACGATTGCGGTGAAATCCATGGAAGTCCCGAGCGTTCAGCTGCGTCCGACGGCAAGCGTCAAAAGGTAAAGGAGCGCGAAGACGACAAGTCCGAGAATGAGATAGAGCCACATGGGCGTTGTCCTTCAGGCAAGATTGAGGGCGTTGAGGATCACATCGATGAGCTTGATCCCAATGAACGGAACGATTAGCCCGCCGACGCCGTATAGAAGCAGGTTGCGGCGCAAGAGCGCCGCAGCGCCGAGCGGCCGGTACGTGATGCCGCGGATCGCTAGGGGAATGAGGGCGACGATGATTAGCGCGTTGAAGATGACCGCGGCGAGGATCGCCGATTGCGGCGAGCCGAGGTTCATGACGTCGAGCGCTGCGAGCGGGCCGGCCGCGCCGGCCTCGGTCGCGTAAAGCGCTGCGAACATCGCGGGCAGAATGGCGAAGTACTTGGCGACGTCGTTGCCGAGGCTGAAGGTCGTCAACGCGCCGCGCGTCATGATGAGCTGCTTGCCGATCTCGACGATCTCCATGAGCTTCGTCGGATTGCTGTCGAGATCGACCATGTTGCCGGCCTCACGCGCGGCCTGCGTGCCCGTGTTCATGGCGACGCCGACGTCGGCCTGCGCGAGCGCCGGCGCGTCGTTCGTGCCGTCGCCGGTCATGGCGACGAGATGGCCCTTCGCCTGCTGCTCACGGATGAAGGCGAGCTTTGCTTCGGGAGTCGCTTCGGCGATGTAGTCGTCGACGCCGGATTCGGCCGCGATCGCCGCCGCAGTCGCTGGATTGTCGCCCGTAATCATCACAGTACGGATACCCATGCCGCGAAGCTGCGCGAAGCGTTCCTTGATGCCGCCTTTAACGACGTCTTTGAGCTGAATGACGCCCAGCACCTCGCCGTTCTCGACCACGACAAGAGGCGTAGCGCCGGAGCGAGCGATTTCGTCGACCTTCTGCCCCACGGCGCTCGGATAGGCGCCGCCGAGCTTCTGCACGTAGGCGCGGATCGAGTCTGGCGCACCTTTGCGGATCGAACGGGTGGGATTGCCGTTTTTGGGAAAGTCGACGCCGCTCATGCGCGTCTGCGCCGTGAAGGGAACGAAGGCGGCGTGCGGCTCGGCGACACCGCGCGCGCGCAAGCTGAATTGTTGCTTCGCGAGCACGACGATGCTGCGGCCTTCGGGGGTTTCGTCCGCAAGGGAGGCGAGCTGCGCCGCATCGGCGAGGCGCTCTACGGCGACGCCAGGCGCCGGAACGAACGCGCTCGCCATGCGGTTGCCGAGAGTGATGGTTCCCGTCTTGTCGAGGAGGAGGACGTCGATGTCGCCGGCCGCCTCGACCGCCTTGCCGCTTGTCGCCATGACATTGCGGCGGATCAGGCGGTCGATGCCGCTGATGCCGATTGCCGAAAGAAGCCCGCCGATCGTCGTCGGGATGAGGCAGACGAGCAGCGCGATCAGCACAGGAACCGAGAACCGCGCTCCGGCATAGACGCCGAACGGCTGCAGAGTGACGCAGACCAGGAGGAAGATCAGCGTCAGCGCCGACAGGAGAATGGTGAGCGCGATTTCGTTGGGCGTCTTCTGGCGCCTGGCGCCTTCGACCATGGCGATCATGCGATCGAGAAAGCCGTGGCCTTTCTCCATGGTGATGCGAATGACGACGCGGTCGCTGATCACCTGCGTGCCGCCTGTGACGGCGCTGCGATCCCCGCCCGACTCGCGGATGACTGGCGCCGATTCCCCCGTGATCGCGGCTTCGTTGACGCTGGCGATACCTTCGACGACTTCGCCGTCTGCCGGAATGATGTCTCCTGCCTCGCAGACAACGATGTCTCCCTTCTGCAGGTTTGGGGCGAGAACCTTTTCTTCCCGGCCGTCGCGGAGACGCCGCGCCATCACTTCACGCCGCGCCCGTTTTAGGCTTTCCGCCTGCGCCTTGCCGCGGCCCTCGGCGACCGCTTCGGCGAAATTCGCGAACAACACGGTGAACCACAGCCAGACGGCAAGTTGCGCGACGAAAAAGCGGTCGGCTGTGGTCGTGAAAACGCCGATGGTGGTGAGGACTGCGCCGAGCATGGTGACGAACATCACCGGGTTCTTCACCATCGCGCGCGGATCAAGTTTCTTGAACGACGCGCCGATCGCCGGCCCGATGATCTTCCAGTCGAGCAGAGAGGGCGGCTTCGACGCGGTCGATTTGACAGCGCCCTCCGGCGCTTCTGGAGAAGGGGGCGCCTGCTGCGGCAGCGCCTCGCCCGCTCTCGCGCGGCTCGGCACGCCCGGAATGATTCGTGTACGGGACATTAGCGCTTCCTAGAGCTTGTCGGGATAAATGAGCGTGTAGGCGAGATAGAGCGCGACGCCGAAAGCGACAATCGCCCCCAGAATTAGCTCGAACATTCAAACGCCTCCGCATTGTCGCCGCGTTCGCGCGCTGAGTTCAGCGCGCCGAGCCATCACAGTTGAGTCGAGAGCCCGCAGGCATCGCATCAGTTAGGTGTCTGCGAATAAAGAAGCGATGCGGAATGAGCCTGGAGCGCGTAAAGCGAGCATAAACTACACCCCTCTGACTCGGATGCGGCTTCGTCTGAAATTGCCTCCGAAGGCGAAGCGACAGGTCGTCAATAAGTCCGCTTTGAGCCGCGATTCTCATGCGCGGCGGCTTCGCCTGCTTTGTCGAGCAAGCCGACATAAGCGCCCTCGCTCACCGTCGGTGGTCAAGCAGCGGGATGCCGAGGCGCTTGGCTTTGTCGGCGAGATTGTCGGTGACGCCGGAGCCGGGGAAGACGACGAGGCCGATGGGCAGCGCTTCGAGGAGCGCGTCGTTGCGCTTGAACGGGGCGGCCTTGCCGTGGCGAATCCAGTCGGGCTTGAAGACGATTTGCGCGACCTTGCGATTTTCGGCCCAGGCAGCGGCGATTTTCTCGGCGCCCCGCGGCGTGCCGCCATGAAGCAATACCATGTCGGGGTGCTTGGCGCGCACGCGGTCGAGCGCGGCCCAGATGCCTGTGGTATCGTTGCAATCGACGCCGCCGGCGAAGGCGATCTTGGTGCCGGCCGGCGTCAGCGGCTCGATTTCGGCGCGGCGTTTGGCGGCGATGAAGTCGCGGCTGTCTATGACGGCGCTGGTGAGCGCCTGATGGCTGGCGCGGGATCCCGCTCGCGGTCGCCAGCATTCGCCAAGATGGCGTTCGAAGAGCGAGACTGCCGCATCGCGCATCAGTTCGTGGGCGTTGCGGCGTTCGACGAGGCTGAGACCTTCGGCGAGGAGACGTTCAAGTTCGACCGAGCGGATTTCGGAGCCGTCCTGGTCGCGCTGGCTGCGGCGCTGATCGGTCTCGTTGCGGTCGAGCGCACGGTCGACGCGGCCGAGGCTTAAGTGGAAGACATTGGTCAACGACCAGAGGAGTTGCTGGAGATCGACTTCAAGCCCCGTGTCGGAGAGCGTGGCGACGATCGCGTCGAATATGTCGGCGACAGCGCCCTGGAGTGGCCCGGCTTCGGGAAGCGGCCTGGGATCGGGTTCATCAGCGCCCGGCCGATAGCCGTAGAGCTGGAGTTCCTCGAGAACCTGCGCGGTCGCCGAGAGCGTCGCCTGTTCAGGATTGAGGGCGAGGTCAGTCATGGAAGTTTCTCCTTGTCCGTCCCCGCGCGGGAGCGCTCGGGGCTCTGTGGGCGAGGGACTTGGCCGGATCGGCGCGGGGCCCGCACCCGAAGGGCCGCAGCGCAGCGGAGGACGCCGGGACTAGGATTTGTTGCTTCGCGAGGAATGGCGGTCGCCTTCATCGCCGCGCACAGCGCGGCTTTCGAACCTTCGCCGCCAGGGGAAGAAATCCTCGGCCCGGCGT
>JBEBFW010000219.1:0-5824 GCA_040081755.1 Parvularculaceae bacterium
TCAGGTGATCGCTGCGCTGCGAGGAGCGCTCTGGACGCCCCCTGCAGACCGCATCGGCCGCGTGCCCGGTGAGGCGGACCTCTTGAGCCGCAAGCTCCACGGCGGGACGAGCGTGGCTCGCGAGGTCGATCGGCTCGTCGAGGTGCATCTCGCCGCAGGACGTCGCGACGCCGCGGTCGGAGCGCTTGCTGAGCTCGGCGACGATCCCGGCGATGTTCTTGTCGACGATCGCGCGGCTCGGCGGCAGATAGTCCTTGCCGCCGTCGGCGAAGAATTCGGATTCTGCGCCCAGCCCGCCATAACCGAGATTCCAGGTCATCACTTCGATCGCGCCGGACGGCATCGTCGGCATGGCGGCGATCGGACCGATGGATTCAAGGCGCGCAGAAGCGGGCATACGGTTTATTGCAACGGCCGCCGCCGCATAAACAAGGAGCGCGCCCGCAGCAAGAAGTAGAAGCTGCACAGTCGCCGATCGCCGGTTTCTCATGCTGTCGCCTCTTTCTTTTTCGCCTTGGCCGCGGGAGCATTCGGTTCTTCGACCTCAATCGCGAGGGCGTGCAGGGCGCCGGCGATTTCGGGCTTCTTTGCAAGGCGCGCGGAAGCGGCCTGAACTACGCCCACGACGGCCGTGAGCCCGCCCCACTCCCGGCTCAAGTCCCCGATGAAGCCCACAAGACTCGATTTTCCTTCAGCGGCAAGAAGTATGTCCGTGTAGCGTCGCTGGAAGAGGGCGTCGGCCGATACGATGTCGCGCGGGAGGGCGATCAGGCGCCCGAGATACTCGCCGAGAAACGCGTTGTACGATTTGATGTAGACGATGGCGCCGGCTGCGCCGACGGCCGCAATGGCGATCAGCGTAGAGATATTCGTCAACAGCACGGCGTTGTCGCGATAGAGCGCCCTGATCGGCGTGTACAGGACAATGAGATTGAGCGTGAAAATCGCGATGGCGAAGATGAAGACGGGCGTCATCTGGTCCTGCGCCCGCTTCAGGAGGCGCATGGCGTCGAGATGCGCAAATTCGACTGCGCGCGCCGTTTCCGCCACGGGCCCCGCCGCGGCGGCGTCGAGATCGGCCAATATGGGCTCGGCTTCGACGGCGAAGTTGCGTGTGTCCGCGCCGAACTGGGTCACAAGCGCAAAGATCAAGATCATGCCCCCGCCGAACAGCAGGGTCGAGAACACGGAATAAATTGCATAGGTCTGACGGAGGCGCCGCTTGGTTGCGGCGTCAGGATGCTCGACCTCGCTGACGGTATAGGCGGCGACGATGCCTGAGGCGAAAACAAATCCGGCCGCCGCCAACACGGGATGGCGGATCAAAATGTCGAAGAAACTCAAGGAAGGCGTTATGGCGTCAACAATCCACAAGAGCAGAGCGCTGTAACCGAGGATCGCCATCTCCCCGATCGCGCCCGAACAGCGGCGTTTCTTGCCGCCGAGCGTAAATCTCAAGGAGTGCCGCTCGATCCAGATCGGCCCCGCGCGATGATAGGCCCAGGTCAAAAACCCGGCGCCGATCAGCCAGCCGATCAGCAACGCCGCACCCGTGATCTGCAATCCGCTCATCGACTCTCCTGCCGGGTAAATACGGTCGGGGGCTTTGCAGGGTCAATGCAATCGCAGCGCAACGGGCCTTGGATCTCGCCTCAGGGCGGCCCGATAAAGTTCCGACCCATGCGATCCTCGATCTCGATGATCCATAGATCGCGATCGAATCGGCGCTCCTTCTCCAAAAGCGCGTCAATCCGATCTTCGGGGGCGGCGGCGTCAAGAGGCTCACGCCAAACGGCGTCTCCCTTCTCGTCGTGACCGGGCAGGAACAGCCGCGCCAGGGCGACGCCATCGACACGACCAATGAATACTTTCACGGCTATGGCTCCGGCGTCTGCATCGCCTTTGCGAACGACCTGCGCGGCGGCGCCAGCCAATCCGGCGCGACGCAACAGGGCGCTGACGATTATGTGAGACTTGAGGCGCGCCGGGCGATCCATCGGCCCTTCTAACAACGCGCAGGGCGAACTGCCATCACGACACGCGCCGGCCTTCAGGCGGCTGACCGGGCGCGCTCGCGGCGATAGGCCTCCACGCGCTCAAGTTCCGTCAGGACCGCTGGGGGATGCTGCGCATTGCCGCCGATCGACTCGCTACACTGCACCGATCGGAGCCGCCGCGCCGGCGCCGCCGCCTTGACGATCGGGAGGCGCGCTTCGGCCCGCATGCCCTCGCCGGGCGCGCTGGCGAATCTCAAAACGCCGCCATGCAGCTCGATGAGCGCGAAGGCGAGCGTGAGGCCGAGCCCGGTTCCTTTGGCGCCGCGCACGCCATCGGCGCCCTTCGACGCATATCGCGCGCCCAGCTTTGCGAGTTCAGCCGGCGCCATGCCGACGCCCGTGTCCGTCACTGTCAGCACGAGTTCGCCGCTTTCAGCACGCGCTTCCAGAGAGATGCTTCCGTCGCTCGTGAACTTGATCGCATTCGAGAGAAGATTGATCAGCACCTGGCGCAGCGCGCGCGGATCGAGCGGCGCTTCAGGCAGCCAGTCGGCGATCCTGACGTCGATTCTGAGGCCGGCCTTTTCGGCGTCGAGCCGGACGAGCGCGGCGCACTCGCGAATGAGCGCGCCGACATCGACCGTCTCGCGCTTCAGGACATAGCGGCCGGCGTCGAGCCGCGCGAGATCGAGCGCCGAGTTGACGAGGTCCAGAAGGTGCCTGCCGGAGGCGCGAATGATGCCGGCGTATTCTTCGTACTTCGCGTGACCGAGCGGACCATAGGTTTCGCTGAGCATGGCGTCCGCAAATCCGATGACCGCATTGAGCGGCGTGCGCATCTCGTGGCTGACGTCGCCAAGCGCCTGACCGTCGTTCAGCGCCGGGGCTGGCGACACCGTAGGGGTCTGGCCGATAGCCGGCGCCAGCGCCGGCTCCGCTGCGACCAGCAGCACTGAAACTCTTCTTCCTGCTGTGCGGCCGCATCTGAGGTCGATCATGGATTCTGGATGACGCGCCAGTCGCACCCGGACCGGGCTGGCGGCGGTCCCGAGCGAGAGTGCGCGCGCCACACTGTCCCGATCGTCATGCGAAAAGAGATCCGCAAGGCTCGATCCGATCGCGTCGCGACGCGTCTTGCCGATGAGCCGAGGCGCCTCCTCGGAGAGGCCCCGAATCCTGCCTCTGTCATCGACAACCAGAACGCCTGCGCCGGCGCCCCCATCCCAGACGGCGCCGCGGGCGGCGCCCTCCGCATCAAACAGCCGTGAGAAAAGCGTCTGCAGCATGGGATTTAACGGGACAGCCACGTTCATTAACGCCGTATGACCATCGCCGCCCATCGTTAATAAAGCTTGAATCGATCCGTCCGGCCGCTCCGGCCGCCCCTGATTCAGTCAAGTGCGGGCGCCGGCTTTCGGCGCAAAAATCGCATTTGACTCGAATACCGCATGTATGGCCAAGCTGGCCTTAGGTGGGATGGTCTAAGCGTCGCCGATCGACGCCTTTCTTGGGCGCATTGAGATAACGGGAGAAGTTGCTCATGTTGCGTAACGAAACGGCCGGGCGAAATCCGGGCCGCGCTGGAAAGCCGCGATTCTTGGGCAGACCAGCGCTGATCGCGGCCGCGGCGGCGACCCTTGCCCTGACGAGCGCGGTTTGCGCCGAATCGCTCGCCCAGCCGCGCGATGATTCGCTGGAACGTCGGGCGGCTGACTATGTCCGCTACCGGGAGGATATCGCCGCGATCGAGGCGACGCCGTTCACGAGCGCGGAAGTGACGCGCGAGGCGCACAGGCGCCTGTCGGCCCATGACGCCAAACATCTCTCCTCGGGATGGGTCGCCTATGCGGCGCTGGTCGCCGCCGACACTCCGGGTTTTCGGGACGCGCTGCAGGACGAACTGGAAGACGCGAAGTACAACGGCATGAAGGGACGCGACGCGCTGTTCGCGCAATTGGCCCAGGACCCCTTCTACGTTCGCCGCCTCGGCGGCGCCGCCGCCGCGACCGACCGCGTGATCGCCATGGCGGCGGCCGACGCGACACGCTTCGCCGCCCTCGGAGAGGCGTTCAAGGCGCAGGCCTACGCCATGCAGAAGACCAAATGGGGCATGGGCAAACTCTCGGCGCCGTCGGCCCGGCTGGATGACGCCGATTCCTACGCCAGGGGGCGAGGCGAGCCCGCGACGCCGTCCTTGCCGGCGGCGACCGACAAAGGGGTGACCCAGCCCATGCTGGCGAGCGCCTCAGGCGCCTGGTCTCCGGATTGGGGCAAGAGCGCATCCGGCCGATTGAACGGGGAGAACGCGGAAGTCATCATGACGCGCGTGCTCAATCTCGCAGCGCGCTACGCAGCGGGCGGCATGAACGAGAAGCTGGCGGACGTCTACGCCAGGAACGACCGCGCCAACAATTGCCTCTCCATGGCGAGCCTCACTTTGCGCCAGTGCATCGCGGCGACGCGTGCGCCCTATGAAGAAGCATTCTGCCTCGGCGAGCATGGCTTGAATGACGTCGCCGGATGTGTCGGGTGGGTCGCCGGCGCAGGCGGCGGCTGAGCCGCCTGTCCATTTACTTTAGGCGCACTCCAGGGGCTTCGCGCTGCTTGCCCGGGCGCATCTGGCGACCTAAATCCGGGTCATGCCCGATTTCGCGACCATCGCCGCCGACTTCAAATTCCTCGACGACTGGGACGAGCGCTACAAATATCTGATCGATCTTGGGCGGGCGCTGCCTCCGTACCCTGAGGAGAAACGCGACGCGGCATACAAGGTGAGGGGCTGCGCCTCTCAGGTCTGGCTCTGGCCGACCGTGGTCGAAAGCAGCGGGCGCAAGGTCGTCAACCTGTCGGGCGACTCAGACGCTCACATCGTCAAGGGCCTCGTCGCTGTACTTCTGGCGCTCTATTCGGGCAAGTCGCCAACCGAGATATTGAACCTCGACGCGCGCGCCTCGCTTCGGCCCCTCGACCTCGACTCGCATTTGACGCCTCAACGCTCGAACGGGCTCTCCGCGATGATCGCCCGCATCAACGAGATCGCCTCCGCCGCCTAGCGCCGGAGCACCGGGCGATGCGGGCGCGTCGGTCCCGTTCCATCGCTCCAAATTGGCGGCGCAGCAGCGTGGCGCCGAGCGGCGTGGCCGCGGTCCAGATGCGCTGTTTCTCGAACACCAGTTTCAACCGGGCCCGCAAGTCGCTCTCCAGCTGCTCGATTTGCCTGTCGAACATTTCGCTGTCGCGACGGTCTTCAATGGCATGGCAGGCGTGAGCGACGGTCGTGCGATCCCGTTCAAAGACGGCGGAGATCTCGGTCAGCGACATGTGCCCGACGACGTGAGCGAGATACATGGCGATCTGCCTTGCATACGCGACGACGGCGCGCGAGCGGCCCTTGGCCGTCAGCTCGGCGAGCGACACATTGCAGCCGGTTGCCGCCACGTCCATCGCCTCTCGAGCCGTCCTTGACGCGATAATCAGAAACCGGTTCTCGACCGGTCCGGGTGCCGACATGAGTGACTCCGCACAACTGGCTCCCTCGATTGGGGGGGCCTCCACGAGAAGACATCATAAAACTTGAATTGAAGTGTGGGATAAGTTGGACCTTTTTCTTTTATTGGTTGTAAAACATTCAGGTTAACGCGCGCATTTTGCACGATTCCGGCGCGCCGCCGGACGCTTCGCCAGCACCACGACCACAGCAGCAGGCGCAAGCTTGCGTCCTGGACCAGAGGCTCTATAAGCGCGCCGCCTCGGCGGCGTCCGCCGCGGCCCCAAGCCCGGATCAGGCTATCATGCGCATCATCGCCGGCGCCTTCAGGGGACGGAAC
>JBEBFW010000220.1:0-5814 GCA_040081755.1 Parvularculaceae bacterium
CCGACCGCGTCAGCGTCTATGTCGTCGGCGACGATCTGACGGCCAAACAGATCGATGTCGAACTGGGGGCCGCGGACGGCGACCTCATCGAACTGATCGGCGACGTGAAACCCGGCGACAGGGTCATCATCCGCGGCGCGGAGCGCCTGCGCGACGGTCAGAAAGTGACGATCGGCGAGGCCAAGGGCGCCGCCGCGCGGGCGTGAGGCTCACTCCTTCTCGCCGAAGCGGTCCTCGATCAGCCGGACGAGCGTGTCGATCGCTTCCTGCGCTTGCGGGCCCTCGGCGGTGATCTCGATCTCCTCGCCGACGCCGGCGCCCAGCATCAGGAGGCCCATGATCGAGAGCGCGGAGACGCGCCACTCGCAGCAGGCGACGGTGATCTCGGCGTCATAGGATCCCGCCACCGCGGCGAACTTGGCCGAAGCGCGCGCATGGAGTCCGCGGGCGTTCCTGATTGTCACTTTCTGAGACAGGGCGGCCAATGCGTCGCCTCAGTCGGCGGGCGTTTCGCCGGAGAGAACCCAGCTCGCGACATTGATGTACTTGCGCCCGGCTTCATGCGCCGCCGCGACGGCGCCCTTGAGGTCGTGTTCGTTGCGGATCGACGCGAGCTTGATCAGCATCGGGAGGTTGACGCCCGCAATGACCTCGGCGTTCGCCTTTTCCATGATCGAGATCGCGAGATTTGACGGCGTGCCGCCGAACATGTCGGTGAGGATGATGACGCCATCGCCGCCATCGACTTCTTTTGCGGCGGCGAGAATGTCGGCGCGGCGCTTCTCCATGTCGTCGTCAGCGCCAATGGAAATCGCCCTTGCGCCGCCCTGGGGTCCGACGACGTGTTCGGCCGCCGCCAGAAATTCCTCGGCGAGCCGTCCATGCGTTACAACCACAATGCCGATCATGCATCCTCGTGAGGCGGCGCCTGCTTCAGGCGGAACCGCTGTTCCTAGCGAGTATCGCGCGCAAAATCACCCTCAAGCGACAAGCCGCGCCGGTCGGATCGCCCGCAGCGAGCGGCCAGCACGGCAGATTGGCTCCAGCGAAGGCTTTCGTGGCGGGTTCTGGAAGCCGCGGCGCATCGCGCGCCAGTTCGAAAGCCGCCAGCAGCCCGGTCGCCGGAGCGGTGCGCACGGGCGCGGGGCCGTAGCCGCGCACTTCGATGCGGCCCGAAAGGATCTGCGGTGCGCGGGCGATCAGCCTCTCGCCTGCCGCATCGATCAGGACCGCGTCGTCGCTGACGAGCGCGCTGCGCCGGAACGGGCAGTGTTCGATGAGCGCGAGCGCGAGCGCGGATTTTCCGCTTCCCGAGGCGCCGATAAGAAGCGCGCCGACGAGGGGCCCGTCCGGATCGAGCGCCACTGCGGCCGCCGTCGCATGGACGAGGTCAGGCATGAGGGCGGCGCGGAGATGTCGTCATCTTGAAGCTCAATCGAGGCGCTTTCCGCCGCGACCGGCGCCGCCGGCAAAGCGCGTCGCGCCGGCGACCGTCTCGCCGGATCGGAGCGTTGCGAGGCCGCAGCGAAACTCGTTGGCGATCGCCTCCCGCTCCGGGAGGGACCATTGTTCGAGCGCGGATCGCCGGTCGTTCCGCATACAGAGCTGGGGGAGGGCCGCGAGCTCGCTCGCCCAGGCGACGGCGGCGGTGAGCGCTGCGCCGGGCTCGGTGAGGCGATTGGCGAGGCCCCATGAATGAGCCTCTTGCGCGCCGACAGCGCGGCCGCTGAGGATCATATCCATCGCGCGTGAGGCGCCGATAAGCCGCGGCAGACGCACGGTGCCGCCGTCGATCAGAGGCACGCCGAAGCGGCGGCAGAAAACGCCGAACACGGCGTTGCGCGCGGCGACGCGAAGGTCGCACCACAGCGCGAGTTCGAGGCCGCCCGCAACCGCATAGCCTTCGACGGCGGCGATCACCGGCTTTCCGAGCGTCAGGCGCGTCGGGCCCATCGGGCCGTCGCCATCCGTCTCGGCGCGATTGCCGGCCCCCGACGCGACGCCCTTGAGATCGGCGCCTGCACAAAAATTCCCGCCCGCGCCGGTCAGCACTGCCGCCGAGAATCGCTCATCGGCGTCGAACTTGCGGAAGGCGTCGGCGAGCGCCTCGGCGGTCGCGCGATCGACGGCGTTGCGCCGCTCCGGGCGGTCGATGACGACGATGAAAACGGAGCCTTCCGCAGACGTCCTGATGCTCATGGCGATAGTCTTGCGCGTGCGGATGCGCGCCGGCAAGGCTGCCGAACAGGCTCCGGACCGCGCGCGATATGTGATAGAAGGCGTCTGATTCGGGAGGCCTTCTCCTTTGCCGACTCTCTCCGACCCCTTGCGGCTCCCGTGCGGCGCGGTTTTGAGAAACCGCCTCGCCAAGGCCGCCATGACGGAAGGGCTCGCCGACGCCTTCAATCGCGCGACCGAGCGGCACGTAACGCTCTATCGGCGCTGGGCCAAAGGCGGATCCGGACTTCTCCTCACCGGCAATGTCATGGTCGATCGCCGCTATCTCGAACGGCCGGGCAACGTCGCCATTGACGGTCCGCAGACGGCCGAGCAGCGCAGCGCGCTTTGCGCCTACGCCCGCGCGGCGACGGAAAACGGCGCGGCGATTTTCGTGCAGCTCTCTCACGCCGGCCGCCAGACGCCGAGCTATGTGGCGGCCGAGCCCGTCGGCCCCTCCGCTGTGGCGCTGAAGATTCCGGGCGGCGGCTATGGCAAGCCGAAGGCGCTGACCGGCTTCGAAATCGAAAACGTGATCGCGCGCTTCGCCGACGCGGCGCTTGAGTGCAAGCGCGCAGGCTTTTCCGGCGTGCAGATCCACGCCGCCCACGGCTATCTCATTTCGGAATTCTTGAACCCCAACGCCAACCGGCGCGAGGACGAGTGGGGCGGGTCGCTCGAAAATCGCGCCAAGCTCCTGATGCGAACGATCCGCGCGACGCGCGCGCAAGTCGGCTCCGGCTTTCCGCTGTCGGTGAAGCTGAACTCCTCGGACTTCCAGAAGGGCGGCTATTCCTTCGAGGAGTGCCTTGAGGTCGTCCGCTGGCTGAACGAGGAGAGCGTCGATCTCCTTGAGATATCAGGCGGGTCTTACGAGCAGCCGATGATGATCGGCCTTGGCGGGGCGCTGGAGCCGATCGTCGAGACGGGCGCGAAGCAATCGACGGTTCAGCGCGAGGCTTATTTTCTCGAATACGCCGAGAAGGTCGCGGCCGTCGCCAAAATGCCGTTGATGGTGACGGGCGGGTTCCGCTCGCGCGCCGGCATGAGCGGCGCGCTTGAGAGCGGCGCGGCCGACCTCATCGGACTTGGCCGGCCTTTGTGCGTCGATCCGGACATTGCGGGGCGGCTCATCACGGGCGCTGTCGTCGCGGCGCCGTCATGGGAGAAACTCCTGCGCCTCGGCCCCGGCTATCTCGGCCCCAACTCGCCGAGCGCGACCATCAAGGCCGTGAACGGCTTCGGCGCGATGGCGTTCTTTTATGAAAATCTCTACCGCCTCGCGGACGGGATCGAACCGAAGCGCCGCATGTCGCTGCTGCCGGCATTCGTGCGGTTTCAGCGCGCCGAACGGGCGACGGCGAGGGCGCTCATCCGGCAGCCGCAGCTGGCGCTCGGAGCGCCGACCCGCGAAGCGTGACAGCGCGCCCCGCGCCTTTCGAATAATTCACCAGCGCCGGAAACCCCGGAATTACCGGGGCCTTGCGTCGTCACGCTGGCGATCCCCGCAATGCGAGTGCGCCGGATAACCGTTTCTTACCGCCGATTTACTCTTCTCTCCCGGAGCAACGGGGCGCCTCGCCCCTTCAACAGGAGCACTCATGAGCACACGGATGATGGTGGCGGCGGGCGTTTGCGGCGCGGCGCTTCTGGCGGGCGCAGGCCTCGCCATGAGCGCGCGGGACACGGGCGCCGGTGAGGCCGTCGCCGAGGCCGCTGCTGTGCAAACGGATCTCGCGACGGCTGACATCGAAGCGGCGGAGATCGTTGAACCGCAGACGATGGCGGCGATTGAAGAGCCCGTCGCGGAACCGGTTCGCGTCATTGCCGCGCCCACGCGCGACTGCCGCGATGTCGCCGCGACCGAGGCGGCGTTCGACCCCGCGACGACGCAATATCCGACGCGCGAGGACGCCGGCAATCGTCAGGTCCTTAAGGGCGCGGCGGTCGGCGCGGCCGCCGGAGCGATCGGCGGGGAGGTGATCGCCGACCGGGCGGGCAAGGGCGCCGCGGTCGGCGCCGCAGCCGGCGCGCTTGGCGGCCACGTCCTCAAGAAGAAAAAACAGAAGGCGGCGGACGAACGCTACGACCAGGGCGTCGCCGCCTACAACCAGTCGAAGGCGCAATACGACGCCGCGCTGCACACCTGCCTCGCCGGCTGAGCGCTCGCTTATTGACGCTGACGGACGTTTCGTCGGAGCATCGGCCCCTTCATGGAGGGGCCGATGCGAATTCCCTGCGGCGTCGCCGCGCTCGCCTTGCTCGCCGCGCCCGCGAGCGCCGAGCAGGTTTATCTCAGCGCCGCGCGCGTCATCGATCCGGCGGACGGGCGCGTCATCGCCGATGCGGCCCTCGTCATCGACGGCGGCAAGATCGTGTCGATCGGCGCGAGGGCCGCGCTGCCGGCGCCCGCCGGCGCGAGGACGATCGATCTCGGCGCGAAGACCGTGCTGCCCGGTCTCATCGACATGCACACGCATCTGATCGGCGACGCGACGCTCGGCGGCTACAACGCGCTGCAGCAGTCGCGCGAGGCCGGCGCGATATTCGGCGTCGCCAATGCGCGCGCGACGCTGATGGCGGGCTTCACGACGGTGCGCGATGTCGGCAACGACGCCTTCGCCGATGTCGCCTTGCGCGACGCGGTGAATGCGGGCGTCGTGCCGGGCCCGCGCATTCTCGCCTCGGGCCCCTCGATCGGCATCATCGGCGGTCATTGCTCGGACAACAACCTCCTCCCCAACGATGCGGAAGCGACAGGCGAGGGCGTCGCCACGGGCCCGTGGGAGATGCGCGCGCGCGTGCGCCGGAACATCAAGTTCGGCGCCGACGTCATCAAGACCTGCTCGACCGGCGGCGTCTTCTCCAAGGGCACGACGCCGGGCGCCGAGCAGAACTCGGTCGAGGAGCTTCAGGCGATCGTCGTGGAAGCCCATTCGCGCGGCCTCAAGGTCGCGAGCCATGCGCACGGAACGCAAGGGATCAAGAACGCCATTCGCGCCGGCGTCGACACCATCGAGCATGCGAGCATTCTCGACGGCGAGGCGATCTCGATGGCGAAAAATCGCGGCGTCTATCTCGCCATGGACATTTACAACAGCGAATACACGCAGGCCGAAGGCCGCAAGAACGGCGAGCTTGAGGAGTTCCTCAAGAAAGACGCGGACATCGCCGAGGTGCAGCGCGAGAGCTTTCGGGCGGCCGTGAAAGCAGGAGCGAAAGTCATCTACGGCACCGACAGCGGCGTCTATCCGCACGGGGACAATGGCAAGCAATTCGCCTGGATGGTTCGCTACGGCATGACGCCGATGCAGGCGATCCGCTCGGCGACGACGCTCGCGGCGCAAGCGCTGGGGCGCGCCGAGCTCGGCTGCGTGCGCGCCGGCTGCGCGGCGGATTTGATCGCCGTCGAGGCCGATCCGCTTGCCGATGTGAAAATCCTCGAGACCGTCCGCTTCGTCATGAAGGACGGCCTTGTCTACAAGAACGATTGATGGCCGGGGCCAAACTATTCGCGCGCCGGCGCGCCGGCCTTGTTCCGCTCGTCGCCGCGGGCGCATGCCTTGTCGGGTTCGCGGTTCTCGCCGTCGCGGTCGA
>JBEBFW010000221.1:0-5779 GCA_040081755.1 Parvularculaceae bacterium
ACGGCGATGGGACGTAAGGTCATTTATTGCTCCCGGGCGGCGAGGCGTGCGCCGGCGATAACGGCGAAGTTCGTTCCTGACACGACCGCCCGGATGACGCGCCCGGTCTGCACAGTCTCGATGTCGATCACGTCGCCCTTTGCGCCATTGCTTTGCGCGACTCCGCTCTGGGTCAGCGAAAGTCCGGGCGCCTCATAGGCGACAGTCACAAGAGAATTTTTCTTGACGAGAACCGGCTGGGCGACGTCGGCGCGGCGGAGCGGCGCGCCGGCGCCGAGGTTGCGCCGGGCGACGGCGCCGACAAGAGACTCGACCTCGAAAACTGTGTCGGCGGCCAGCACGTTCGCGGTCGATGCAAAGCCGATGTTCTCTTCTCTGATTTCCTCGCCGCGCGGGACCGCCTCGATCAGAACGGGCGTTTCGACCGGCGCGCGCGCGCTTCCGGAGACGATGCTGGGCTGCGCGCCCGCTGCGGACAAGCGGATGGCGAATCGCCCGTTTACCTGATTGAAGCTGACCGAGTCGAAGGTCGCGTTGTCGGGCACGGGCTGCTCGGGAGAAGTCAAAATCACCTGCACATCGGCGGGCGCTCCTTTTTCGGCGAGCGCCGCTTCGATCGCGGGCAGCAGGTCGGCGGCGCGCTGCGCCGCAGAGGCGGGGGCGAGCGAGGCGATCGCTGCAGCAAAGATGGCGACAGGAAACTTCAACTTCAAACTCCGTTACCGTCTGAGGTTGGCGCTTTGCGCCAGCATTTCGTCGGATGACTCGATGACGCGCGCGTTCATCTCGTAGGCCCGCTGGGCGGCGATCAGAGCTGTGATTTCCTGAACGGGATCGACATTAGAGTTCTCGATGAAGCCCTGCAGGATGCGGCCGAATCCGGGATCGCCAGCGTTGCCTGTCACCGGCTCGCCGGATGCGGTCGTTTGGAGAAGCAGATTGTCGCCGATCGCTTCGAGGCCGGATTCATTGAAGAACGTCACCAGCTCGATACGGCCGATTTCGCGCGCGTCCTCTTGGCCGGCGATGCGGGCTTCGACGACGCCGTCTTCGGAAATGGTGATGTCAACCGCATCGTCCGGAACCGCAAATCCGGGAAGCAGTTCATAGCCGTCCTGGGTCACGATGCGGCCGTCGCCCGAGATCGAGAAATTGCCGGCGCGCGTAAAGGCCTCGGTTCCATCCGGCATATCGATGCGGAAAAGCCCGCGCCCTGAAACGGCGAGATCGAGGTCATTGCCGGTCTGCGTGACGTTGCCCTGCTCAATGATCCGGTAGACCGACCCGGTCTTCACGCCGGCCCCAATCTGCACGCCGTTCGGAACGATCGCGCCTGTCGCCGACGAGATTGCGCCGGCGCGTTCAAGGGTCTGATACATGAGGTCCTGAAACTCGGCCCGCTGACGCTTGAACCCCACGGTGTTCAGGTTGGCGATATTGTTGGAGATGACTTCGACATTTCGCTGCTGAGCGAGCATGCCGGTCGCGGCGATCGACAAGGATTTCATGCGGGCGTCTCCTTAGGCGTTTTCGCTGAGCCGACGCACGGCTTCGCGCGCCAGCTCGTCGGCGGTCTCGACAACGCGCGCCGCCTGTTCGTAGGCGCGGTTGATCTCGACGAGATCGGTCATCGCCGCGACCGCCTCGACGTTGGACGTCTCGATGAAACCCTGCGACAGGCGCGGGGCCGCCGCCGGCTTCGCTTCGCCCGTCGTGCGGAATCGATTGTCGCCCCGTCTTTCGAGCGCCCTTGGATCGTCGAATTCAAAAACGCCCAGCGCGGCCACAGGGACGCCGTTCTGAAGAAGCGCGCCATCGGGGCTGAGAAGAGGAGGTCCGGCTTCGACATCCAGAAGGATGGGCGCGCCGGCAGGATCGAGGACGCGGCCGCCGTCGCGCGTCACCAGTTCGCCGACCTCGTTGGTCGAGAAGCGGCCATCGCGCGTGTAGAGAACGCCTTCCACGGACTCGACGGCGAAGAAACCGTCGCCGTCGATGGCGAAGTCGAGCGCGTTGTGCGTCTGCTCGAGGCCGCCGGGTGAGAAATCCGCGTAGCTGTCGGGATCGAATACCAACGACACGTCGCTGTCCCTGTCGGCGGGAACTCGCGCCAGATATTCGCGAAACGCCACATGCTCAGCCTTGAAGCCCGCTGTGGTCTGGTTCGCCACGTTGTTCGCTGTCGCCTCAAGGGCGCGCATGAGCACGATCTGGCGCGATAACCCGGCGGTAATGGCGTTTTCCAAAATGTGCTCCGCTTACGGCGCAGGGCGCCGCCCCTGACCATGGCAATGCGCGTGCCATTGATGAATCGCCTGAAATCAAAGCGTTGGGGCGAGTGCGGTCGCAGGGCCCGGAAAATAATGCCGGGCAAGAACGGCCGCTGAAACCCGATCTTAACCGTGTTCGGCATGAATGGGAGCGTGAGGACGCTATGAGTGTGGCGCTTGAGGCAGGAAGCCTTGGTCGGGTGCGTGTGCGCACGCCGGGAAAGCATATTGCCGCGTTCGCTGGCGCCGCGCTCATCATGATTGCGGGGACAGTCTACTTGGCGAGACCCCAATCGGATCGCGACGAGGCGCCGCGCGTCGCCGCTCTGTCAGCGCCGGCGAAGGGAGGCGGCTCTCTGGCGCTGCCTGAGTTCCTCGTCGATCTTGCGCCGGACGCCGCCGGCCGGGCCGCCTATATGCGCCTCGCGGTTTCGATAGAGGCGGACGCCGCGGCGGCGAGCGTTATCGAGAGACGGCTCTCCGAAATACGCGAGCGGATCGCCTTTCTCCTGCGGGGGCTTAGCGCCGACGACCTCAAGGGCGAGGAAGGCATGCGCCTGCTAAAGTCAGAAATTCTGCGCCGCGTGAATCTTGTCATTGCACCCGAAACGGCGGGCGAAGCCGTGATCACAGACATTATCGTTCAGTAGCATCATGCAAAACGCCGAAGAACTCGGTAGCGACGGCGACGTCATCTGGAAGGAAAACGACGACGCGAACGGCGTCGCCGATCTGCTCGGGTTTGACTTCGCGGGCGCGCAATCGGTTGATCGGTCCGGCTTGCGCGCGCTGATCAATTCCGCGTTTGTGCCTCATCGGCGCCTTCCCATGCTGGACGTCATTCTCGATCGCACGGCGCGGTTGATGACAACGAGCCTTCGCCAACTGACCGACGAGAATTTTGAAGCGGCGCTGGACGACGTTTCATCGACGCGCTTTGGCGATTTTCTGCAATCGCTGACGCCGCCCGCGATGATCGCCATCGGCAGGGCCGAGCCTCTCGATGCGAGCTTCCTTGTCGCCTGCGACGCCGGCGTACTCATCGCGAGCGTCGATGCGTTGCTTGGCGGACGGCGGGGCCGCGCGGGCGTGCTGGCCGATGAGCGCGGCTTCACGGCTATCGAGCTGGCGATCGCCCAGCGCGTCTTCGCAACGCTGATCGGCAACATCGCCGAGGCGTTCCAGCCTGTGGCCGCAGGTGAGTTCAAGCTCCAGCGTCTCGAGACGACGCCGCGCTTTGCGGTGATCGCTCAGGAGGCGAGCGTCTGCGCCCTGGCGAAATTCCGGGTGCGTTTCGAAGGCGGGAGCGGCAAGATATCGGCCCTCTTTCCCTATGCAGCGCTGGATCCAATCCGTGAAGTTCTGGCTCGGGCTCTGGCGGGCGAAACGCGCGATTCCGAGCGTGCGTGGGCGGCGAGTTTGGCGCGCGAAGCGGCGGGCGGAACAACCGAGATCGACGCTGTCATCGCAGAACGGGCGATCTCGCTCGGAGAGCTCAAGGCCTTGAAGCCCGGGGACACGCTTGTTTTCCGGAGCGCTCGCGGCGCTGTAGCGGAAGTGCGAGCGGGCGGGGCGCTCCTCGCACACGCAAGGATAGGGCGATCCGGCGATTTCGCCGCTGTGAAAATCGGCGAAGCGCCATGACCGGAACTGCGCTCGATATTGTCGTAACCCTCTTGCTGTTGGCGACCTGTGTCTACTGCTTTGTCCTCAATCGCCGCTTGCGCGTTGTGCGGGAAGGGCAGGCCTCGCTTGAGACGGCGATAGCGGCTTTCGATCTGGCGTCGCGACGCGCGGAAGATAGTCTCGCCAGAATCGAGAAAGACGGCGCGACCACCGGCAAGGCGCTTTCGGCGATCATCGCTCGGGCGGATTCAATACAGGAAGACCTTTCGGTCATGGTGGCGTCGGGCGATCGCGTTGCGGGTCGGATAGAGAATGCGCTGGGCGCGGTTCGAACCGCCGGAGGCCGACGGTGACGAGATCCGCGTCGGCTGCATCCGGTCCGCGCATCCTGCCGGTCGTCATGGTCGGGCTCGCGCTTTTCGGTCTGGCCAAGGCGGCGGACCTGTGGATCGGCTTTTCCAGCGCAGGCGCGGCGGATATCGAAGCGGCCGTGACGCCGACTGCGGCGGTTGACGACGCCCCTGACGACAGGCTCCTCGAACAGCTCGCAGGACGACGGGTCGAGCTTGATCGCAGAGAGGACGCCATCGAGACGCGCGAAGCGCTTCTGCAGGCGACCGAAAGCCGGATTGAAAGAAGACTTGCCGAGCTTGACCTGCGTGAGAGCGAGGCGGCGGCCGCGGAGTCGGTTTTGAAAGCGGAGGAGGCAGCGCAGTTCGCCAAGCTCTCCGACGCGTATGAACGCATGAAGCCTCGCGACGCCGCGCGAATTTTCGAAGCGCTCGACTCGGAGCTCCTTGGCCCGGTCGCCGCGGGCATGCGCACGCAGTCGCTCGCCAGCGTTCTCGGCGAAATGGAGGCGGAAAAAGCTAAGCGCCTCACGGAGCTTTTGGCGCGGCGACAGGCGCAGGAGCCGGCGCAGCCATGAGCAGGGTGTTGTTTTCTGCTTTCGCTGTTGGCCTCGTGCTGACTGCTTTCGCCCATGCGGCCGGGACAGGTGCTCAAAGCGGCGAGCGCTCTGCATTCGATCGCGAAGAGAACGCGCTTCTCTATCAAATCAGCGGCGCGTCATTGGTCGAAGAGCGAATTCAGTCTCGCCTCGCCCTTGGCCGGTTCTATATGGGCCGGGAATTGTATGTGGAGGCGCTCGCCGCCCTCGCCGCCGATGAAGGCGGACCCGGCGCAGACGAAGCTTCTCTGATGGTCGCCCGTGCGCAGTATGGGCTCGGTCGTTACGCGACGGTGTTGCGAACCCTCGACGATGAACGCTTGCGCATGACGCCGGAAGGCGCTGCGCTGCGCGCCATGTCCTTGACTGAGCTTGGCGCATTCAAGGCCGCTGCCGGTGAATTTGAGTTGGCCAAGCCGCCCGCAAGCGCCACGCCGGAGTTCCTTGTGGATTTTCATGTTCTGGCGTCGGCGGCCGCGCTTGAAACAGGCGACAGCGACCGAGCGCGCGCCGGGATGGCGGCAGCGCAGGCTCTGCGCATCGAGAGCGCCAGCGCAGAGTTGGCGCTCGCTTCCGCAGAGATCATGCTGAAGTCCGGGGAACGCGGCGCGCGTGAAGCCATGCGAACGCTGATGAAGTCGCCGGACCCTCGTGTGAGCGCGCTGGCTGAGTTGCATCTGGTCGCTGAGGACGCGCGGACGGGCGCTGCATCCCGGCGGCGTGCGTCAGCCGAACTCGCAGCGCTGCGTCACAAATGGAGTGGCGGCGCATTCGACCGAGAACTGCAGACAGCCGCGGCGGCCTTCATCCCCGAGGATGAGATCATCGACAGAATGAACGCGCTGCGCCTGCTGGCGCACAATCATCCGCATTCTGACGCGGCGGCGCAGGCCAAGCAGGACCTTGCCGCCGCGTCAGAATGCGGATGATTGTG
>JBEBFW010000222.1:0-5774 GCA_040081755.1 Parvularculaceae bacterium
AAGCGCCTCGACGTCTCCGAAGCCATGATCCACGTCGCCATGGGCGGCCTCTTGCTCAGACGGATCGCGCATGAGTAGTTCTCAAACGGACTCTTAGAAGCTCGATGCCCTTCGTGATCGCAACGAGATCATCGCCGTTGATCGCGGAATAGCCGTTCAGGCCGGTCGGCTCGGTAGTCAACTTTGCGACGTAAGCAAACAGAGACTCATCGGTCCAATGAGGGACGTCGCTCTTGGGATAGCTCGTGCACCCGGCGAGCGTTAGGGCGAAGGAACACAGCGCAAAGAGCTTACGCATCTATCAAATCCCTGAGCACTGGCGGTAACCCGCCTCGGTTATCAAACACATCTGGCGGTTGCTCCCGACAGCGTAATTGTTAAAGCCTGCCAAAGGCCTGTCGCTCTTGGCGTATCCGCCGACAAACGGCCCCTGCTCTAACGCGCCCGTATGCGAGTGTATCGAGTCAAGAAACGTTGTGCCGTAGGGAATAGATATCTGGTTCATGTCTACGTAACTCGGCGACCCACTCGTCACGGGGTCAGCAAACCCGAAATCTCTTCCCGCTGAGTAGGTCGCCGTTCCCCACTCATCCCCGGTTTGCTCAGTGAGACGGACGAGAGTACCGGCGGCGGCGCCGCGCGCTTCAACCCTTGAATCAAATCCGAACTGACGGTCCGAGCCATTGTAGGATACCCGAAAGGCCCTACCTGCGGCGCGCGTTTGCGAGACGCTTACATTTTTGTCTCCCGAATTTTGGACGATTTTTTTCCCTATCGCGGCATCAATCGCATTCCCCTGCGCGATGCCTGATGAACCTGTATTGAAGCCGCCAGTGCTTGCGCAAGTCTTGTCGAAATTTGTGATGCGACTGCCGGTGCACAGACCTGTTGGATCCCACGCATTCACCGGATCATTGCGAACATACGCGTACTGATTGATTTGGTCGGTGTACCCGATCGGGTCGGTCGAGAGGAATCTCGGGACCAGCGGGTCGTAGTAGCGGGCCTGCATGTAGACGAGGCCTGTGGCGTCGTCTTCGAGGTGTCCGGTGAAGCCGGTGTTGTTATCGTTCGCCGCGACGGGGCCGGCGATCTGCACGCCCTTGCCGAAGGGCATGACGCGCTCGCGCCAGGTGACCGCGCCCGAGGCGCCGGTCGCCGCAATCGGCGAGCCGAGGTGATCGTTGTGGATGTATTCGGCGACGCTCGCGCCGCCGCTTGTGGAGACGAGGCGCACCGATGCGCCGCCGGCCGAGTAGTAGCCGGTGGTTTTCGCGTCGGTCGCCTCATCCTTGTAGATGAGAGAGCCGGTGACGCGTGAATAGATCGTGTAGATGGTCTTGGCCGAACGCACTTCCTTCACGCGCTTCAGGTTCCCGTCGTAAGCGTAGCTCGCCGTGACGCTGCCATAAAGCGCCGTCGGCTGGTTCGAGAAGTCGTAGGTGAAGCCCTGCCCGCCGACGCCGAGGGTGTTCCCCCGCGCGTCGTAGACATAGGCGCGGGTTCCAAGGCCGGTCACCACGGACTGCGACACGCGATTCGTCCCGTCATACGAGATGGCCGAGGACCCCGCCGTTCCTTCGTTCCTCTGCCGCATGTTGCCGAGCGCGTCGTAGACATAGGTCGCCGAGCCCCACGCGCCCGTCGAAGAGACGAGCCGTCCGTTCGGGTCGTAGCCGAACGTCTTGTTCTCTCCCGCGACGGCCCCGTCGATAATCGAGGTCACCTTGCGGCGCGCGTCGTAGGCGTAGGTCAAGAGCGTCGCATGGGTCGGACCCGGCATCGAGTAACCGGACAAGACCCACGGCAATTGCCGCTCGTTGAGGCTCTGCCAGAACAGCCTGCCGTTGGCGTAGGCGCCCTGATAGGTCATGTCGTTGGGGTGATAGGTCACATTGGTGACGAGGGAGGTGACGCCGGGGAAGGTGATCGCCGTCGCTCGCCCGAAGGCGTCGGGGCTGTAAACGAGATTGCCGAAATTGCCGCCGGGAGGCCCTTGGCGCCCGGAGAGCGCGCCGTTGGCGTTGTAGGAGTAGTCGAACTGGTAGGTGCGCGCGTCGATGACGAGCTTCTCCTGGCTGATCGCGTTGAGCGCGTTGTAGGCGTAGGTCCACGCCGCGCCGCCGCTCCGGCTCGACGAGAGGAGATTGCCCTCGCCGTCATAGCTCATGGCGGCGTCGGGCGTCGTCCCCGCGAAATCCGTCGCCGTCACGCGGTCCATCGCATCGTAGGTGAGGCCTGAGCGGATCCCCGCCGACGGCGTCGCGCAGCCCGAGGCCGCCGCCTCGCCGCGCGAGCTCATGGAGAGCCGGTCGAGCGCGTCATAGGCGAAGAGCTCGTCGCCGAACTCCGGCGCCCGATGCCGGCAGAGCCGCAGGCGCCCGTCATACCAGAACTGGCGCGTGACGTTCGTCGCGTAGCCGTTCTGCGTCCCCGACTGGTGGAGCGTAACGACATTGCCGAAGAGGTCGCGCGCGATGGTCGTCACGGCCCCCATGGCGTCGATGATCTCGATCGCCGCCCCGTCGTCCGGCGCGCCGTAGCCCGAAAACTTCGTCGTGGTGATCGCGTTCGCGGGATCGGTCACCCGCGTGCGGTTCTGCGTCAGATACGCGAAATAGGTCGTCGCGGTCGGCGCGACGTTCTCTTGCGTTTGCGTCACGCGGTCGAGCGCGTCATAGGAGGTGACGACGCCCGTCGACGGGGAGGGCGAGAACGAGGGCCAGGACTCGAACGTCGCGCGTCCCAAGCCGTCATAGGTCTTCTTCGTGCGAATCGTCCGAAAGCCCACGTCCAAAGACGACAGCAGCGGCACTTAGTAAAAGTAGTCGCCGCTCTCACGCTTGGCTGTATAGGATGGTTCGAGGAGAGCTATAGGTGTAGCTGACAATTCTACAACGAACAATCTTGACCATCGCCGCCTTCAAACTTAAACGTAGTTGTTGAAATCCTTTTTATTTCATAGATTGTTACCGTGCGCTCGTACAATCCAAAATGCCCAAATTGGCCCTCCTCAGAAATTACGCCGCAAATTAGACCAAAGCCGTGCAAACGGCCTCGTGATTTGGGTAGAGCTTTGACAATTTTCTCAAGGCTAGATTTTGTTCCTGCAATCCAATAACGCTCTCTGTTTTTATAAAAGACAAAATCTTGCCGTTCGAAACCTAACTCAAATTCTCCGTAATAGCCTTGAGTAACAATTCCATCGTCGCCGCCATATGACCCTGTATTCAAAACGGCTGACAGTGGCAGAAAGACAAGAGTCATTGCTTGAGCTATCATGAATCGCACTCCTTCATAGAGGCACATTCAGTCGAAGGAGGTGCCTGCGTTTCTGAAGTGTTGTCGTCACTGTGAGTATCTTCGGTCTTTTGTTTTTGGTCGTTGAAAGAGGTCCGTTCTTTAGAGTCGCCAGATTCGTCTGTTGATCCCTTTTTACTTTTTTCTTTGGGCTTTATTTCGCCCGGGAACTCGATGTCGCGGTCCTGCGGTTCGGGATTCGTGCAGCTTCCAGTCAAACAATCAGTATTTGGTACGTCTGCAGGAGGCTTTTCGATAACGCGTTCTGGCCATTGCTTGCGCGTCTCATCCCAATTGACACTTCCGTCCCAATTGTAACAATATCGCCCATCGCTGCAATCAACTACATTTTTGGACCGTGGGCGCCCCTTCTCCGGTATCAACCCCGTTGGATCAACTAGATTCACCGGATCATTCCTTACATACGCGTACTGATTGATTTGATCCTGATACCCAATCGGGTCGGTCGAGACGAACCGTCCGACGAGGGGATCGTAGTATCTGGCCTGCATGTAGACGAGGCCTGTCGCGTCGTCTTCGAGGTGGCCGGTGAAGCCGGTGGAATTGTCGTTGGCGCCGGCGGGGCCGGCGATGGAGACGCCCTTGCCGAAGGGCATGACGCGCTCGCGCCAGGCGACGGCGCCAGCGCCGTTGGTCGCGGCGACGGGGCTCCCCAGATGATCCGTGTGGAGATACTCGACGCTCGCGGCGCCGTTGTTGACGACGAGGCGCACCGAAGCGCCGCCCGCGGAGAGGTACGACGTCGTCTTCAGGTCCGTCGCTTCGTCGCGATAGACGAGCCCGCCGGAGACGCGGCTGTAGACCGTGTAGACCGTCTTGCCGCCCCGCACTTCTTTCACGCGTTTCAGGTTCCCGTCGTAAGCGTAGCTCGCCGTGACGTTGCCATAAAGCGAGACCGGCTGGTTCGAGAAGTCGTAGGTGAAGCCCTGCCCGCCGACGCCGAGCGTGTTCCCCCGCGCGTCGTAGACATAGGCGCGGATCCCGAGCCCGCAATCGTCGCATTGGCCACTCGTGGTAGCCCCACACCGGTTGTCCCGCTCGTGATACAGCCGCTTGCCGGCTTGCGTGCGGCTCCGTCAAAGCTGCAAATTGAAAGCAAGGTAGTTTCCGTGGTCAATGCTGAAACAGCGTAGCGTATCAACTTCTTTCTGCACGCAAACTTCGTCTTCGTTGATCACGTAAGTGATGTCGCCCGCTTCGCCGTCGATCAGGTAGGCCGCATAGAATTTCCCCTTCTTGAACTGCTCAATGAGGCGGCGCTGTCCGATCTGTTCCTTCAACCGGAATTGTTGACCACCGAAGGTCCACATCGCCACGGAGTATCTTGGAACGAACAACTGAATGAGACCGTCTCTCCAGACGCAAATTTCTGCTTCGGCCGTAGCGCACCGGCCGTCCAACGTGATTTCAAAGGGATCGTCTCCTCGCTTTACGATCAACGAGCACACCGCACCGCGACAAATACGCTTGAAGTCGTATGCTTCGCGCAGTCTTTCAATTGAAGAGATTGACCAGCTTGAGCTGCCGTTTGTCGATGCGCATCCAATGGCCAGAACCACGCTCAGGCCCAGGATCGAACTTATCCGGTGCACCGAAATTTCAAATGTCATTGCTAAAAGATCCCCCGATAACCAAGCGGCTCATAGGTCGGGTCCTGCAAACCATTCTGCTTCAGAAAACGATCGCTCGCACGCACTGCGTGGAGCTCACGATTTGAATAGTTAGCGTTTGCCACGGTCCCGTGCCAAATTTCATGAGCGATTGTTTCGCGCATCAAAGCAATGTCGAAAGAGCCGTCGCGCCTTTCGACTTCGTAGGCCGGTCGATAAAATGCAATCTTTGCACTGATCAGCTTCTTGGCAGCGCCGTCAGTTCGCCGATCAAAATCGGCCTTGTTCGTGGCGGCCGTGCTCGAATCCGCTTTACCCTGAGCATCTGTGTAAACATAATTTGTAAATCGAATTTCCTCGACGCCAGCCCATGCAGCCTTTTGATCGGCGGTGCCTTTTTCCTCGATCTTCTTGCCAATCTTGACGATCTCCTTCACGTATTTATCCGCAGCTTTCCGCTGCTTCTCAGTTAGGTCTTTGTCAAATACAACATCACAATCCGCAATCTTGTTTTCTTTGATGGCGCATAGCCCGGTCGGGTCCCAGAAATTCACCGGATCGTTTGCGACATACGCGTACACGTTCATACCATCCGCGTAGCCGATGGGGTCGGTTGCGAGGAACCTTCCGACCAGCGGGTCGTAGTATCTGGCCTGCATGTAGACGAGGCCGGTTGAGTCGTCTTCGAGGTGGCCGGTGAAGCCGGTCGAGTTGTCGTTGGCTCCGGCGGGGCCGAAGATCGAGACGCCCTTGCCGAAGGGCATGACGCGCTCGCGCCAGGTGACCGCGCCCGAGGCGCCGGTCGCCGCAATCGGCGAGCCGAGGTGATCGTTGTGGATGTAT
>JBEBFW010000223.1:0-5736 GCA_040081755.1 Parvularculaceae bacterium
ATAGATCGTGTAGATGGTCTTGGCCGAACGCACTTCCTTCACGCGCTTCATGTTGGCGTCGTAGGAATAGCTCGCCGCGACGTTCCCATAAAGCGAGACCGGCTGGTTCGAGAAGTCGTAGGTGAAGCCCTGCCCGCCGACGCCCAAGGTGTTCCCCCGCGCGTCGTAGACATAGGCGCGCGTGCCGAGGCCGGTGACGACCGACTGTGATACGCGGTTTGTCGAGTCATACGAGATGGTCGAAGACCCCGCCGTCCCCTCGTTGCGCTGCCGCACATTGCCGAGCGCGTCGTAGACATAGGTCCCAGAGCCCCACGCGCCGGTCGAACTCGTGAGCCGCCCGTTCGGATCGTAGCCGAAGGTCCGGTTCTCGCCGGCGACGACGCCGTCGATGATCGAGTTGACCTTCCCGCGCGCGTCGTAGCCGTAGGTCAGCAGCGTCGCATAGCTCCCGCCCGGCGTGTAGGCCGCGATCGCGCCAGGCTGCATGCGGCTGTTAAGGCTCTGCCAGAAGTGCTTGCCGTTGGCGTAGACCCCCGTCGCCGCCATGCCGTTGGGGTGATAGCTGAGCCCCGAAAAATACGGCGTCGCCGCGGCGGAAATCCCCGTCGGCCGCCCGAACGCGTCTGGCGTAAGGCTAAGCGTTCCGCCCGGCCCCGAGCGCGAATAGAGCGAGCCCTGCCCGTCATACACGTAATCGAACTGATAGGTCCTCGCGTCGATGACCAGCTTCTCCTGGCTGATCGCGTTGAGCGGATTGTAGGCGTAGGTCCAGACCGCCCCGCCGGCGCGGCTGGCCGAGAGCAGATTGCCCTCGCCGTCGTAGCTCATGGCGGCGTCGGGCGTCGTCCCGGCGAAGTCCGTCGCCGTCACGCGGTCCAGCAGGTCGTAGGTGAGTGCGCTGCGGATCCCGGCCGAAGGCGTCGCGCAGCCCGAGGCCGCCGCCTCGCCGCGCGAGCTCATGGAGAGGCGGTCGAGGGCGTCATAGGCGAAGAGCTCGTCCCCGAACTCCGGCGCGCGATGGCGGCAGAGCCGCAGGCGCCCGTCATACCAGAACTGGCGCGCGACGTTCGTCGCATAGCCGTTCTGCGTCCCCGACTGGTTGAGCGTCACGACATTGCCGAAGAGGTCGCGCGTGATCGTCGTCACCGCGCCCATGGCGTCGATCGACTCGATCGCCGCCCCGTCGTCCGGCGCGCCGTAGCCGGAGAACCGCGTCGTCGTCTGCGCGAGGGCGGGATCGGTCACGCGCGTCCGGTTCTGCGACAGATACGCGAATGTGGTGGTCGCGGTCGGCGCGACATTCTCCTCACGTCTCGTCACCCGGTCGAGCGCGTCATAGGAGGTGACGACGCCCGTCGAGGGGTTCGACGAGAACGACGGCCAGGATTCGAACGTGACGCGCGACATGCCATCCCAGGTCTTCTTCGTGTAGATCGTCGAGAGCCCGCTCCCGGCCCTGGCGACCAGATGAGGCTGCAACAGCCCGTCGAAATCGGTCGTCACCGACATCGCGCCGGTGGCCGCGACGCGCCGGAGGCCGTTCGCGACATAGGTGTAGGAAATCGACGTGGGGGCGACGCCGCCCGGCCGGCCGACATAGGTGACGCGCCCGAGCCCGTTGTACTGGAAGCTCGTCGTGAAGTTCCGCGCGTTCGTCGCGGAGGTGATCCAGCCATTGTCGTTGACGGCCCCCGTGATCGTGAGGCCGTCGCGCCGCGTCACGCTCTGCGCGATCCCCCGCTTGTAATTGTTATACGACGTGCGCTGGAGGAGCGCGTTGTCCTCATACGCGAGCAGCCCCGCTTGCCCCGCCGCCGTGTGGTAGCCGTACGCCGCGAACAGCGAGCCGAAGCGGTTCATCTGCGTCGCCCGCCCAAGCCCGTCATACGTGACCGTGTCGATGAGCGTGTTGTTCTCGGTGACGCTGGCGGGGAGCGCGAGCACCCACGGCGTCGTCCGGTGCGTGTAGGTCTTCGCGGTCGTGCGCACGCCGCCGCCGAGGCTGCTCGATTTGGAGACAAGGCTTGGCGCGCCATAGGCGTAGTCTGACGCGGCGGCGTTGGTCTGATACGTGTAGCTCGTCGTGTAGACGTCGCCGCCGCGATTCAGCGTCGAGGTGTTCAGATAGTTGGCTCTCGATTGGGAGGGAGAGGCTCCATAGGACGTGCTGTATCCCACGGCATGCCCGAAGGCGCGCTGGAACTGTTCGGATTGAAGCACGGTGTTGTCGGCGGCGAGAATATCGACCCGGTCGATGTCGCCCTCGCGGTGGTTGAACTGCCGGTTCACATAGGTGACGACCTTGCTGCCGTCCGGCTGGGTCAATGTCCGTGCTTTTAGCGGTCCCGTCGCCGGTGGCGACGGCTGTAGATTCGATGGCACGGGCGTGCTTCCGATGTCGGCAAATCTGCCCGCGTCCTGCTCGTATTCCCAAGCCCAGATCGATGAGCCGCCGCCCGGCAGACTCACCTGCTTGGTGGTGACGGCGAGCGACCGCACAGCGGCTGGGTAGTCGATGCATTCAAAACCCATCCAATCATGCCAGTCGAAACTGGGGAACGGCCAATTCGCCTGGAAGCGGCCGTTGATGATCTCGGCGAAGGAATAGGTCGCGGTCGCTCCGGCCGGGTGGCGGACGGTGAAGGGTCCGGGGACCGTGTAGCCGCACTGCGCCGGATCGGGATGGCCGGGCTCACGGAGGTCGAGGAAGCCGAAGCTCCAATAGCCGCCGTCGGGGAGCGTCACCTGCGAGAGTTCGCCGTAGCCGCCATAGCTGTAGGTCCAGCTGCGGCCGTGCGATGAGACGCCGACGATGCGGTCGCCGCTCCAGGCCAGCGTGATTTCCCGCCCGTCGTTGGCGTGAATCCGAGTGAGGTTCGATCCGGAATACTCGTATTGCACCCAGTTGCCGTTGACGTCATCGACCCGCGTGAGCAGGAACGCCTCGCCCATGACCCAGGTGAACACCTCTTCGCCGAAATATCCGTCCTTCCAGACCTTCATGTCCCGCTGGCCGCTGAGAACGCGAAGATTGAACGTGTATTTCGTTCCGTCCGGCCCGGTCGCCTGAAAGCCTTCGCCGCCGCCGCCAATGAGGGGAATGCAATGGATCAGCCAGTTGTCGCGGGTGACGTATCTGGCGTTGCTCCCGGCGCCGGTGAATTCGGCGGAGCCATAGTTCAGCAGCAGGGCCTTCTTGTCTCCCGACGGCCCGACCATGGTGAATCCGTTGTAAAATTCGTGTTTGTAAATGTCGACATAAGGGGGGCTTTCCGGGTTCGTTACGGGGAGGTTAATCCGGGTTATCTCGGGCCCGCCGAAGCCGGGCCCCGAACATCGGTTGGCCTGCGGGCCGTTCACGTAGAGATATTCCTGCGTGATGAGGGGGACGACCGGGCTCCAGTTGCTGAAGCCGGGCATGCGTCCGCTGGTCGGGGTGGACCGCGCGAGCTCGCGCCGCAGCTCTACCGGGAGGGCGGAATTGCCCGGCACGCTCACATCGACATGCGAAAGCGACAGCATGCCCATGTCGATATCGATATTGTCCCCAAACGCGGCCGCCCCGCCCATGTCCATGCCGAGCGTTTCGTAGCGGCTGAGGATGTCGCCAGTGCCGGTGACCTTGCCGGTGTAGGACCCAAATGAGTTTGTCTCGGCGCCGTCCTTTTTCTTGATCTTTCTGACCTTGACCTTTTTGTCCTTGCCTTGGTCGCCGGTGTCGTTGGCGTCCGTCCCCAGCGGCGGGGGCGCGGCCGCTGGCGGCTGCGGAAGGAGCCGGGCTTGCGCGGGCATTGCTGCGACCAGTGCGGCGACGAGAGCGGCGATGACGAATGCAGCGCAATGCCTGGCGCTGACCGGACTGGGTCGCGTCAAGGGCCAATACTTGCGCATGGATGTCTCTCCTGTTTCCGGAGCGCGGCCCACAGAGGGAGCTGGCCGGGGCTGCCGGCAGTGCAGGCGGAAATGTGCTGTCGGAAAACGGACGCTATATGACGCTATGTACTGTCTCCAGCTTCGATTACTTTTGGAGCGACGTCAACAAGAGTCGGCAAGGGGGCGGATAGATTCATTGCCGTTCTGGATTCCAATACTTCCAGCGTAATGTCGGCAGCGGGACTCCTGCCTGGCTC
This sequence comes from Parvularculaceae bacterium, assembly GCA_040081755.1. Classification (GTDB taxonomy): domain Bacteria; phylum Pseudomonadota; class Alphaproteobacteria; order Caulobacterales; family Parvularculaceae; genus Amphiplicatus. The sequence continues at coordinate 4,134 of JBEBFW010000223.1, forward strand.
ATCCGTTTGGACTCGCGGGCCACGCGCCTTGCGAGGGCGCGGATCAATCAGCGTGCGCAGGTGGCCGACGCGCAAGCGCGGGTAGAATTCCGCAATCCCCGGGCGAGTGACGCCCGACTTATCCTACACCTCGCTGGAGGGCTTATAATCCCGCCATGAATGCGATGAGGTTTTTCGGACGATGGAAAAAGAGGCGATGCTCCCTGGTGACTGCCCGTGTCTCGCCAGAAGCCGGCGAGCGGCTCGGCGGCAAACGCTGGGCCGAAGCCATCGGAGCCATCGGAGCCATCGGAGCCATTGGAGCCATTGGAGCCATTGGCGAGGGCGCCTCAAGGCGGCCGATAACCGTGTTCAGGAAGGCCTTCTTGCCCCCAATTCCGCTTCAACCCCGCGGATTTGGCCGATTGTCCGCGTGGCGCCGTTGCGTATCTTGCCCCCACTTTCACCTTGTTACCGGCGCCCTGTGTTTCCGGGGCCTTTGTTTCCGGGCCTTGCGGTTCCGGCGCGCCTTAACCTCCCGCCCGTTTTCGCCTATGGTTCTCGTCCGCCGCCGCATCCTGGGGTCGGCCGGCGGGGCAGCGGGGTAGTCGTGGCGGTCAGTTTTCGCGATTTCATCGATCGGGCGCGCCCGCGCTGGACCTATCCGAAGGGTCCGGGATCGCGCGCCGATTTCATGGCCGAAAAGGCGCCGACGGCGCCCCGGCTCAAATTCCGGACGAGCGCCCTTCTGTTTGGCGAGGGCAAGCCCTTTTTCGCGGAGGACCGCCCGCGCAAGGTTCATTCGGCGGGGCTCGAAGCCTCGCCTGCGCCCGATCCGGCGCTTCTCCTCGCGCGCCAGTCCCGCGTCGAGGCCCCGCTTTCCGGGCGCTACGCCGAAGTCGAGCGTTCGCTGCGCGCCGAGATGCGCGCGCTCGATTCGGTCGAGATGGGGAACGCCTCGATCATCGCCGCGGACCTTGGCCGCGCGCTGCTCGACCGCGTCATTGCTTCGTCTACGGAAGGTTTGGCGCGCATGGCGCTCTGGGGGACGGCGCTCGGCGCGGTCGCCTTCGGCGCCGGCTTCTGGCTGCGCGCCTCTTCCGGCGCCGCGGTCGATCCGTTCGGGTACGGAGCAATTTATTTTGCGGCGGGGCTGGTCGGCGCCGTCTTCATCGCCGCGGCCGCGCTCGCAGCAGGGGCCTCGGCGAAGCGCGATTTCGCCAAGGGCGCGGACAATCTCGCCGCCCTCGTCGAGCGCACGACCGGCGAGTTCCGCACCCGCCTCCTCGCCATGCGCGCGGCCATGCGGCCGAAGGCCGGCGAGCTGGGCGAGGCGATCGCCGCGGCGAGCCAGGCGCGCATGACCACCATCGCGGCGATGCGCTTTTTCAGCCAGGCGCCGGCGCTCGGGTCCGAGGGCGAGGGCCATCAATCCTTCGTGCTTGCGGAGAACCTGCAGCGCGCGGCGAAGGCGCGGCTCGCTTCCGGGCTCGTCTCGGCCGGCGTCTTCAGCGCCCTCCTCGCCGCGGCGGCCGTCGCCGCATTCTTCGCGCTGCCGTCGGCGCGCCTGGCGCTCGGCCAGTTCGCCGCCGCGGAAGCAGCGCGCGCGGGGATCGTCCTCTTG
>JBEBFW010000224.1:0-5704 GCA_040081755.1 Parvularculaceae bacterium
TCTCGCGACGCGAGGCGTCCCGGAAGCCGCTGCCGGCAAGGCCGAACCGGCGCGCGCCCAGATTGACCTGAAGACGGTCAAACCTGCCGCGGCTCCTCCCGTCAGGACGACGGAAGACTTCGCCCGGCTGATCGCACGGCGCCTCGATGACGGCTCCAGCGAATTCGAGCTGCGCCTCGATCCGCCCGAACTCGGCCGCATCGAAGCGCGCCTCATCGTCGGCGACGATGGCGAGACAACCCTCGCAATCAAGTTCGACAATCAGGCGGCGTACGATCTCTTCGCGCGCGACGACGCCGCGCTGCGCCTCGCCTTCGCCGAGGCCGGCTACGATTTTGGCCGGAGCGGTCTCTCTTTTTCTCTCGACGACCGCCCGAGGCCCGACGCCCCGGCGAACGTTTCTGCAAGCACGCATGACGCCGTTCAGCGGGGCGCTTACGTCGCGCTCGTCGCCGCAAACGCCCTCGATCTCAGAGTTTAGGAAAACCAATGCAAATCACGCCGACCACTGCAGCGCAGACGCCCGCATCAGCCAGCGCCTTTTCCTCGCTCGCGGGCAATATCGACACGTTCCTCACACTGCTGACCGCGCAATTGCGCAATCAGGATCCATTGAAGCCGCTCGATACGGAGAAGTTCACCTCGCAGCTCGTTCAGTTCGCGTCCGTCGAGCAGTCGATCAAGACGAACAGCCATCTCGAGGCGCTGATCGCGCTCCAGGGAGCGACCGATCGGCAGTCCGCGCTCGCCTTCATCGGGCGCGACGCCACCATCGCTTCCGACAAGGCGGCGCTCTCCGGGGGGCGCGCCGACTGGACCTACGCGCTACCGCAGGATGCGCAGGCGCTGACACTCAGCGTCGTCAATGCGCAAGGGGAGGTAGTAGCCCGCTCGGCAGGAACAGCCCCCGCTGGCGCGCACGCATTCTCCTGGGACGGGACGACGCTTGACGGCGCGCTCGCGCCGGACGGCGTCTACACGCTCCAGGTCGAGGCGAGCGGCGCCGATGGCGCGAAACTCCTTGTCGATATTGAAACGACCGCGCGCGTCAACGCCGCAGCGTTCGCCGACGGCGAGACATTGCTCGAAACCTCCGTCGGGACGTTCGAATTGAGCAAGGTCCGCCGAATTGCGGCTGAATAGGAAGGCGGCGTCATGACATTCGCAGGCGTATTTTCGGTCGCGGTCTCGGGCGTCAACGCCTTCGCCAAGAGCCTCGCGGCGGTATCGACGAACATCGCCAACAGCCAGACGGCGGGCTACAAGCGAACGCGCACGGAATTCTCCGATCTCGTCGCCGCCGACACAGCGCAATCGGGGGGTCTCGCCGGCGGCGTAGCCGCCGCAAACCGGACGCTCGCGGCCGAGCAGGGCGCGGTCGCGCGAACCAATACGGCGACGAACGTCGCCGTGGCGGGCGCAGGCTACTTCGTCGTGGCGCGGGACGCGACCGCCGCGCCGCCGTTCCTCTTCACGCGCAGCGGCGATTTCGCCCCGAACGCGTCCGGGCAGCTCGTGAACGGCGCTGGATACTATCTGCAGGGCTTTGCGACCGACGCCGCCGGCGCCGCGACGATTTCCGGGCTGACTGGCCTTCAGACGATCGACATCAATCGCCCGCCCCCGCTGGCGCCGGGCGCGCCAACGCCGGGCGCCCTCGTCGGCGTCGATATCGACGACGCGGGGCGCGTGGTCGCGCGCTACGCAACGGGTGAGAAGATCGCGCTCTATCAGATCCCGCTCGCTCTTTTTTCCAACCCCGAGGCGCTCGCCGAGGCGCGCGGCACGGCGTTCCTGCAGACGACGGCCGCCGGTCCTCTCGCCCTCGCCGCGCCGCAAACCGGTCGCGCCGGCGCGGTCGAAGGCGAGGCCGTCGAGATTTCGACCGTCGATATAGGGCGGGAGTTCTCGACGCTCATCGAGACCCAGCGCGCCTACGCCACCAACGCCCGGGTCATCAGCGTCGCAGACGAACTCTGGCGAACCCTGACCCAGACGGCGGCCTGACATCGTTCCGTATTGAGACGAAATGCGCGGAGGAAATCTGCAAATTTCATCAATGACTTAGAGAATAATTCACCGTGACGCTTAGCCCAATCTTAAAAGCGCGCGGCGTAGGTTGACGATGTTTCTAGTTGCGTATTCGAAGGAACCTCATCCGATGACGCCCGTTCCAGCCGCCGCGACCCAGCCGTCGAAGGAACCGTACATCATCGGGCCCGACGGCCTGCCCCTGACGCTCGCCGATCTTCCGCCTACGAACACCAAACGCTGGGTGATCCGCCGCAAGGCCGAAGTCGTCGCCGCCGTGCGCGGCGGCCTCCTGACGCTTGAGGAAGCCTGCAACCGCTATCGCCTCACCATGGAAGAGTTTCTCGCCTGGCAGAAAGCGATCGACCAGTTCGGCATGCCTGGCCTCCGCGCCACGCGCGTGCAGCAATATCGCTAACAGTTCTCTAACGGCCTCTTTCTCCTCCGAGCCTCCCTGAACCGTCCCGCATCGCAAGATGCGGGACTTTTTCGTCGCCGCCCGGCGCAGCCGCAGGGCCGACGTCGAGGCGGGCAACCGAAACGGAATCTTTACAACGATGCGGCAAATTTTGCCGGGCAGCAGAGCGTGCCGCGCCAGAAGGCGCTCACTTGTAGAGTTCGGGGCAGAAGGCGCCATGGACCAACTGATCGCGATGATCCGCAGGCTGGGCGTTGCGCGCCTTGCCGGCATTGTCGGCGCAGGCGCAGGCGTCGCCATTGCGCTGACGCTCATCGCTTCGCGGCTCTCGGCGCCCGCCTACGGCGTCCTTTACGCGGACATCGAACTCGCTGAAGCCAAGACCGTCCTTGATCGGCTGAATGACGACGCCATTCCCTTCAGGACGCGCGAACGCGGCGGGCGCATGTCGATTCTCGCGCCGCAGTCCGAGATTTCCGAACTGCGCCTGGCGTTCGCGGCCGACGGCGAGGCCCCGCGCGGCGGCGTCGGCTACGAAATCTTCGACAAGGAAGACAGCTTCGGCTCGACCACCTTTCAGCAGAACATCAACCGCCTGCGTGCACTTGAGGGCGAGCTGTCGCGCACCATCGCCTCGATAGACGGCGTCAAGAACGCGCGCGTGCACCTCGCTTTGCCCGAACGCGCCCTGTTCGCGCGCGATCGCGAGGCGGCGTCCGCCTCGATCGTCATCGACGCCGCAGGAGAGATCGACGCCAAAACCGTACGCGCCATCGTCAATCTCGCCGCATCGGCCGTGCCGGGCCTCGCCCCCTCGCAGGTCACCGTGCTCGATGCAGCGGGAGACCTTCTCGCCTCTGGCGAGAGCGCGGAGGGCCTCGCGGGCGGAACCGAAGAGAAGACCGCCGAAACCGAGGCGCGCCTCCGCCGGACGCTTGAGGACATCATCGGGCGCGTGGTCGGCCCCGAGAATCTGCGGGTGCAGGTCTCCGCCGAGATGGACTTCAACCGCGTCACCGAGAACGCCGAGATCATCGATCCCGAAAGTCAGACGGTGCTCTCGTCAGTCACGGTCGAAGAGGCGGCGGACGAATCGCAGCCCTCGTCGGGGCGCGGCGTCACGGTCGCGAACGCCCTGCCCGGCTCGCCAGGCGTCGCTGACGCCTATGCGCCGGCGACGTCGAACAACCGGCGCACGGAAGAAACCACCAATTATGAGATGTCCCGCACGACGCGCACGGAAGTTCGCGAGCAGGGCGTTCTCAAACGCCTTTCGGTCGCCGTGGCCCTCAATGCGGGTTCGGCGCCGCGCACGCCGGAAGACCTGGCGCGCATCTCCTCGCTTGCAAGATCGGCCGTCGGACTGGACGAGGCGCGCGGCGACCGGCTCGACGTCGTCGAGGTCGCCTTTCAGCCGGTCGCGGCGGCCGCGCCCGCAGGCGTCGTCTCGGCGCCGGCGATCCGCGAGAGCATCGGCCGCGTCGCCGAGATCGGCGCGCTGGCGATCATCGGTCTCGCGCTCGTCGTCTTCGTGCTGAGACCGATGTTCGCCTCAGCCGGCCCGAGATTGCCAGCCCCCGCTGCTGACGCGGCGGTCGCCGCCGAGGCCGCCGCAGCCGCCCTGCCCGCGCCCGGCGACCCGCGGATCGATCTCGCGCTCGTGCAGGGGCAGGTGAAGGCCTCCTCGATCAACCGGGTCGCAGAGGTCGTCAAAGGGCACACGGATGAATCGGCGTCGATCCTCAAGGGCTGGATCAGGCAGGCCTCATGAAAGGCAGATCCGTCAGCGCAGTGAGCGACCTCTCCGGCCCCGAAAAGGCCGCCGTCGTCATGCTGGCGCTCGGCGAGGAAGCGAGCCAGCCGCTGTGGCGCTCTTTCGATGAGGATGAATTGCGCGAGGTGACGCTCGCGATCTCGACGCTGGGGGCCGTGACCTCCGATGTGGTCGAGGAACTGCTGTTCGAATTCATCGGACGCCTTTCCAACGCCGGCCCGATCACCGGATCGCTCGATTCGGCGCGCCGGTTTCTCGAAGGCGTCTTGCCGGCCGACAAGGCCGCCGCCATCCTCGACGACGTCAAGGGTCCCGCCGGCAAGACGATGTGGGACAAGCTCGCCAATGTGAACGAGCGAGTGCTCTCCGGTTATCTGCGGAACGAACACCCGCAGACGATTTCGGTCATCCTGTCGCGCATCAATCCCGAGCATGCGGCGCGCGTGCTCGCCGCTCTGCCGGAAATGCTCGCGGAGGAAGTCATCAACCGCCTGCTGACGCTGGGGCCAGTGCAAAAAGAGGCGCTCGACCAGATCGAAAAAACCCTTCGCACGGAGTTCATCTCGACGCTGTCGCGCAATCAGGATCGCGATCCGGCGGAAGCCGTGGCCGCGATCTTCAACCATTTCGAGCGAACCGTCGAAAGGCGCTGCATGTCGGCGCTGGAGCGCAAGAACCCCTCCGCCGCCGCGCGCATCAAGTCGCTGATGTTCGTCTTCGACGATCTCGTCCGCCTCGACGTCAAGGACATGCAGACCCTGCTGCGCCGTCTCGACAAGGCCTCGCTGTCGATCGCGCTGAAGGGCGCCGGCGAGGACGTCAGGGCGCATTTCTTCAAGAGCATGTCCGAGCGCGCGGGCTCCATCCTGCGCGACGACATGGAGATCCTCGGCCCCATGCGCGTGCGCGACATCGACGCCGCGCAGGCGAAAATCGTCGAAACGGCGAAGACGCTCGCCGAGCAGGGCGATGTTTATCTTTCGAAGGCCGAAGAAGAGGAGGTCGTGTTTTGACCCGCCCCGCCAGAATCCTGCCCTTCGCCTTCGAGGATTTCGCGCCAAAGCTCGCGCCGCGCGCGCCTGAAATGCGTGCGGCCACGCCGGTCGTCGTCCCGGAACCGCGGCTGACTCAAAGCGACATCGAGGCCGCGTTTGCGGACGGGCTCGCCGCCGGACGCGTGGACGGCGCCGGCGCAGCTGCGACGACGATCGGCGAACAGGCGCGGGAAATTCTTGATCGCATCTCCGACGAGAATGCGCAGAGGAGCACGGCTCTCGAACACGACCGGGCGGCGTTGCGCGCTGCGCTGCGCCAGTTTCTTGGCGCCTTCTGCGAAAGACTGGCGGCGAGCAACGCGGCGCCCCTGGCGTTGGCGCTCGTCGATCGGCTTCTGGCCGCGTCGGGCGACAGCGCGCCGGCGACGCTATTCGTCAGTGAAGAGACCTTCGCGGCGTTCGGCGGACGCTGGCATGAAGAGCTCG
>JBEBFW010000032.1:0-20119 GCA_040081755.1 Parvularculaceae bacterium
CGATTGCCTCTACGTCCCGATGGGGTCGGTCGAAGTGACGTTTACCTCATGGGATGCGGCCGCCCCGGCGAAATTCTATCTGATTTCGACCCCGGCGCATGCGCGCTTCGAGGCGCGGAAAATTTCAGTTGCCGAGGCCAATCCGCTCGCACGGGGCTCGCTCGCGGAGTCGAACGAGCGCACCATCTTCCAGCTGATCGTCCCCACGACGTGCAAGTCCTGCCAGCTTCTCCTCGGACTGACGATCCTCAACTCTGGGAGCGTCTGGAACACGATGCCGCCTCATCTCCACGACCGGCGCTCGGAGGTCTATTTCTACTTCGGTCTCGGCGCCACGGATCGCGTCTTTCATTTCATGGGCGAGGAGAAAAACATCCGCCACATCGTGATGGCGAACGATGAGGCGGTCGTCTCGCCTCCATGGTCCATCCATATGGGCGCCGGCACCAGGAACTACGCCTTCATCTGGGCCATGGGCGGAGAAAACCTCGACTACACCGACATGCGCGTCCTCGATCTTTGCCAGCTGCGCTGAAGGAGCGGGCCGATGGATCTTTCCGCGTTCAGCCTCGAAGGGAAGATCGCTCTCGTCACCGGCGCGAACAAGGGGCTGGGCCAGGGTCTCGCCGCAGCGATCGCAGGCGCCGGCGCAGACATCGCCGCGATCAGCACGAAGGACGCAAGGGAAACCGGCGAGATCGTGCGCGGCATGGGCCGAAGATTCGTCGATATCGCAGCGGACCTTTCCTCTACAGAGCCCATCTCAAGCATCATCAACCGGACCATCGCCGCGCTCGGCGAGATCGACATTCTCGTCAACAACGCCGGAGTCATTCGCCGCGCCGACAGCATCGACTTTACGGAAGCGGACTGGGACGAGGTGATGAACGTCAACCTAAAATCGGCGTTCTTCCTCAGTCAGGCGGTCGGCAGGCGAATGATCGCACGGGGGCGCGGCAAGATCATCAACATCGCGTCAATGCTGTCCTTTCAGGGCGGCGTGCGCGTGCCGTCCTATACGGCCTCGAAAAGCGGTCTTGCGGGCATTACGCGCCTGCTCGCCTGCGAATGGGCGGGCAAGGGTGTCAACGTCAATGCAATAGCGCCCGGCTACATGGCGACGGACAATACGCAGCCGCTGCGCGATGACGAGAAGCGGTCTCGCGAAATCCTCGCTCGCATTCCCGCCGGCCGTTGGGGCGCACCGGCTGATCTTGCTGGAGCGGCGGTGTTCCTCGCATCGGGGGCGTCGGACTATGTGCATGGGGCCGTCATACCCATAGACGGCGGTTGGCTTGCGCGATGACGCAGCCGACGCGACGCGATGCCGGCAAGGCGGTAGCGGCGTCAGCGCTGGCGCTCGCCGGGTTCGGCGCGTCAGCCTCAGATTGGCCGCTTGTCCACACGAACTGCGGCCCAGTTCGGGGTTTCGTTGATCGCGGCGTGCACGTCTTCCTTGGCGTCCGTTACGGCGCCGACACGCGCGCATTGCGTTTCCGTAAGCCGCTCGCGCCGACTCCCTGGAACGAGCCTGTCGAAGCGGCAGCCTTCGCTCCAGCGGCTGCACAGGCCGGCGCCCTCGGACCGGGCAGCGAAGACTGCCTATTCCTCAACGTTTGGACCCCGAACACCGATCCAGAAGCGCGGCGCCCGGCCATGGTTTATTTTCACGGCGGCGGCTACGCGACGGGATCGACCGCCGATCCGCAGACGGATGGATTGCAGCTTGCGCGCGCCGGCGATGTCGTCGTCGTCACGATCGGCCACCGGCTCAACGCTTTCGGCTACTTGTCGCTGCGGCTTCTGTTCCCTGAACGGGCGCCCGACTCCGGCAACGCCGGCCAGTGGGACCTGGATCTGGCGCTCCGTTGGGTTCGCGATAACATTGCGGCCTTTGGCGGCGATCCAGGTCGCGTGATGCTTTTCGGTCAGTCGGGCGGCGGGGCCAAGATCGCGACGTTGATGGCGAGCCCCGCAGCGCGTGGGCTCTTTCATGCCTCTGCGACGATGAGCGGCCAGCAGGTCACGGCTTCCGGTCCGCTCAATGCGGCGCAACGGGCCGGCGCCTTTCTCGACGCGCTCGGAATCGATCCGAGGGCGCCCGGCGCGTGGGGCGCGCTCGATGCGCTGGAGGCGGAGAAACTGATCGGGGCTCTTTCCACACCCGACCCGGTCGATCCATCGCGGGGCGGAATATATTTCGGGCCCGTAGTCGATGGAGGCATGCTCGCGCGGCATCCGTTCTGGCCGGAAGCGCCCGCGCAATCTGCGGACATTCCGATGATTCTCGGCAATACGCGGGACGAAACGCGCTCGCTGATCGGCCGCGCCGAGCCGAGCGCATTTACGCTTCGCCCGGATGATCTTCCGGCCCTGCTCGCGCGCCATATGCGCTGCGACATCGACCCCAACCTTGTTATCGAGACGTATCGCCGGGAGAAGCCTGATATCTCTCCCTCCGACCTCTTTTTCGATGCGACGACGGCTGCGCGGTCCTGGCGCGGGCAGGTCGAGGAAGCTGACGCCCGCGCGCGGCAAGGCGCGCGGACCTGGGTCTACCGCTACGATCTTCCATCGCCGCTGGACGGAGGGCGCTGGGGCGCTCCGCACACAATCGATATCGCTCCCGTCTTTGGCACACTCGGTGCGCAAGGCGCCTATGCGGGGAGCGACAATGATGCGCGGCGCGTGAGCGCTGAGTTGATGGGCGCGCTGATCGCCCTCGCCCGCACCGGCGATCCCGATCACAAGGGACTTCCGCACTGGCCCGCCTACACGCTTGCGCACCGCGAGACGATGCTCTTTGACCGGCGCACGCGCGTCGCAAGCGATCCGCGCAGCTTCGCGCGAACGTTGTTCGCTTCCGTCCCTTTCATTCAGTGGGGGACTTGATGGGCCGCTCATCATTGCGGCGAGCCTGCGCCCGCGCTCCTGGGGGATCGTCATGAAGACTCGCATCGTCGGGTTTGGAGAAGTAATGGCGCGACTCTCGCCGCCGCCCGGAGAGCCGCTCGGCAGTTCGCCCGCCTTGCTCACCTGGTACGGCGGAGCGGAAGCGAATGCTGCAGCGGCTGTCGCACAACTCGGCGGCGACGCCGCCCTCGTCACGACATTGCCGGCGAGTGCGCTCGGTCGCGGCGCGCGCGCGGCGCTGGCCGCGCGCGGCGTCGATGTCACACACACCCGCTTCAGCGAGAAGGGTCGGCTTGGCCTCTATTTCGCCTCGTTCGGGGCCTGTGTGCAGCCCCCCGAAGTTCATTACGATCGAGAGAATTCGGCCTTTGCCCTCGACCCGGAACCGGTCGATCTGGCGGGCGCTCTGGACAGTGCAGCAATACTGCATATTAGCGGGGTCACACCGGCGGTTTCGGCGCGCGCCGGAGCGGCGGCGCTCGCCGCCGCTCGCGGGGCCGCAGCGCGCGGCGTGAAGGTCTCCTTCGACGGCAATTATCGCGGGAAGCTCTGGGCCGCGCGCGGAGAAGACGGCAGAGGCGTGCTGCGCGACCTCCTTTCGCTCGCCTCGATCGCGTTCATCGATCATCGCGACCTGGCGCTCATCCTTGGCGAGGCCTTCGCGGGCGAGAGCGCGGCACAGAAGAATCGCGGTGCATTTCAGCGCGCGCTCGCCGCCTTTCCGCGGCTGGAACTCGTTTGCGCGACAGATCGCACGGTTCTCTCGATCGATCGCCACGATCTCGGCGGCTTTGCGCAGCAGCGCGGCGGCGAGTTCATCGCCTGCACGCCGATCGCGATTTCTGGCATCATTGATCGGATCGGCGCAGGCGACGCTTTCGCAGGCGCCTTCCTCCTCTCGGTCATGCGCGGCGCGAAAACGGAAGACGCGCTGCGCACGTCTCTTTATGCCGGAGCCGCCAAACACGGACAGCGCGGCGACATGCTGACCATCACCGCGGACGAGCTCGCGGCTCTGGTCGGCGCACCATCGCTCGATGTGCGCAGATAGCATTGACACCGGTTTCTCGTCGTCGGAAAAGCTGCCCGCGAGCAACCTGGCCCGGAGAACGCCGTGATCGGACGCCGCGCATTCCTCAAGAGCGTTTCGGTTGCGGCCGCAGCCGGAGCGGCGGCGACCCCGGGCGTTGCGCGCGCTAAAGGCGCAGCCCTCACCGCTGTCGATGTGCATCCGAGCGACTATCCGACCGTCGAGGCGGTGCGCTGGATGGGATCGGAAATCGAACGCGAGACGGCGGGCCGCCTCTCGGTGCGCATCTACGCCAGCGGTCAGCTCGGAACCGAGACAGACACCGTCACGCTGACGCGCATGGGCGTTCTCGACATCTGCCGGGTGACGGCGGCCGCGCTCAACAACGCCTTTCCGCTGACGCGCGCGCTGACGCTTCCGTTCTCCTACCGGGACGATGCGCATATGCGCAGCGTCGTCGATGGCCCTATTGGCGCCGGAATTCGCGAGAGCTTTTCAAAGCGCGGTCTTGTTGCGCTTTGCTTCTACGACGGCGGACTGCGTTCTATTTATAATGTGCGTCGTCAGATTCACGGGCCCGGGGACCTCCGCGGTTTGAAGATCCGGGCGCCACGCTCCGACATTTTCATCGAGGCGCTGAACGCGATGGGGGCCAATGCAACGCCCCTGCCCTTCGGCGAAGTGTTCACCGGCCTCCAGACCCATCTCATCGATGGCGCGGAAAACAACTGGTCGACGTTTCAATCGACGCGCCAGTACGAGGCCGCGCCTTTCTGGTCGGACACCGAGCACGCTTTTTCGCCGGATGCACTCCTCATCTCCAAAGCGGTGCTTGACTCCATGACGCCGGCCGATCGCGATCTCTTGCGGGAGAAGGCGCTGCAGTCCGTGCCGTTCATGCGCGGGCTGTGGGACGCCAAGCAAGCAGCCGCGCGCGAGACAGTTCTGGCGGCCGGCGTGCGCCGGAACAGCGTTGAGCGCGCCGCATTCCAGCGCGCGGTCGAACCTTTGTTGCGCCGACACGCCGCCGAGGCTGAACTTGGCGCCCTGATGCGGAGAATTCATGAGCACGCCTGACCAACACGCCAAGCCGCTCGATACGCTCGCCCGTCTCGTCGCGCTTGTCGCCGCTGCAAGTCTTTGCGCCATGGTTCTCATCCTCGGATGGCAGGTGTTCGGGCGCTACGTGCTCAACGCCTCGCCCGGTTGGACGGAACCGATCGCACTCACTTTGATGAGCCTTTCGGCGCTCTCCGGCGCAGCGCTGGGCGTTCGCCAGGAAACCCATTTCAGCTTTCCGACGCTGCTTGAAAGCCTCCCTGCGCCGGCGCGGCGGACTCTCAAGACGCTGTCGCGGCTTCTCGCCTGCGCCTTCGGCGGCGCGCTCGCCTATTACGGCGGGACGCTGATGCTCGATTCATGGGACGTGCCGCTCGCCGGCGCGCCGGTTCCGGAAGGTCTCAGCTTCGCTGGCCTTCTGGTCGGAGGATCGCTCATCGCCATCTTCGCAATCGAGCGCGCCGTTCTTGGCGATCCGCCTGCGGAGCATGGCTGATCGCATGGAAACAGCTATCCTCTTCGGCGTCTTCGCGCTGCTCCTTGTTCTGGGAGCCCCGGTCGCCTTCGCCATCGCCTGCGCCGCGCTGGCGACCGTGATCAGCCTCGGTCTCCCGCCCGCAGTCGTCATCCAGCAGGTCGCAGCCGGCTTCGGCAAGGTCTCTCTCCTCGCCATACCGCTCTTCATCTTCACCGGCGAACTCATGCTGCGCGGCGGCATGTCGGAGAAGCTGATCGCGCTCGCCTCGTCCCTCGTCGGGCACCTGCGGGGGGGGCTCGGCCAGGTTACCGTCGTCTCATCGACTCTGTTCGGCGGCGTCTCCGGCTCGGCGCTCGCCGACGTTTCGGCGATCGGCTCGACCGTCATTCCACAAATGCAGAAGCGCGGCTTTTCGAAGGATTACGCCGTGGACGTCACGATTTCCGCAGCGCTCGTCGCGTTGCTGCTGCCGCCCTCGCACAATCTTATTCTCTACGCAGCTGTCGCTGGCGGCGGCATCTCAATCGCCGATTTGTTCGCGGCGGGGATCATCCCGGCGCTCATGCTCGCCGCCGCGATCATGGTTGCTGCCTACGTCCTGGCGCGCAGGCGCGGCTACCCGACGGAGGTCTTTCCCGGCTGGCGCGCCGTCGCCACAAGGCTGGCGGCCGCGCTGCCCGGCCTCCTTCTGGTCTTCGTCATCTTCGGGGGCATCCGCGCCGGCGTGTTCACCGCGGTCGAGAGCGGCGCCGTCGCTGTCCTTTACGCGCTCATGGTCACGGCTGTTGTCTTTCGTTCGCTGAGCTGGGCTGAATTCCAGAAGGCCGCGATGCATGCGGCGCGCGCGAGCGGCGTCGTCCTCTTCGTGATCGGCGCGGCCGGCGCATTCGGCTGGCTCATGGCGTATCTGCAGATTCCCGCTGCGGCCGTCGAATTCCTTAGCAGCCTCACTGACGAGAGGCATGTCGTCCTTCTGCTCATCATTGCGACCCTGCTCGCGCTTGGCACGTTCATGGACCTTGCGCCCATGATCATCATTTGCACGCCGATCTTTCTTCCGCTGGCGCGCGCCTTTGAGATCGCGCCGCTCCACTTCGGCGTGATCCTCGTGCTCGCCGCCGGCATCGGCCTCATCACGCCGCCGGTCGGCTCGGTGCTGTTCGTCGGCAGCGCCATCGGCGGCATTTCGATCGCGGAAGCCATGCGCTCGATCTGGCCATTCTACCTCGCTGCAGTCGTTGTCCTGCTGCTCGTCGCCTTCGTCCCGGCGTTGTCGCTGTGGCTTCCCGGCGTATGGCGCTAGAGTGGCGGACCGCACCATGCGCATTGAAGACATTCTGAAGGACGTCGCGGTTCTCCCGGTCATCGAGATCGACCGCGTCTCGGACGCCGCGCCGCTGGCGCGCGCGCTCCTTGCGGGCGGTCTTAAGGTTTTCGAAGTGACGAAGCGCTCGGGCGTCGCCATCGAGGCGCTCGTTGCGATGAAAAAGGCGGCGCCTTCCGCGACGATCGGCATGGGCACAATCCGAACCCGGAGCGACATCGCCGAAGCGCGCGCCGCCGGCGCGGATTTCCTCGTTTCGCCCGGCGCCAGCGCTGACCTGCTCTCTGAACTCGCGGCGAGCGGCGCGCCGGCCTTGCCTGGAGTCGCAACGGCGAGCGAAGCCATGACTGCGGCTGAAAAGGGCTTCCGCGTCCTCAAGTTTTTTCCAGCGGAACCGGCGGGCGGGGCGGCTTATCTGAAATCGCTTCTTGGACCGCTGCCGGACATTTTCTTCTGCCCGACCGGAGGAATCGGTCTCGAGCGCGCGCCGGACTATCTCGCGCTTCCCAATGTACTTTGTGTCGGCGGATCGTGGATCGCTCCACGCGAGGCGATCGCCGCCGGGGATTTTGCCGGCATTGAGGCGGCCGCCCGGCGTGCGGCGTCGCTCGCAAAGCGCCGTCGCTGATCAATCGCGACCGGCGCTTCGTTTCGCCAGCGCGTCGAACATCGGATGGAAGGCGGGCCGCTTAATGTAGCGGCCGGCGCCTTTCTTCGCTCGCAGATCGCCGTTCTTCCAGACAAGCGCGCCCCGGCTCACCGTATGCGAGGCGAGGCCGGTGACGGTCATGCCCTCAAAGATGTTGAAATCGACTTTCTGATGGTGCGACTTCGCCGAGATGGTTTTGGTCGCCTTCGGATCCCAAACGACGATGTCGGCGTCCGCTCCCGGCGCGATCGCGCCCTTGCGCGGATAGATGTTGAATATTTTCGCGGCGTTCGCCGAAGTGACGGCGACGAAGTCTTCCGGCGTCAGGCGACCGGTTGCGACGCCATGGGTCCAAAGAACGGCGAGGCGATCCTCGACACCTGCTGTTCCATTCGGAATCTTCGTGAAATCGTCCTTGCCCGCCGCTTTTTGACCCGCGCAGAAGCAGCAATGATCCGTAGCCGTTGTTTGCAGGTTGCCGGAGGTCAGGCCGCCCCAAAGCGCCTTCTGGTGTTCTTTCGACCGGAAAGGCGGCGACATCACATGCGCCGCCGCAACCCGGAAGTCCGGATTGCGGTAGACTGAATCGTCAACGAGGAGATGACCGGCGAGGACCTCGCCGAACACGCGCCCGCCCGCCGCGCGCGCTTTGACGATCGCGTCGAGGGCGTTTTGCGTCGAGACATGGACGAGATAGACGGGCACGCCGATCACGTCGGCGAACTGGATGACGCGGTGCGCGGCTTCTCCTTCGACGGCTGGCGGGCGCGACAAGGGATGCCCTTCGGGTCCTGTCACGCCCCGCGCGAGGAGTTCGCGCTGCAACTGAAAAACAAGTTCGCCGTTCTCCGCATGCGCCGTGACGATGGCGCCGAGCTCGAGCGCGCGGCGGAAGCTGTTGTAGAGGATTTCGTCGGTCGCCATGATGGCGCCCTTGTAGGCCATGAAGTGCTTGAAGCTGTTGACGCCTTCCTCTTCGACAAGCGTCTTCATGTCGGCCTTGACGGTTTCGTCCCACCAGGTGACGGCCACGTGGAATGAATAATCGCCCGCCGATTTCTCCGCCCATCCCCGCCAATGCCGGTAGGCGACCATCAGCCCTTGCCCCGGATCTGGAATGACGAAGTCGATGATCATCGTCGTGCCGCCGGCAAAACCAGCCGCCGTGCCGCTGTAGAAATCCTCGGAGGCGACAGTGCCCATGAAGGGAAGCTGCATGTGCGTATGCGGATCAATGCCGCCCGGCATCACAAACTGCCCGCCGGCGTCGACGATCTCGGCGCCGGGCGGCGCGTCGATGTCCGGCGCGACAGATTTGATAATGCCGTCTTCACAAAGAACATCTGCGCGCTGACGCCGGTCGGCGTTGACGACGGTTCCGCCGCGGATGAGCAAGGTCATGGCGACAACTCCTTCCCTGGCGCCGCTGGCTTCTCCAGCAAGCGCGTCAACACGGCATAGACGGCGGCGGCGACGGCGAAGCCGGCGAACCAGGCGTAGCCGTAGATCGCATCGAAGACGGCCGGAACTTCGGGAACCGCGCGGATCGCGTGCAGGAACCCGGGAAGGCTGGGCGCGACGCCAAGTGCGAACGCAGAGAGGCCGGCGATATTCCAGCCGCCATTGGCGCCGAAGGCGCCGTCCTTTTGAAAGAAATCCTCGGTGCGGAAGTTCGTCTTTCGGATCAGAAAATAATCCGTAATCAGAATGCCGGCGATGGGGCCGAGCAGCGCAGAGTAGCCGACGAGCCAGGTGAAGAGATAGGCGCCGGCGTCCTCCATCAATTTCCACGGAAACATGGCGACGCCGAGCCCCGCCGTGATGTAGCCGCCCATGACGAACGAGATCCTCTTCGGCGCAAGGTTGGAAAACCCGTAGGCAGGCGCCACGACATTCGCGGCGAGGTTCGTCGTAAGTGTGGCGACAAGGAGTGCAAAGAGCGCAATGATGACGCCGGCGCCGCCCATGCGGCTGGCCAGCGCCACCGGGTCCCAGATCGCCTCGCCGTAGATGGTCGCCGTCGCCGAGGTGACGAGCACGCCGACCGTCGCGAAGAGCGCCATCGGAATGGGGAGTCCGATCGCTTGCCCCAATATCTGATCGCGCTGGGTTTTGGCGTAGCGCGTGAAGTCCGGAATGTTCAGCGCCATCGTCGCCCAGAACCCCACCATGGCTGTGAGGCTGGCGGCGAATGTCGGCCAGAAGCGGCCCGCCTTGGCGCCGCCCTCCGCAAAGGCGGACGGCGCGCCGACCATGTCGCCGAATCCGCCGGCCTTCACATAGGCCCAGACGAGCAGCGCGGCGGACATGAGGATCAGAAACGGCGCCGCCAGGACTTCGAGCCACTTGATCGAGGTCGTCCCGTTACGGATGAAATAGAGATGAAGGGCCCAGAAAGCGAGAAAGCTGAGGAACTGTCCGAGGCCGATGCCGAGCACCGGCAGCGCCTCGCCCGCCAGCCGCCCGCCGGCGAGCACATTCAAGATGGCGTAGAGCGCGGAGCCGCCGACCCAGGTGTTGATACCGAACCAGCCGCAAGCGACGAGGCCGCGCGCCAGCGCCGGTATCTTCGCGCCGTTGACGCCGAAGGAAGATCGCAAGAGCACGGGGAACGGCACGCCGTGCTTGGCGCCGGCGTGGCCGATGGCGATCATCGGGACGACGATGATGAGATTGCCGAGAAGAACCGTCGCGATCGCCTGCCCGGCGGACATGCCCTCGGCGACGAGGCCCGAAGCGATCAGATAGGACGGCACGCAAACGACCATCGACACCCAGAGCGAGGCAAAAGCGAGCCAGTCCCAGTTGCGCTCATGGGGCGCGACGGGCGCCAGATCCTTGTTCCAGAGATTTGGGTCGAAGGACTGGGTGAGCGGATCGCGCGTCATCGAGGGATAAGGCTCCGGACTCATTGGGCTTGGGGGCGCTGGCGGATCTTCTTCGGACGAACTCGGCCCAGCTCATCCATCTCCATCACACGTCTTCCCGGCAACCCCAGGTATTCATCGGTCGAGCCGCGGCCATCGACATCGCGAATGGTGACGACAAATCTTCGTCCATGAGAATCCAGTGAGAATCTTGCCTTAAGCTCGCCGAATGCCTCGATTGAGGTGCCGTGTTTTCGACATAAGTCGACTAACGCTGCTGCATATAGCGATATGGCTCTTGCCAAGGAAGCCGAGGGGTGACCTCCCGAGGTGGTTCCGCTGAGAAAATCAATCGTGATGAAACCCTCGGGGCTGCGCGCAGCTTCGCCAAATATGTCAATCTGATAGACACCGATCATCAGCCCGATCCCGCTTCCAAGCGAGTCAGCAATGTTGTGACCGATCGACCTAAGCGCACCGAACTTCGCCACACCAGAATCCCGCTCAACCCTCGGCGACCAAAGGTCCGTAGGCGTCCGGACGCCGGTCGCGGAAGAACTGCCAGAGGTCGCGGACCTCTTTCACCATATCCAAATTCATGTCGTGGATCAAAAGCTCGTCCTTGTCACGGCTGGCGATCTTCTCGATCTGGCCGCGCGGATTGACGAAGTAACTCTGCCCGTAGAATTCACCGATGTTCCACGGCGCTTCCGTGCCGACGCGGTTGATGGCGCCGATGAAGCAGCCGTTCGCGGCCGCCGACGCCGGCTGTTCGAGCTTCCAGAGATATTCCGAAAGCCCGGCCACGGTCGCCGACGGATTGACGATGTATTCGGCGCCGTTCAGCGCGAGCGCGCGCCATCCTTCGGGGAAGTGGCGGTCGTAGCAGATATAGACGCCGAGCTTGACGTATTTGGTCTTGAACACCGGCCAGTTCGAGGCGCCGGGCTTGAAGAAGAATTTCTCCCAAAAGCCGGCGACCTGCGGAATGTGCGTCTTGCGGTATTTGCCGAGATATTCGCCGTCGGCGTCGAAGACGGCGGCCGTGTTGTAGTAGACGCCCGCAATCTCCGCCTGCTCGTAGATCGGCGTCACGATGACCATCTTGTGCTTGCGCGCCAGCTCCGACATCAGCCCGCAGGTTGGGCCGTTCGGAATCTCCTCGGCCGCCGCGTACCATTTTTTGTCCTGGCTCGGACAAAAATAGGGCTGCGTGAAGACCTCCTGAAAAGAGAGCACCTGCACGCCTTCGCGCCCCGCTTTGTCAATAAGCGGAAGATGCGCGTCGATCATGGCGTCGCGGATCTTTTCCGGCGCCGCGTCGGTCGGCGCTTTCAGCGCCATCTGTATTAGGCCGCCTCTCAGCGTGGTCATGTCTGCTCCTATTCCGCCGCTTTCATCGGATTCTTCGGGTGATGCGGCCAGGTCAACGGCGCGAGGCCATTGGCGACCGGTTTCATCTCGATGCAGTCGGAGACCGGGCAAACATGCTGGCAAAGATTGCAGCCGATGCAGTCGGCGTCGACGACGGTGAAGCGCCGCCCGCCGTCGGGCTTCACATCGATGCGAATCGCCTGGTGGGATGTGTCCTCGCAGGCGATATAGCAGCGTCCGCACTCGATGCACGCCTTCTCGTCGATGACGGCTTTGAGGTCGTAATTCATGTTGAGGTCGTTCCAGGCGACGACCTTCGCGCGGGCGAGACCCTTGAAGTCCTCGATCGAACGATAGCCCTTGTCGCGCATGAAGGCGCCGAGGCCATCGATCATGTCCTCGACGATGCGGAATCCGTAGAGCATCGCCGCTGTGCAGACCTGCACGCCGGAAGCGCCGAGCGCGATGAACTCAGCGGCGTCCCGCCAGGTGCCGATGCCCCCGATCGCAGACACTTCGAGGCCCCGCGTTTCCTCGGCGCGCAGAATTTCGGCGACCATGTGGAGGGCGATCGGCTTCACCGCATCGCCGCAATAGCCGCCATGCGTGCCCATGCCGTCGACGGTCGGCGTCGGCGCCATGCGATCGAGATCGACCGAGGTGATCGAATTCACTGTATTGATGAGCGAGATGGCGTCGGCGCCGCCGAGCTTCGCCGCTTCAGCGGGGATCGTGATGTCCGAGACGTTCGGCGTCAGCTTGGTGAAGACGGGGAGCGAGACCGCCTCCTTCACCCATCGCGTCGTCTGGCGCACGAGATCCGGAACCTGGCCGACCGCCGAGCCCATGCCGCGCTCGCACATGCCGTGCGGGCAACCAAGATTGAGTTCGATGCCGTGAACGCCGGCGTTCGCCAGCTTGATCGCCAGTTCCTTCCAGGCCTGTTCGTCGATCGGCGCCATGATCGAGCCGATAATGATGCGGTCGGGCCACTCGCGGCGGACTTCCTCGATTTCCTTGAGGTTCAGCCCCAGCGGGCGATCTGAAATGAGCTCGATATTGTTGATGCCGACGATCTTCCGATCAGCCGATCTGTGCACGCCGTATCGGCTGGTGACGTTGACGATCGGCGGGTCGGCGCCGAGCGTCTTCCACACCGCCCCGCCCCACCCGGCCTTGAAGGCGCGCGTCACCGTGTATTTCTTGTCGGTCGGCGGGGCCGAGGCGAGCCAGAACGGATTGATGCTGCGGATGCCGGCGACGACGCATTCAAGATCGCTCATCGGCGTCCTCCCTTGCCGCGCGCTCTCAATTCCCGGTCGAGACCGATCGCGGCGCGCTTGCCGTCCTCGACCGCCTGGACGGTCAGATCCTCGCCCGAACCGATGCAGTCCCCGCCCGCATAAACGCCGGGTAAGGACGTTCGATAATTCGCATCGACGGCGATCCTGCCGCCCTTGACCGCGAGGCCCGACGCTGCGGCGAGCGTCTCGCCCAGCGTCTGGCCGATGGCGATGAGCGCCATGTCGCAGGGAATTTGGGCGCGCTGCTCACAGAGCGTGAGCGTGCCTTCCACGAGGCGGGTCGCCGCGAACTCGGCGGCGGCGAGCGCGCCCTCCCCCTTGAAGGCGACGGGCGCCGACCACAAGCGGAAAGCAACGCCGGAAGAAGCGGCGAGTTCCTGCTCCCATCCGGTCGCGGACATTTCGGTCCGGCCCCGGCGATAAACGAGCGTCACTTGCTCCGCACCAAGACATTGCGCCTGCACCGCCGCATCGATCGCCGTATTGCCGCCGCCGATGACCACGACCGAGCGCCCGACTTTGACCGACGCCTTGTCGGGCGCGCAGCGAATGTCGCGAATGAAGTCGAGAGCGTCGCGCACGCCCGGCAGCGCGCGGCCGGGAATGTCGAGCGGCGCCGGGCGCGCAAGGCCGACGCCGATGAACACCGCGTCATAGTCGCGCAGGAGATCGGCGAGTTCGAGGCCCTCGCCGAGCGCCTTGCCGGCCCTGATCTCGATACCGCCAAGACCGAGCAGGAATGAGATCTCCGCCTGCGCGAAATCATCGACCATCTTGTAGGCGGCGAGGCCGTACTCGTTGAGCCCGCCCGGCTTCTCGTCGCGCTCGAAGACCGTGACATGGTGCCCGAGCATCGATGCTCTGTGCGCGAATGAAAGTCCGGCGGGCCCGGCGCCGATGACGGCGAGACGAAAGCCGCTGTCGGGTGCGCGCCTGAACGGATGAGGACCGCCCTTCGCCAGGAGGCTGTCCACTGAATGGCGCTGCAGCAGCCCGATTTTCACCGGCGCATCTTCTGTATGATTGACGACGCAGGCCTCCTCGCAGAGAACCTCGGTAGGGCAGACGCGCGCACAGGTTCCGCCCATGATGTTGGCCGACAAAATGGTGCGCGCCGATCCATCGACATTGCCGGTACGAATCTGATGAATGAATGTCGGAATGTCGATCGCGGTCGGGCAGGCCCTGACGCAGGGCGCGTCGTAGCAATAAAGGCAGCGCGCCGCCTCGACCACAGCCTGCGCTTCGCTCAGCGGCGCATGGAGGTCGCCGAAATTAGCGGCGATGCTCGCTCGCGAAAGTTCGCCCTCGTCGCCGCGGGTTCTGATGCGCTTTCCCGTCAACCGCCCCCTCGCGTGATCTTCCTTATCGGCCGCAGCCTGACAAGCGCCAGTCTACCGCAGATTTCAGCGGAACCGAATCGGCATTTGCAGCGGCAGCGCGGACTCAAAGGACGCCGAAGCTCTCTTCGAGGATGCCGAGCGCTCGGCGGCATTCCTCGGCCGTCACCGACAGCGGCGGGGCGAGGCGAATGACGTTGCCGTAGAAGCCGCCCATGCCTATGAGGAGCCCCCGCTTTTTCGTCTCCTCTAGCACGCGCTTCGCTTTCTCTTTGGACGGACTCCGGTCGGGATCGATCAGCTCAAGCCCGATCATCAGGCCCTTGCCGCGCACCTCGCCGATCGCCTCGCACCTCTCCTGCAGCTTCCTGAGGCCCGTCATCAATGTTGCGCCTTGCGCCCTGGCGTTCTTCTGGAGGCCGTGCTTCTCGAGGTAGAGAAGATTGGCGAGGCTCGCGCGCGTCGCCAGCGGATTGCCGCCGAACGTCGAGATCGAATTCGCGGTGAAGCAATCGATGATCTCGGCCCGCCCGACGACGCCGCCGATGGCGAGGCCGTTGCCGAGCCCTTTGGCGAAGGTGATGAGGTCTGGAACTATTCCGTGCGCCTCATATCCCCAGAAGCTCTCGCCGAGACGGCCCCAGCCCGTCTGCACCTCGTCCGAAATATAGAGGATGCCGCGCTGGTCGAGCACCTCCTTGAAGCGGCCGAAGAGCCCGTCCGGCGGCGCTGCGAATCCGCCGACGCCGAGAACCGGTTCGGCGAGAAAACAGGCGATGTCGCCGGACGAGGAAACCTCGATCATGTTTTTCAGATCGTCGACGCAGGCGTCCATGTAGGCCGCATCGCCGAGATCCCTGAACGGGCTGCGATAGCGGTAGCTGCCATGCACGTAACTGACCTTGAACGGCGACAGCGGCGTCGGCGCCCAGAAGGAATTCCCCGTCACCGGAACGGTCGCGAAGGAGCGCCCGTGATAGCTGTGGCGCATCGCCAGAATATGGTTCGACCGCCGATAGCAGGTCGCCATCATCAGCGCGGCGTCGTTCGCCTCGCTTCCCGAATTGGCGAGAAACACCTTGGCGTTCGGGATGCCCGACAGCGCGGCGATCTTCTCGGCGAGTTCGATCTGCGATTCGATGAGATAGAGCGTCGAGGTGTGGACCATCTTCGCGGCCTGATCGCAAATCGCCTCGACGATCTCCGGCACGGCGTGGCCCGTCATGGTCGTCAGGATGCCGCCGAAGAAATCGAGATACTCCCGCCCGTCGCGGTCCCAGACGGTGCGGCCTTCGCCGCGATCGAGGGCGATCGGCTCATCGTAATACAGAGACATCCAGCGCGGCAGAACGGCCTTGTGGCGATCGAGGAGCGGCGTGTTTTTTCGCATGAACTTGACCCTCCTATGACTCGGCCCGGGCGAGCTGCAGCAGATACTCCCCGTACCCCGTCTTGGCCAATGGTTTGGCGAGCTCGGCGAGACCGGTCCGGTCGATATAGCCGAGGCGGAAGGCGATTTCCTCGAGGCAGGCGACTTTCAGCCCCTGTCGCGCCTCGATCGTCTGCACGAAATGCGCCGCGTCGAGCAGGGATTGGTGCGTCCCCGTGTCGAGCCACGCGAAGCCGCGCCCGAGGAGATGGGCGCGCAGCAGCCCGTCATGCAGATACATCTCGTTGAGAGTCGTGATCTCCAGTTCGCCGCGTGCGGACGGTTTTACTTTCCTGGCGCGCGCGCAAACTGTCTCGTCGTAGAAATATAGCCCCGTCGCGGCGAAACGCGACTTCGGCTTTGGCGGCTTCTCCTCAATCGAGACGACCTTGCCGTCTTCGGCAAACTCGATGACGCCGTAGCGCTCCGGGTCGGCGACCTGATAGCCGAATATCTCGGCTCCGGTGTTCAGTTTGGCGGCGCTCGCAAGAATGTCCGCGAGGCCGTGGCCGTAGAAAATATTGTCGCCGAGAACGAGCGCGCATTTATCCCCGCCGATGAAGTCCTCGCCGATGATGAACGCCTGCGCGAGCCCTTCGGGTTTGGGCTGCGCGGCGTAAGTGAAGCGCATGCCGAGATCGGCGCCGGTCCCGAGGAGCCGCTTGAACGAAGACTGATCCTCAGGCGTCGTGATGATGAGAATGTCCCTGATCTTCGCCAGCATCAGCACGCTCAGCGGATAATAGATCATCGGTTTGTCGAAGATCGGCAGGAGCTGCTTCGAAACGCCCCTCGTTATCGGATGAAGCCGCGTGCCGGAGCCGCCGGCGAGCACAATCCCTTTCATGCGGCGTCTCTCTCCTTCTCGTCGAGTTCCCTGATGACGTCGGCAAGGCCCGCCTTCCATGACGGTGCGGACATGCCGAACGTCTTTGTGAATTTTGTCGTGTCGAGCACGGAGTATTTCGGCCGGCGCGCGGGCGTCGGAAAAGCGGAGGTCGGAATGCGCGTGAGGTCGACGGTCATGCGCGAGGCGGCGAAAACCTGCGCGGCGAAATCGGCCCAAGTCGCCGTTTCAGCGCCGGCGAAATGATAGACACCGCCTTTCCCCCGATCACCCTTCAGCGCACGCGCGATCAACAGCGCCGCATCGGTCGCGTCGGCCGCCGCTGTCGGGCGGCCGCGCTGATCATCGACGACGCGCACCGCGCCGCTCTCCCGCCCGAGGCGCCTCATGGTCTTCACGAAATTCCCGCCATGCGCCGAGAACACCCATGAAAGGCGCAAGATCGCGTAGGTCGCGCCGGACGCCTCGATCGCCGCTTCGCCCTCGCGCTTGCTGGCGCCGTAGACCCCAAGCGGATTGGTCCGATCGGTCTCGATGTAGGGACGCACGCCTTCGCCATCGAATACATAATCCGTCGAGAAATGAACGAGGGGAATGGCGCGCAACGCGCAGGCCTGCGCCATGACGCGAGGCGCTTCGGCGTTCACCGCGCGAGCGAGCGCGGGCTCGGTTTCGGCCTTGTCAACGGCCGTGTAGGCGCTGGCGTTGATAACGATGTCACAACCGGAATCGAGAATGGCGGCCCTTGCGCTTTCGGGCGCGGCGAGGTCGCAGGCGCCGCGCCCGACCGGGACGATTTCAGCAAGGTTCGCCGCGCGCCTTCTGATTTCAGTTCCGACCTGGCCCCCGGGGCCGAACAGGAGCACGCGCATCACGAGCCGCTCTTCCCGGCGCCGAGGCCAAGCCGCTGCTGCTCGAAGCCGCGCACGCGCGAGCCTTCAAGCCATGAATCGTTGGCGAGGTACCAATCGACCGTCGCCGCCAGCCCCGCATCGAGCGTCGCCTTCGGCCGCCAGCCGAGTTCGCGCTCGATCTTGGTGCAATCGACCGCGTATCTGAGATCGTGCCCCGGGCGATCGGCGACATACTTGATGAGGTTTTCCGCTTTGCCGTGCGCCGCGCCCGGCCGCCGTTCATCGACAAGCGCGCAGATCGTCCGTACAATGTCTATATTGGCCCGCTCCGCGCGCCCGCCCACATTGTAGGTCTCGCCGAGCCTTCCACGCTCGGCGACAAGGAGCAGCGCGTCCGCGTGATCATCGACGAAAAGCCAGTCGCGCACATTGGCACCCTTGCCGTAGACGGGGATGGGCTTGCCGTCGTGCGCCGCCAGAATGACGACGGGAATCAGTTTTTCCGGAAACTGATACGGTCCGTAATTGTTCGAGCAGTTTGAAATGACGACGGGAAGCTTGAACGTCTCGCCCCAGGCGCGCACCAGCATGTCGGAGGAAGCCTTCGAGGCCGAATAGGGCGAATTCGGACGATAGGGCGATTCTTCCGTAAACAGACCGATCTCGCCGAGCGAGCCGAACACTTCGTCGGTTGAAATGTGATGAAAGCGAAAATCCGCCGGCGCCTCGCCGCTCGCAGCAAAATCGCGCGCCGCCTCGAGAAGCCGGAATGTCCCCACAATATTCGTCTGGATGAAATCGGCCGGCCCGTCGATCGACCGGTCGACGTGGCTTTCGGCCGCCAGATTCATGACGGCGTCGGGGCGGAACGAGGAAAGAAGCGCGCGCATCGCCGCGCCGTCGCCAATGTCGGCTTTCTCGAAGCGATGGCGCCCGGCGATCGGTTTCAAATTGTCGAGGTTGGCGGCGTAGGTGAGCTTGTCGGCGACAAGAATCTCATGACCGCGCGCGACGGCGAGGCGCGCAACCGCCGACCCGATAAACCCCGCCCCGCCTGTCACCAGAAGCTTCATCGTTCACCCGCCAAACGACAACGCGTTATTGGCCCTTCCGTAAAAGACATGGTCAAAACGGGCTCCTGAATTCCGACCAGCGCTGGGCCCCGGCGTCCTTCGCCGATAGCGTCGCCGCGGCGGGGCTGATTCCCCAATCGACGCCAAGGTCCGGATCGTCCCAGCGCACGGCGCCGTCCGCCGCCCTGTCATAGGGCGCATCGACCTTGTAGGCGACGACGGTCTGAGGCTCGAGGGTGACGAAGCCGTGCAGAAAGCCCGCCGGCACGAAAAGCTGGGCGCCGAGCGCCTCGTCGAGGCGGGCCTTCACGTGTCTTCCATAAGTCGGCGAGCCCTTGCGGGCGTCGATGGCGACGTCGAGCACGGCGCCCTTCAGCACGCGGACAAGCTTGGCCTGCGCAAAGGGCGGCGCCTGAAAATGGAGACCCCGCGCAGTCCCCGCCTTCAGCGAAAGAGACTGGTTGTCCTGCATGAAGGCGTTGATGATGCCCGCAGCCGCCAGGGCGCGGACATTATAGGTTTCCGAAAAATAGCCTCGCTCATCGGCGAACCGCTTCGGCGTGATGAGCTTGACGTCCGGGATTTCAAGGGCCTCGACCAGCATCAGGGCGCCTCCTGAAACCGGAGAGGCGTTCCGGCCGCGGCGCCGATGATCTCTCCGTCCCACATGACCCGGCGTCCACGGATGATCGTTCCGCGCGGCCAGCCGGTGACGGTCATGCCATCGAACGGGGTCCATCCGCATTTGCTTGCCGCATCTTGATTGCGGATCGTGCGCGAGAGCTTGAGATCGACAATCGTGAAGTCAGCGTCGTAACCGCCGGCGATGCGGCCCTTGCCGGCGATGCCGAAAATGCGCTGCGGCCCGTGACACAGGAGATCGACGAAGCGTTCGAGGCTGAGACGCCCTCGGGCGACGTGATCGAGCATGACGGCCGCGATCGACTGCACGCCCGGCATGCCGGACGGCGAACCCGGATAGGGACGCGCCTTCTCTTCAAGCGTGTGCGGCGCGTGATCGGACCCGATCACATCGACGATGCCCTGCGTCACGCCCGCCCACAGCCCCTCGCGATGACGCGCGTCGCGCACGGGCGGGTTCATTTGCGCCAAGCCCTTTAGCGTTCGATAGCAGTCAGGCGCGGCAAGGGTCAGATGCTGCGGCGTCGTCTCGACCGTCGCAATATCCCTCGCCGCAGCGAGCAAGGGCAGCTCATCGGCCGTCGATACATGCAGAACGTGAACGCGTCGCCGCGTCTCGCGGGCGATTCTCAACAGGCGCGCCGTCGCGCGCACAGCCGCCTCGACCGTGCGAGCCTCCGGATGCGACGTCCAGTCTCCCTCGCGGGCGTTGGCCTTGCCAGCCTTCAATAGCTCTTCGTCCTCGGAGTGGACGGCCACGCGCCGCCGCCCATGTCGCAAAACCTCGCGCACGCCGTCATCGTCCGGAACGAGCAAGTCGCCCGTCGAGGCGCCCATGAATATCTTGACGCCGCAGACGCCCGGAAGCATTTCAAGCTCCGCGAGATCGCGGGCGTTGGCGTGCGTGCCGCCGACATAAAAGGCGTGATCGCAGAA
>JBEBFW010000225.1:0-5680 GCA_040081755.1 Parvularculaceae bacterium
GGCCGATGGGATCGGGGACGAACTTTCGCGGCTGCTACGACATCGTCGGGCGGCGCGTTCTCCTCGAGGCGAGTTCGACAGACCGCACCTACGGGCGCGCCGAAGGCGTCGAGGGTCTCGACGATCCGCATTTCGAGGCCTATGCGGGCGCCGACGCCGCCGCGGCGGCGCGCGGCGAGATCGCGCTCGCCGAGGCCGGCTACCCCGCATTCGACCGCGAAACCTTCCTGCACGGGGCGATGACGCCGGTCTATTTCGGCTCGGCCTTGCGCGAATTCTCCGTACGCGAACTGTTGCGCGACATCGGCGCCTTCGCGCCGCCGCCGAAAGCGCAACGCGCCGCCGATCGGGAGGTGATGCCGGAGGACCCGTCGGTCTCGGGCTTCGTCTTCAAGATCCAGGCGAACATGGACCCCAACCATCGCGACCGCGTCGCCTTCGTGCGGCTCGCCTCAGGGCGCTTCAAGCGCGGCATGAAGCTCAAGAACACGCGCACGGACAAGCTGCTCGCGATCAACAACCCGATCTTCTTCTTCGCGCAGGATCGCCAGCTTCTGGAAGAAGCCGTCGCCGGCGACATCATCGGCGTGCCCAATCACGGTGTGCTCGCGGTCGGCGACACGCTGTCGGAAATCGACGGCCTTCGTTTCACCGGCCTTCCCGACTTCGCGCCGGAAATCATCCGCCGCGTCCGCCTCGCCGATCCCCTGAAGTCAAAGCAGATGAAGAAGGCGATCACCGGCCTCGCCGAAGAGGGCGCGAGTCAGGTGTTCACGCCGATGCTCGGCGCCGACACCTATGTCGGCGTCGTCGGCGCATTGCAGCTCGACGTCATCGAGGCGCGCATGGCGTCCGAATACGGCGTCGCGGCGAAACTCGAACCCTGCGGCTTCGACGCGGCGCGCTGGCTGGTCGCAGGTGAAGGTTCTGGCGACCGCGCGGCCCTCGACGCCTTCATCAACACGCACAAATCGTCGATCGCGATCGACCGCTTCGGCGATCCGGTCTTCCTCGCGCGCTCGGCGTGGGAGGCGAAGTACGAGGAAGACCGCACGAAGGGCGTCACGTTCCTGAAAACGCGAGAGCGGCTGAGGGACGCGGCTTAAGCCTCCGCGAGCTTCAGCCCATGAACAGCGACGCGCGCGGCGACATCCTTCACGAACGGGCTGATAATCTCGACGCCGCCGATGACGGCGCCGTCCTGCAAATCCTCCGAGATCATCGCCGTGGCGCCGCCTGTCGATGCCGTCGCCACTAATAACGCATCCCAGTAGGAGAGGCGCTCCTCCGCCCACCATGGGAGACAGAGGTCGAGAGCGCCGGCATCGGCGGCGTGAACAGCGAACATGCTCGCCCAATCGCGAACGACTTGCATGGCCACCGCTCGCGGCAAAACTCTCTTGCGCGCCGTTGCGTTGCAAAACTCGCCAAGCGCCTGCAAGGTCAAGAAAGCTTCTGAGCCTGCAGCCGCCGCCCGCAGGATACCTTGGCAACGCTTGTGCTTGTCACCGTCGCGATGGTCCACCGCATAGAAAAGGACGTTCGCGTCAAAGGTGAGCATGCGCGCGCTCAGACGGACCGGTCGTGCAGCTCGTCGCGCCGCCCTTTGAACGTCCATCCGTCTTCGGAGCGGTACCCCGCGTTCATGACACGCTCCAACCGCTCCCACGCGGCCTTGCGGCGCGCCTCAACGACGCTCGCTTCGGTCGCGATCGGTTCGATGCGCGCCACCTCCTTGTCGTTCTTGGTGACCACGAAGGATTGGCCCTCCTCGACCCGCGCGATGAGCCTTGAAAAGCCCTGATTGGCTTCGCGAACGCTGATGCGCTCCGGCGCCGCCTTGGTCGATTTTTCGCTCATTTTACTGCTCGATTCGCCATGTAGCACACATGTAGCACACCAATGCGCCCTCCTGCAAGCCACCTCCAGTTCGGACCGCCAGCGCCAGCAGAATGCCGGGTTACAGCTCGCGCCGCCCGCCCCTACAATCGCGAGGCAAAAAAGGCGTTCGCATGTTCATCGGCCATTACGCACCGGCGGTTGCGCTGAAGGCGGTCTCGAAGGGACCGCCGCTCTGGCATTATTTCATCGCGGTGCAGCTGCTCGATTATCTGTGGGCGATCTTTATTCTGACCGGCGTCGAGCAGGCGCGAATCGTCCCGGGCTTCCTCGCCGCCAGCGATCTCGATCTCTACAACATGCCGTATACGCACAGTCTCGCCGCGGCTCTATTCTGGTCGCTGGCGGCTGGCGCCGCCTATCGCCTGGCCCTCAACCCGCGCGCGGGGGGCGGCGCAGCGATCGCCATCGCCTGCGCCGTTTTCAGCCACTGGCTGGCCGACCTCCTCGTCCACGGGAAAGACCTCGCCCTTTATCCGGGGTCGGAGCAAAAGCTCGGCTTTGCACTGTGGGAATCCATTCCGGTCAGCCAGACGCTGGAGTTCGGCCTGCTCGCTGCCGGCGGCCTCCTCTATATCGGCGCGACCAGGCCGAAGGGACCGGTCGGCCGCATCGCTCCCTTCGTTGTCCTTGCTGTGCTCGCAGCGGCGCAGGCTTTCAACCTTGTCGGCCCGCCGCCGCCGGGCATCGAAACGCCGGCCGTGCTCGCGCTCATATCCTACACCGCCTTCGCCGCCCTTGCCTTCTGGCTCGACAAAACGCGCGCGCCGCGTTGAAATCGCAGCCGAACACCGGAGATTCGCCATGCTCATTCGCGCCGCGACGGCCAAGACGAACGCCTCGCGAAAATCCGACCACATCAAGGTCGATCCGATCGCCGGGACCATGGGCGCGGAGATTTCCGGCGTCGATGTCCGCGACATGAGCGCGGCCGCATTCGAGGAGATCAAGACCGCCCTCGCCGACCACATCGCCGTCTTCATCCTGGGGCAGGATCTGAGCGTCGAAGAGATGGAGCGCTTCACCTCGCGCTTCGGCGCGTTCGGCGACGATCCCTTCATCAAGGGCATGGACGAGCACCCGCACGTGCTGCACGTGAAGAAGGAAGCGAAGGAGATGCTCCCCGTCGTCTTCGGCGGGCTCTGGCATTCCGACTGGAGCTTTCTCGAGGCGCCGCCCGCCTACACCATCCTGCACGCCAAGGAGATTCCGCCCTTCGGCGGCGATACTCTTTATGCGAACTGCTATCTCGCCTATGAGGCCCTGTCAGTGGAGTTCCGCCGCATTCTCGATGGCCTCACGGCCCTCCATTCGGCGCAGCGGGGCTATGGGGAGGACATGAAGCGCGTCTACGCTTTCCTCGAAAACATGACGGTGAAGACGGGCGGCGAGGCCTCGACGCGGATAGAGGAGCATCCGCTCGTGCGCACGCACCCTGTCACGAAACGCAAGGCGCTCTATGTCAATCCGGTCTACACCGTCGGCATCAAGGGCATGGACGAAGAAGAGTCGACGCCCATCCTGCAATTTCTCGCCAGGCACATGACGCACGAGAACTTCACCTGCCGCTTCCGCTGGAAGCCCGGCGCGATCGCCATGTGGGACAACCGCGCCTGCCTCCATCTGCCGATCAGCGATTATCTCGGCTTCCGTCGCGAAATGTATCGAACGACAGTCGAAGGCGAGCGGCCGTATTTGTAAATGCGCGCGAACTCCGGATCGGCCCGGCTCCGCTCATCCTGCGCCGACGAGCGTGTCGGCGGCGAAATAGATGTTGACGAACTGGAGGACGAGGACGAGCGCGGGAACGGCGATCTGAACGATCCTGTTACGGACCAACAATGCGAGGAGAATGGCGGCGACCGAGACCCCCTGCATGATGAAGTAGACCTCGAGGTCCCAATTGAGACTTATGGCGTGCGCCATGAACGCCGCCTCGATCAACGGCACGACGGCGGCGAGAGCCAGATAAGCACGGCCATTGTCGGCGTGATGCGCCCGGAGGTCGGGCGGCCCGTCATCGCCGGTCACCACAAAAGCGCTCTGCAGAAAGAGGAGAACCGGCTGCACGATGATGAAGACGATGCTGAAGTAGGTCGCCGTCTCTACGTCGTGGAAATTGTAGGCGCCGATCCAGAAGCCGACCTGGTTCAAAAATATGATGAGCATCCACAGCGCATGAGGAAGCGAAAACCTTGCCTCCTTGCGCCGGCGCCAAAGCGTCGCGACGAAGAGGAGGAGCGTCGCCATGCTGAGGGCGAGCACGAAGGAGACGAGCGTCAGGAGATGCTCAAAAGCGCTCATTCTCGTAGTGGGTATCCGGACCCGTCGCAGCCATCAAGCCTCACCGGGGCGGCCGCCGCCTGCGCCATTGAGAGCTTCGCGGGAAGCGCAGCCGGGCGTATAGTCGGACCAGCAGGGACAGGGAGGCGAACATGCCGGGATTCGCGCATCGACTATTCCTATCGGCGGCTATCGGCGCAATGGCGTTGGCGGCTTCGGCGCACGCCGACGAGAACGGCAACATGCAGCCCGGTCAACCATACTCTTGCGCCGATGACGCCATCGGTTCGATCGTCGAGGTGTGCAAGGCGGTGAAGCAGGCGCTGCCCTTCGTGCAGTGCCCGGAAACGACGTCGACCTGCGCGAAGGCGCGTCAGGAAGTATTCACCGGCCTCACCGGCGAGACAGCGAGCCCGACCAACATCAAGACGTGGAATGGCCAGGGCGTCACCGGCGAAGTCTTCCAGTCGGTCGGGCTCTGTCTGTTGCGCGACCTGAACGCGGCGCCGATGAATTCGCACGCAGAGGCCTCGCTTCCGATCGGCAACATCTCAGCGGACGGCGTCGTCGATTTCATGTCGTTCGACCCGAAGAACAAATTCTTCAAGGGCTCGCACCGCCTGACCGCGCATGCGCCCGTCATCGGCGACGTCGATATCATGACGCAGGTGTTCACTGTCGATGACGTCAACAGCGACCTCAAGGGGCAAGGGAAGACGGTCGGGCAATACGGGGTCTCAGGCGCCCACGGACTCGGCTTCGAGGCCGACAGCGGGGCGGAAGAATTCAGTTTCGAACTCGACGCCCTCACTATCACGACGCCCTACGGCACGGTCACGCCGAAACCGCACCTGACGCTCGCCCGCGCTTCGTTCTGGAGCTTGTGGCCGCCACCCGGCGGCGCGCCGACAGGCCTCACCATGAATCCCGGCGGCTTTCAGACGACCGACGTCTACGGACGGCTCAAAGGTCAGTCGGTTGCGAGCGCACTCAGTCCCTTCAAGCTCGTACCTGAACCCAAGGACGTCCTCGTACCCTCGAAATACTGCGGCATCGTCATCAAGGACGAGAAGCAGTGCCTGGCGCCGGCGCCCGTCGCGTGGGACAGCCAGCTGATGCTCGGGGCGCGCAATGTCGATCCCCGCCCGGCCGCGGCGGCATGGAAGGCGCCCGCGGGCCAACCCTTCCCACTGCGCCCCGATGCGATCGTCAAGACGGCGCGCAGCGCTGGCGAGAAACTTCCGAACGGCTTCGCCTCGGCCGGCGTCAAGATCGTCTACAATCCCGTGGGGATGATCCCCGCAGCGCTGCTGTCGAGCGGGTTCATCACGCCGACGATCGAGGTTTTTGTCGATCCGAACATCGCAGTCGGCTTCGCCAGCCAGTTCAACTTCTGGAATGCGCAGGCCTCGGTCTGGAACCCTTCGCTCTCAAAGCCTCCGCCGGCGCCGGCGGTCACGCCGCTCGATGTCGAGAGCCAGCACGCGATGACGCTTTA
>JBEBFW010000226.1:0-5641 GCA_040081755.1 Parvularculaceae bacterium
TCAATAACCTCACCGAGCAGATGAGAGCGATGCAGGAGGCGCCAAGTGCCGCGAACTGAGAGCCTGCCGACGAAACGACAGTACGCCGCTGCGGCGCGAAGCGAGGCGGAGCGCGCTCGAATCGAGCCGCTGCGCGACAAAAACCCGACCGTCGCCTACGCCCTGAACGTCATTCTGCCCGGCCTCGGCTGTTGCCTCTATGGGCGCCCGCTCATGGGAAGCCTCCTGATGCTTCTGACCGCCGTCGCGATCCTGCTGTTCTTCGTCGGCAGCCTCGCCGGAACGATCGGCATGATCGTGGTGATCGTCAGCATCGTTGGGGCGTTCTTTACATTCGGCGTCACGCTGCTGTTCCTGCCGATCGGGCTGATCATGCTGTTCATGGGCGCCAGCCCGCTCGTTTCCGTCTTCATCTATATCTTCGGTCTCATCGTGTCCGAAATTCTCGTCGGCAGGACGGCGGAGAAGGTCAGCGCTCTGACGACCGATGATCGTGCGGTGAGTTAAGAGCAAGTAGGCCAACAGAAACATCAATGGAGGACGTATGATGCGGCGCAGTACAAGCATTGCAATTCTGGCTTCGGTTCTTGTGGCGTGGTCCGCCACGTCGGCTGCATCCGCGCAGAGCCAGAAAGTCTGTCCAGGCCTTGAAGGTCAGGCGCGCACTGACTGTCTGAACAGGGAGTATGCGAAAGCCGAGGCCGAGGCGAAACGCGCCGCCGCCAATCTCGAACGGGCGAACCAGAGAATGCTGAGGGCGTGCAACGCAGCTCAAGCGCTCGATAACGCGGCGGCGATTGCGACCGTTCTTCCCGACGGCCGTGTTAAAGCGGCGGGGCAGACTTGGCGCTCCGCCCGGCACCTTTCAGATGCCGTGCTTCGCCAAAGAGGCGAATGCGACCGCCTTCGGGCCGAAATGCAGCGGCTCCAACAGTCACGGCGATAGTCTCCAGGGAGAACACTGGCAGCGCCGCCGGCGTCGCGTCGAGACCTGTGCACCGGCTTCGGCCGGTGCACAGTTGCGAGGCGTCCGCATCCGGAAGATTGGCGAACGTCGCCTACCAGCCGCAGGTTTTGCCGGCGTTCTGCTCTTTGAGATAAGTCATCAGCGGCGCGTAGTACTGAAGGATCGCCGAGCCGTCCATCTGACGGGTTCCGGTGAAGGCCTCGAGCGCCTCCGGCCAGGGTTTCGAGGCCCCGAGTTCCAGCATCTTGTTGAACTTTGCGCCGACCTCTTTCGATCCGTAGAAGGAACACCGGTGCAAGGGGCCGGTCCAGCCGATCTGGTCGCAGGCGGCCTTGTAGAATTGCACCTGCAGGATGGCGGCGAGGAAGTAGCGCGTATAGGGCGTGTTGTTGGGCACATGGTATTTGGCGCCCGGATCGAAGGCGTCGGCGCCTCGCTCCGTCGGCGGACGAACGCCCTGATATTGCTTGCGGAGCGCCCACCAGCCGTCATTGTAGGTCGCCGGCGTCAGCTGGCCCGAGAACACCTGCCAGCGCCATTTGTCGACGAGGAGCGCGAAGGGCAGGAACGACACTTTGTCGAGCGCCTGCGACATCAAAAGGCCGATATCGGCCGAGGCGTCGGGCGCCTTGTCGAGAAGCCCGACCTGCACGAGGTATTCCGGCGTGATCGAGAGCGCGACCATGTCGCCGATCGCCTCGTGGAAGCCGTCATTGGCGCCGCCCCGGTCGAGCGTCGTCTGGGCCTTGTAGGCGCGCTGATAGAAATTGTGCCCGAGCTCGTGATGGAGCGTGCGGAAATCGTCGTCATTGACCTTGGTGCACATCTTGATGCGCAGGTCGTCCTTGTCGTCGAGGTCCCAGGCCGAGGCGTGGCAGACGACCTCGCGGCCTTCGGGTTTCACGATCTGCGAGCGCTCCCAGAAGGTCGCCGGCAAGGGCGCGAGGCCGAGCGAGGTGAAGAAGCCCTCGGCCGTCTTCGTCATGCTGTCGGGCGTCGCCCCCCTCGCCTTCAGAAGACTGTTGAGATCGACGCCGCCCGCGGCGCCGGCGGGCCTCGCGAGGTCGTCGAGCGGAGCCCAGGACTGCGCCCACATATTGCCGAGAATGTCGGCGCGGATCGGCTGATCGAGGGGCACGACGGCGTCGCCGTATTTGGCGTTGAGCTTGCCGCGGACATAGCAATGGAGTTCGTCATAGAGCGGCTTCACCTGCCCCCAGAGGCGGTCGGTCTCGGCGGCGAAGGCGTCGGGCGCCATGTCGTAGCCCGAGCGCCACATTTCTCCGACGTCTGAATATCCAAGCTCGCGCGCGCCCTCGTTGGCGATATCGACCATGCGCGCGTAATCGGCCTTCATGACCTTGGCGTGGTCATGCCAGCGCGTCCACACATCGGCGAGCTTGGCGGGCTCGCGCAACTCGCGCATCAGGATTTCGGTCTCGTCCTGGGGGACGATCTTGCCGCCGAACTCGATCTTGCCGGTCGAATAGGCGGAATTGAGCCCGGTCGTGATTTTGGCGAGTTCCTCGGCGGCGCCATCCCGCGAGGGCGCCGGCAGCACGATCGCCTGGCGCACCTTGTCGATCTTGCGGCGAAGCTCGGCCGGCATCTCGACATTGGCGAACTTCTTCGACTCGTTGGCGAACTCGACGCTCGCCTTGGTGATTTCGGCGCTCACTTGCGCTGCGAGCCACTCCGTGTCCGGATTGATGTAGGTCTCCTGCACCCAGAAGATGCGCGAGGCCTTTTCATTGAGCCCGGTGTAGGACTTCTCGACCTTGTCGACGAACGCCTGCGCGTCGGCCGCTGAGGGACCTGCGGCCGCCTCGACGACGGGCGCCGGGGCCGTCTCCTCTTTCGCCTTTTTGGCGCAGCCGGCGGCGAGCGCGAGCGCGGACACTGACAACAGCGCCGCCGCGGCGGCGCGCATCGGTTTGTTCATTTTGCAAGACCCCAAGGTTGACGGCGGAATATTCGGGCGGACCCTACGCCAGTTCCCTCGCCGGAGAGAACCCGATCCGGCGCGGATTCGTCGCTGCGGCGCAATGAAACGGGGGCGGCGGACCCGCCGGGCGAAAGAGTGAAATCCGGTTTTTCACGCAAAGGCGGGTCAGGAAAGAAACTACAGCTTCGGGCCGATGACGGCTCAACGCCCGATCCTGTAGAGGGCCTTAAGCCGCGCGCCCCAGCATCGTCATTTTCTGCCAGATTTTCTGGGAGAGTCCCGTCGTCAGCGCCTCGACATCGCTGGCGGCGTCGGCGACCTCGCCGTCCTTGCAGCTCTGGGCGAGGAGCGCGGCGAGCTTGCCGGTCAGCGACAGCATCTCGCTGCAATAGTCGAGATAGCGCTCGAGGAGCGCCGGGGCGAGATTTTCCTTCGGCGAGTATTGCGTCGCGGGCAGTGCCGCCGGACCGGAACGCTGCGGGTCCTTCGTCAATTGGTGCATGTCGACGACATGGGCGATCGAGCGCAACTCGTGGAGATAATCGAGCGCGCGCCCCCGCTTCCAGCGCATTTCGAGGCGCCCGAGCGCAAGGACGCCGATGCCGACCAGTACGGCGATGTTCATGGCCGGCTCCAGCGCCTGGACGAGCCGCGCTGCGTCGCGGCCCATGTCGTCGTAGCGGAAGGTCACGAACACCCAGCCGAGCGCCGCCGCGCCGAACACCCACACGGCGTAGACGCAGGAGCGAATGGCGAGCGCCGGCTTGTTCAGGCGCTCGGCTTCCGCCGCGCATCGCCGCGAGGCCTTGTAGAGCGTCCGGCACACCCCGCGCAGGCCCGCGTCGGGGAAGCGCGCGCCGATGCGCTGCTCGAGCCGGGCGATCGTCTGGATGACGCAGTCCGCTTTGAGGGTCTTGTAAGCCATGACGCCGTCGGTTTTACGCAGGGCCGGCTTAACCCTTGATTTATGATGACGCTGCGGCCCCCGGGCGACACGCGCCGATTGACGGGGCGGCGGAGCGCCGTTCATCGTGCGTCATGCCTCTCGATCCCGGCCTCTATGTGGCGGCGACGCCCATCGGCAATCTGAAGGATGTCACCTACCGGGTGATCGAGGCGCTCTCTGCCTGCGACACCATTCTTTGCGAGGACACCCGCCAGACAGCCAAGCTGTGCGCGGCCTACGGGGTCAAGACCGAGCGCCGGGCCTATCACGAACACAACGCCGAACGGACGAGGCCTGAAATCATCGCGAGACTGAAGGAAGGCGCCCGCATCTGTCTCGTCTCCGACGCCGGCACGCCCTTGATCTCCGATCCCGGCTACAAACTGGTTCGCGAGGCGCGTGACGCCGGCGTCAGCGTCTTTCCGCTCCCCGGCCCCTGCGCTGCGATCGCCGCTTTGTCGGCCGCGGGCGCGCCGACCGACCGTTTCCTGTTCGCCGGCTTCGCGCCGACGGGGGCCGCGCGCCTCGCTTTCTTTCGGAAATTCGCCGCCGCCCCGAGCTGCCTCGTCTTCTACGAGACGGGCCCTCGCCTCGCCGAGTCGTTGCGCGACATGGAGGAGGCTTTCGGCGACCGCAAAGCGGTGATCGCCCGCGAGCTCACCAAGATCCACGAGGAGTTTCGCGAGGGCGCGCTCTCGGCGCTGGCGGACGGTTACGCAATCGCGCAGCCGAGGGGCGAGATCGTGGTCATCGTGTTTCCGCCCGCGGCCCCGGCCCCGACGCCGGCCGAGATCGACGCATTCCTCGCCGCGGCGCTGCCCGAGATGAGCGTCAGGGACGCCGCCGCCGCGGCTGCGGACGGCTTCGGGGTCACCCGCCGCGAGGCTTATGAGCGCGCCCTGCGCCTCAAATCCAAAACGCCATGAGAGCTGAAGGCCGCAGGGACCGCGCCGAGGCGGAGCGGCAGGGCCGACGCGCCGAGCGGCTCGCCGCCTTCTATCTTCAGCTCAAGGGCTATCGTCTGCTGGCCCGGCGCTTCAAGGCGGCGGGCGGCGAGATCGACCTCGCGGCCCGCCGCGGCGATGTATTGGTTTTCGCTGAAGTGAAGGCGCGCGCCGATCTCGACGCCGGCGTGCTGGCGGTGACGCCGTCGTCGCGCCGCAGAGTGGAAGCGGCCGGGCGCGCCTTCATCGCCAGCCGGCCCCACCTTGCGCCGCTTGGCGTCCGTTACGACATCATGGCGGTGAGCGGCGTCCGCATCCGGCACCTGCGCGACGCCTGGCGCGAGGGCGAGCGCTGACTTTGCAGCGCGCACGAACAGCGGCAGGAAGCGATCGGTATTCGTTGAGGAGGAGTTCATGACCGCAAGACGCCTGCCCGCCCTCATTGGCGCCGTCGCGCTCCTTGGCGCCTGCGCCTCGAGCCCTACCTTGAGCGGCTCGATCGAGGACATCGGCTCGGATGCGGAGTTGAAGGCCATACTTTTCGCGGACCGCACGCATGATTATTCCGATGTCGATCTGACGGTCTTCGAGGGCCGCTTGATGCTCAGCGGCACCATTCCTTCCGAGGACGGACGCCGGAAACTCGTTGAAAACGCCTGGAAGGCCGACGGCGTCACGCAAGTGATCGACGAGATCTTCGTCGGCGACGACACGGCGTTCGGCCAGGGCGTCGAGGACTCCCGCATCGACGGCGCCATCCGCGTCAAATACCTGACCGACGGCGACGTGCGCAGCGCGAACTACAAGATGTCCGTGTCCAACGGCGTCGTTTATATTCT
>JBEBFW010000227.1:0-5629 GCA_040081755.1 Parvularculaceae bacterium
GCGCTGGCGGCGTGTTCGCCGCAAGGGCAGGACGCCGCCGAAGGCCCGCCCATCGCCGCAAAGCGCATGCCCCTGCCCGACTGCGCGGATGTCGCGCTCGACTCGGGCGCCGCTCCGGATTGCCGCATTCAGTCTACGGACAAAGCGGGCCTCGCCTTCGAGGCGCGCAGAAGCGAGGAGGGCGGCGTCACCACGGAGACCATCGCCGTTGTCGGCCCTGGCGATGCGACCCTGCAGACGATCGAGGAGTCTGTCGAAGCGAGCGCTGCGCCGCCTCATCTTGAGGATATCGATGCGGACGGTCGCGACGAATTGATGATCCCGCTTTCGACCGGCAACATGAACACGACCTTCGCCGTGTGGCGCAGCGTCGGCGATGAGGCCGCCTTCGCACGCCTCGGCGAGCTCTCCGGCGTCTCGTTCAGCGCCACTGAGGATGGCGCGCTCGCCGTCGCTTCGCGCTCGAGCGCCTCGGAATGGGTTGTCGAGTATTATCGGATCAATGGCGAGACCTTGAACGCCCTTGCGCGCGCCGTAGTGGCGGCTGAAGCGGTCGATGGCGCGGCGATGAAGACGACTTGCGTCGCTGAAGACGCCGGCGCCATGACGGCCCTCGGCCTGACGCCTGACGAGGTGCAAACGAAGTACTGCGAGGATCCTGCTGCCTTGAACATTTTCGAGTGATCGGCGCCGCAACGCCGTGGGTCGATCCGTTTTTCCAGGGAGCACGCGCATGTCGCCGACATTCACCGTATTCATTCACGTCGGCCGCTCCATCGACGAGGTTTATGAAGCCGTGGCCGATCCCGCGATCCTGTCGCGGTATTTCACGACTGGCGGGGCCAAAGGACGTCTCGAAACAGGCGCGACCGTCACCTGGGAGTTCCACGATTTTCCGGGCGGCTTCCCGGTCGAGATCGTCGAGGCCGTCAAGAATCGCAAGATCGTGCTGCGCTGGGAAGCGAGCGAAAACGGCCCCGCCGGCTACAGGACGACGGTGACCTTCGTCTTCGAGCCGATAGACGCCGGTGCGCGCACGAAAGTGTCAGTGAGCGAAGAAGGCTGGCGCGAGACCGAAGCCGGCCGCGCCGCCTCCTACATGAACTGCATGGGCTGGTCGCAAATGCTGGCGGCGCTGAAGATGTGGGTCGAACACGGAATAAATCTGCGCGAGGGGGCGTATAAATAGGTGGAGTGCTCCTTTCGCGCAAAATAAACTCGACCAGCGCAGGCGCGCGCCTTGCGTGCACATCGATGTCGAAGTTCAAGGGCGACGAAAAGGCCGGCGTCGATCCAGACGCCGGCCCTGGTTCTGGCTCTATCGATAGCGAGTTACCTTGGCCCTGGCTCTTGACAGGGCGCCTGGGGCCGGCATATATATATATGGCGTCGCACTTGGCGCTTATGATAACTTTCGAGAACATATGACGACGGTGAAGAATAAGGACGTTCAGGCTCTTGTTGGAGCTGAAGTCTCTCGCATATTGCAAAAACTGGGGGAACATCATAAGTGCAGTGTAGTTTTGAAAGGCCCCTCTAATAAGAAGTCCGCGAGCGCGAATTTCAAGCTGAATTCCAAGACGGACTCGATGGTGATCACCTTCGAACCACAACCCCCTTCCGAGGCGTCTGCGGACGAGGTCCATGATGGTTCCGCTCAAAAGCGCGACGCAAATGTGGGCCCCCCGTTGTCGAATCTCGTCGATGCTCTGAACCGGGCCGAAGCGCGACCGGGATTCGACTTTATCTCCTTGAAATGGTTTCGTGACACCGCGTTGTTGAACGAAGATTTCGACTGGGCGGCGGACGAAGCCGCTCGCCATAACGCACTCGCTGCAGCGATCGATCGCCGCTTGATCCTTACCAAAAAGGTCCGCAATCCGAAGTCGCCGCAGTTTCCAGTGACGGCGATCTATCTCAACCGATCGGCGCCTGAGGTGAAAGCCATTCTAGGGTTGCGCAGACAGAAGATCCCGGATTTCAATCCGATTGTGATACGGGGAGAGGCGTTATCCGCGAGTATTCTGCGCGACAGGCGCTGATTTGCTTTATTTTCTCGATACCAGCGCTCTCGTGAAACTATATGTTCAGGAGCCGGGCACGGCCCGGCTCCGCGATCTTGTGAGAAGTGAGGAAGAACATCGCTTCGCCGTCTTGTCGATCTCGGCCGTTGAGGCGCGCTCGGGAATTAGACGGAGGCAGCGTGAGGGCGACATCGATCCGAACTCGGCGGACCAGATCCTTGCCGCTTTGCAACGCGACATGGAAGAAAAATTCGTCCGGCAGTCAGTTAACGACGCGGTGATCGAGACGGCATCGGAGTTGGTCGATCGATATCCGCTTCGCGCTTACGACGCCATGCAACTCGGCGGATGCGTCATGCTCGGATCGTCCGACGTGGGCGCTGTGACCTTTTTGTGTTCCGATCAACGACTCATCGACGCCGCGCGCTCCGAGGGGATATCGGTTCTTGACCCGGCCGCATAGATTGCAAGCGATTGAAGGAACAGGGCATCATGGGGCGCGTTGCAGGGAAGAAGGCGTTCATCACCGGAGGCGCGCAAGGACTCGGCGCCGCCTTCGCGCGGCTTCTCGCCGATGAGGGCGCAAAGGTCTGCGTGACCGACGTGAACGCGGCGGGGGCGGAAGCTGTCGCGGCGGACATCAAC
Organism: Parvularculaceae bacterium; assembly: GCA_040081755.1. Classification (GTDB taxonomy): domain Bacteria; phylum Pseudomonadota; class Alphaproteobacteria; order Caulobacterales; family Parvularculaceae; genus Amphiplicatus. The sequence goes on from JBEBFW010000227.1 coordinate 2,670, forward strand.
AGGTCTCACAAGGGCGCAGCGTTCTCGGCTGCGCACGATGTGACGGTCCCGGAGGACTGGGAGCGTGCTTTGGCCTATGGCGCGCGCGCCATGGGCGGGATCAATGTTCTCGTCAACAACGCCGGCATCGGCTCCTGGGGCAGTATCGAGACGGAGACCTGGGAAGGCTGGCGCCGCTGCCAGTCCGTCGATGTCGATTCGATCTTCATCGGGACCAAGGCGGCGATGCCTTACCTCAAGGACTCCGCGCCGGCTTCCATCGTCAACATTTCGTCAGTCGCCGGCCTCATCGCCGACGGCAACATGGTCGCCTACAACGCGGCGAAGGCGGCGGTGTGGATGATGTCGAAATCGATCGCGCTTCACTGCGCCAAGGCGGGCTACGACATCCGCTGCAACTCCGTCCACCCCGTTTTCACGAGGACGCCGATCGTCGATCCGCTGATCGAATTGGGCGGCGGCGGCGAAGCCGGCGAGAAGAAGCTCTCGCGGCAAATCCCTCTCGGCCGCCTCGGCGACCCGAAGGATGTCGCCTATGCCGTTCTTTACCTCGCCTCGGACGAGAGCCGGTTCGTGACCGCCGCGGAGTTCAAGGTGGATGGCGGGATCACGGCGAAATAGCGCGTTCCGAAAAGTGGCGTCCGGTTTTCGGAATAAACGCGCGACAACTGAAGAATCTGGGCCGCGTTCTCCGGCTCGCCGCGTGGTCTAGCCGTCAGGGCACGCCCGGAAAACTCGTCACGAACTGGACTTTGAGGTCCGGGAAGCTCTCGACGAACTGGACTTTGACATCCGGGAACGTCGCCACGTATTTCCACTTGCCGCATTTGTCGGGGAAGCTTTTGACCAGTTGCACCTTCAGGTCGGGAAAGCTCTCGACGATCTGGACTTTGAGGTCCGGAAAGCTCTCCACGATCTGAACATCGCCAAAGAGCCTGAACCCGCTGAGCGTGCAATCGCCCGCGATGTCGCTCGCCAGCGCAGGGCAATGAGAGGCCAGCGCGCCGGCGATGATGATCAGCGATCGGACGATCATGGCGGTCAACTGCAGCCCTCGTAATGCTCGCGCAGGAGCTTTGCCCACGCCGGATCGCCCCCGTCATCGACGCCGCGCAGTTCAAGCTTGAAATCGGCGTATTCAAGATGGTTCGGAAAGCCGGTCTCGACGTCGAGAATGTGGCCCTCGGCCGCGTCGAGCCACAAATTGCCGCCGAACGATCCGAAGGCCGAGCCGCCGAGCGAGTATTTCAGCGCCTTGCGGCCGGCGCGTTCTTCTTCCTGACGGAACACCGCCTCCGCCTCGCCGAGATAATGCAGAAAGTCCGGGCGGTCGGGGTCGGCGATCACCAGCGGCAGGCCGAAGGAGAAACCGTCCTTGGGCGACTGAAGATGCGGCGTCATGACGGTGAGGCTGGCGAAGTCGAAGTCATAGAGGTGCCATGGCTCCTTATCGACGGCGACGGAGGCTCTGAGCGGTTCGCGTCCTTCAAGCTCGATGCGCGCGTTGATGGTCTTTTTCGGGGCGTCGTAGTCAAGGAACGCGAACTTCTCCTGCAGGCCCTGCTTGGTGAGCCGCCCTCCGACAATTTTGGTGGCGTAGCCGTTCTTGATATCGAGATCGGCTGTGACGAAGGCCGCGTTGAGGCATTTCTGGCGCGCCTTGTAGACCTGGATATGGTCGAGCTTCTTGCGGAAGACATAGACATCCTCCGGGTTCGACCCATCGACGTTGGTGCGCACGTAATGATAGATGCGCCCGACCTTGTCGCGCGCGCCTCCCGCGGCGCCCGAGACCTTCTCGGGCGTGAACGACTCCGGCCCCGCCTCTTTTTTCGGCCCGCAGGCGAAGAGCGCGAGCGCCGCCAGGGGCATGAACCAGATGCGCGACATGAGGGGCCCTTCCTGATGAGCGGCGATTTTGGCTGCTCGCGCCCGGAAGGGCAACAGCGGCCTCAGGCGGTTCCGCGCCGCATCACGAGGCGTTGCGCTTCGAGACTCGCCTCGGCGCCGGCGAACCCGCGCTTCCTGAAGTAGATGCGCTGCGCCAGCGCCTGCATGGGCGGGGTGAAGAGCGTGAGGTTCAAAAGCTGGTTCGGCGGCGCGGCGGACCACAGGCGCCGGAGCCACGTCTTCGAACCGAAGGTCGGATATTCGCGCGCCATGACCGCGCCGGGGTCTTCGCCGCCGGCCTGCAAGTGATCGGAGATCACCTGCGCGGCGCGCCGCCCGTACTGGAAGGCGAGGCGGATGCCGCCGGCGGTCAGCGGCGAGACGAGCCCTGCCGCGTCGCCGGTCAAGAGCACGCGCCGTGTCGATAGGGGCGAGACGAGGCCCCCGCAGGGGATCGGTCCGGAACGCTTGGCTTTCTCCTCGCAGTTCCACAGCGCAAAAGTCGGATCGATGCGCCGGAGGAAGGCCGCGTAATTCGGCTTGCGCTCCTCGCCGAAGATGCCCTTCGACACGGCGACTCCGACTTGCGTCATGTTCACGCCAGGCACGACCCAGCCGAGATAGCCGGGCGCCAGCTTCGTATCGATGTAGCAGTGGATGAAGTCGGGATCGACTGTCGGCGTTTCCTCATATTCGGTCTCGACGCCCAGCAGAAACTCCGTATTGAGACCAAGCTTGAACGTCTCGGCGACGCGCGAGCGCGCGCCGTCCGCGCCGAGAAGATAGCGGGTCTTCAGCCCCACGCCTTCAAGCCGGATTTCGTCATCGACCAGCGCGGCCCCGACAAAGCGGGTTCCGAAGAGTAGATGCGCGCCGGCGCGGGCCGCCTCGCGCGCGAGAAAGCGCATGGTTCCGGCCGTATCCGTTGCGAGAAAATAGTAGCCGGGCGCAAAGAGATCGATGTACTTGCCGCTTGGCGCGTAAAGGCGCGCGCCTGGAATGCGTCGCGTGAGGGAGGAGGGGATGTCGGTCTCGTCGGCGGCTTCCTTGACCAGAATGCCGGTCGTGGG
>JBEBFW010000033.1:0-19968 GCA_040081755.1 Parvularculaceae bacterium
CGCAAACCCGAACGCATCCACTCTAAGGGCGCTGGCGAGGTGTAGGATAAGTACGACCTGTTTCCCCTCGCGGGAGAAACCAACCATTGTTTTTGCAGGATAATTTTTTCAGCGAACCTGTTTGCGAATGCTAAGCATGTGCAAACACCGTTTCAGCATCGACAACTCGTTTGCTTGCAGGATCCGCTCGCCGAGCAGGCCGGCCCGCAAAAAACGGGTGGCGAGCGGCGATCCTGAAGAATACGAAACGGGCATGGCCACGACGCTTCAAATCCCTCGCTCAGTCGCGCACGGCGCCCGCAGCGACGGCTATGCGCCGGTCGCTCGCGCCATCGACTTTCTGGTCGCGAACTTCGAAGACGCGCCGTCGCTCGAAGAGGTGGCGGCCGAAGTCGGACTTTCGCCTGCGCATTTCCAGCGCGTCTTCAAGGCCGGCGCCGGAGTCTCTCCCAAACGCTTCCTTCAGTATCTGGCGGCGAACGAAGCAAAAGGCGCCTTCAATCGTGGCGAGACCGTGCTTGACGCCGCCATATCGGCAGGCCTGTCCGGACCCTCACGCCTTCACGATCTCTTTCTCGTTTCCGAGGCCATGACGCCCGGCGCCTACCGAAAGAAGGGCGAGGGCGTTCTCATTCGATATGCACGCGTCACGGGGCCGTTTGGCGAATCGCTCATTGGCGCCACCCAGCAGGGCATCTGCTGGCTCAATTTCACTGCAGTTTGCGGTTTCGAAGAGTCGCTCGCCGAAATGAGATCCGACTGGCCGGCTGCCGAACTCGCGGAAGACCCCGCTTATGTGCAGCCGCTCGCCGACCGGGCGTTTGCATTCGCCCGCGGCGAGAGGCTGGAGAAACCCTTGGGGCTCTATGTTCAGGGCACCAATTTTCAGCTGAAGGTATGGGAAGCGCTGCTGCGCATCCCGTTCGGCGAGACAGTCACCTATGGCGACATTGCGGGATCGCTGGGTTCGCCGTCAGCCCAGCGCGCGGTCGGCGCCGCTGTCGGCGCCAACATGATCTCGCTGCTCATTCCCTGTCACAGGGTCATCCTCTCATCCGGCGTCATCCACAATTACCGGTGGGGAGTCGGGCGCAAGAAAGCCCTCCTCGCACTCGAGAGGGCCATCAAGCCGGAGGGCGCGCACGCGTCCTGAAAGCTCGCCGCCGCGACGACGAGCTTCGTCCTGAACTATTCGAAAAGCCTCGCCCAGCGGCGCTGCTTTCGCGTCTTCCAGTGCCCGCGATGCCAGGCGTCCGACACAATCAATGGCGCGACGCTGGTCGCCTCGGCGAACACCATCTGCTCGTGAACGGTCGAGACCTTGCCCCAGCTCGCGGCCTCTTTCAGCGTCGAGGATGAGCAGGCGCCGTCGCGCACGTCCGCGACCGTGATCTGCACGGCGTATTTGTGCACCTCGACGTTTTCGTGGCCGAGAATCTCCGCGCAGACGACCGTGTCCTGCGCGAAATTCTTCGGCACCCCCCCGCCGACCATGAACAAGGCGGTCGTGCCGGCGGCGAGCTTGATTTCGGTCAGTTCACGAAAATCGCCGCCCGAGTCGATCGTGAGATACGGCTTTTTCGCCTTTCGCCGCTCGACCTGATGCTTGACGATGCCGAAGCCGGCCGAACAGTCGGAGAATGCCGGCACGAAGATCGGCACGCCCTTTTCATAAGCGCGTTGAATGAGCGAATCTTTCTTCTTCGCGTTGCCGGCGGCGAGCCACTTGCCGATTTCGTGGATGAACTCGCGGCTGGTGTAGGGGCGGGGCTCGAGGCTCTCGCAAAGATCGAAGATCGTGTGATCGACGTGCTGGAGCTCCTCCTCGTCGATATAGGTGTCGTAAATGCGGTCGATGTAAAGCGAGCGCAGGGTGTTGTCGTCCGGGACCTCGTTCGCCTGGTAATGCTTGAAGCCCAGCGCCTCCAGGAAATCCATGTCGATGATCGAGGCGCCTGTCGCGACCACGGCATCGACCATGTTGTAGTCGACCATGTCGCGCCAGACGTGAAGGCAGCCGCCGGCGCCGGTCGAACCCGCCATGATGAGCCAGGTCGAGCAGGCCTTGTCTTCCAGCGCCATGTTCAAAATCTGCGCCGCGCGCGCCGCGTCGCGCGAAGTGAACGACATCTTGCCCCAGGCGTCGATGATGGGCCGCGCATCGAACTTCGTGATGTCGATGTGCTCGACTTCGGTCGAGAGAAGCTCGGCTTTGCGATTGTCTTTGGATTTGGTCATCGGTCGGTCCTTTCAGTCCGGTGTGCCGCCGGATCCGGGCCGCATCGAGACGACGCGCGGAGGGCCGTAGTTGGGAGCCGTATATAAAAGACACTGTCGCAATTGCAAGGCCCGGAAGTCCGGTTCCCGGCGGCCCCCCGGCCGCTTGACAGCATCCTACGGCGGTAGTACATTTTTCAAGCTGGGGTAGGATACACGGTAGGATGAAAGTCAAGGTCTCGCTCAGCCTTTCGGAACAGCTATTGGAGGCATTGGACAAGATGGGCGGGGCAAGCGTGCCCCGATCGGCCTTCATCGAACGCATTCTCCAGAAATTCGTGGATGAACGCGAGGAGGCGCGACGCAACGCGAAGGAAGTCGCGACTATCAACCGGCACGCCGCGAAATTGAACGCGGAGATGAAGGATGTCCTGTCCTATCAGGCGGATCTCGTCGAGTGAAACGCGGAGAGCTCTATCGCGTCAGGAAGCCGCCCGGCGATCCCAAGCCCGCGCGCTCTTTCGTGATCGTCAGCAGGCAGAGCTTGATTGACTCCAATCATTCGACGGTCGTGTGCGCGCCGGTCTTTTCTGAGCGTCACGGACTCGCGACACAGGTGCTGGTTGGACGCGCCGAAGGCTTGAAGCACGACAGCGCCATTCAATGTGACAGTCTCGTGAGCATCGAGAAGGCGCGGCTCACGGATTTCGTCGGCGCGCTATCGCTGGCGAAGCTCGTGGACCTCAATACAGCTCTCGCGAGCGCGCTTTCGATCGGGCTTCCGGCGCGGGCGCCTTGAGAACGAATGGCTAGGGTTCAAGGTTTGCGGCGGGCCGAAAAAGCGCCTAAATCGGTCGCATGACGGTCATGGCCAGCACCAAAGGCGCCGATACGGTTCGGCTGGAAGCGGAGGCGCCTTCCGGCAAGGGCGCCGCCGACGAGAATTTTCCGGTCGGCTCGTTCCTGTTGCCGAAGCGCCTTCGGCCGCATGTCGCGACGTTCTACGCCTTCGCGCGCGCGATCGACGACATCGCCGACAATGGCGGTCTGTCGGCCAACGACAAGATCGCGCGCCTCAAAGACTTCGACGCAGCCTTGAAGGGCGAGGCGGACTACGGAGACGCCTACCGAAAGGCCCATGCGCTTCGCGAGAGCATGCGCGCGACCGGCGTTTCGACGGAACACGGCTCCGACCTCGTCGCCGCTTTCGTGCAGGACTGCGTGAAGCTGCGCTACAGGAACTGGTCCGAGCTACTCGGCTATTGCGCGCTCTCCGCCAATCCGATCGGCCGCTATCTTCTCGATCTTCATGGCGAGGATCGCGCCGGCTACCGGTATTCCGACGCTCTGTGCACGGTCCTTCAGATCGTGAACCACCTGCAGGACTGCGGCGACGACAGGCGTTCGCTCGATCGCGTTTACATCATCGGCGACTGGATGGCTGAGGAGGGGACCTCGCTCGACGACCTCGATCGCCTATCGCTCGCGCCCGGCCTCCGGCGCGTCGTCGATCGCATGCTCGACGGCTGCGATGCCTTGATGGCCGACGCGCGCGCGCTGCCGTCGATCCTGAAGAGCCGGAGCCTCGCCATGGAATCGGCGGTGATCGTGAACCTCGCCGCGCGGCTGATCGAACTGCTGCGCAGGGGCGATCCGTTGGCGCGCCGCGTCGCATTGTCGAAGCTCGATTTCGCGAAGGCCGGCTTCGGCGGCGCCGTCACCGGATTTTTCGCGGCGGGAACGAAGCGCGGAGCCGCGCGGTGACCGCCTCGCAAGTGACGATGCCGCTTCTGACCCCGGAAGCCGCGCGCGAGCACGCGAAAGCGACCGTCAAACGCTCCGGAACCTCCTTCGCCGCTGGCATGAGCATTCTCTCTCGAGAGCGCCGCGAGGGCATGCACGCGATCTACGCCTTCTGCCGCGAGGTCGACGACATCGCCGACGGCGATCAGTCCGTCGTCGATAAGCGGCTCTCGCTCGCGGCCTGGCGCGCCGAGATCGACAATCTCTATGCGGGCAAGCCGCGCACGCCCGTCGGAGTGGCGCTTGCAGGTCCGGTCGAGCGCTACAGTCTCGATCGCGCCGAGTTCATTCTGATGATCGAGGGTATGGAGATGGACGCCGAAGGGCCCGTCGTCGCGCCATCGATGGAGACCTTGCTCGCCTACACGCGTCGCGTCGCCGGCGCGGTCGGCATGCTGTCGATGCCGGTTTTCGGCGCGCCGCAATGCGCCGCCTCGCGCGATTTCGCGCTGTCGCTTGGCGACGCGCTGCAATTGACCAACATCTTGCGCGATGTCGGCGAGGACGCGGCCATCGGACGGCTTTATCTCCCGAGGGAGCTTTTGGAAAAGCACGGCGCGCCGCGCGACGCCGCGTCTGTTTCACGGGGCGAGAGTCAGGCAGGCCTTGGCCTTGCCGCGCGCGATCTCGGGGCGCTCGCCAAACAGCGCTTTTCCGCCGCGCGCGCGGCGCTTGCCTCGCTCGATTGGCGCGTGGTCCGGCCGGCGCTGCTCATGATGGGCATGTATGAAGCCTATCTGAAGCGCCTTGAGGCCCGCGGCTGGGAGAAGATCGGCCCCTCGCTCAGCCTGTCGAACCTTGAGAAAGTCGCCGTTACGGCGCGCCACTATTTCATTCCTCCGCGCACAACGTCGATCTGAAACCTCATTCGGCATGGCCGAAAGCGTGTTGTTGTGTGGATTGTTGCGGAAAGGGCTTTCAGATTTGGAGCGCCTGCAATAGCAAGGCCGGAACCTGGGGCCATCCTTCGCGACGCGCGCCCCTTGTTTCGACCACGGAGAGCTTTGTTTGGCGCGCTCCTCAGGATGAGGCTCGGTATTTGTCTCTGTAAGCAACACACACAGGCCTCATCCTGAGGAGCGCGCCTCCAAACTTGCTCCGCGCACACCAAAAAGGGGCGCGCGTCTCGAAGGATGGCCGCGCGGTGCGTATCACTCAACAACTACGATTCAGAGTAAAAGCATGGGTCGCATTCACATCATCGGCGCAGGCCTGTCCGGACTTTCTGCAGCCGTGAGGCTCGCCGACGCGGGGCGGGCAGTGACGGTCTATGAGGCCGCCGGTCATGCTGGCGGGCGCTGCCGCTCGTTCCACGACAAGACGCTCGATCGCATGATCGACAACGGCAATCATCTGATCATGTCGGGGAATGCGAGCGCGCTTGGCTTTCTCGAGCGCATCGGCTCGAAGGACGCGCTCACGGGACCCGCGACGGCGAGCTATCCCTTCGTCGACATCAAGAGCGGGGCGCGCTGGACGGTGAAAATCAGCGACGGGCTTTTTCCATCCTGGGTGTTCGACCCGAAGTCGCGCGTGCCTGGAACGAAGCTGATCGATTACCTGAAAGCCGCCGGCATCGCCGCGGCGCGCGCCGACAAGACGGTCGCCGATGTGGTGGATACGGACGGTCCGCTCTACAAGACGTTCTGGGAGCCGCTGACGCTGGCGGTATTGAACACGACGCCGCGGCTCGGCCAGGCGCGGCTGCTTTGGTCCGTCATCCGCGAGACCTTCGCGCTGGGCGGCGGCCCCTCGCGGCCGCTGGTCGCGAGGAAGGGCCTCGGCTCCGCTTTCATCGATCCCGCCGTCGCGCATCTCCAAGCAAAGGGCGCCGAAGTTGTGTTCAATCGCCGCTTGAGGCTCGCGACGTTTGAGAGCGACCGGTTGACGAAGCTCGATTTCCCGGAAGGGACGATCGATCTCGGGGCCGACGATCGGGCGATCTTCGCCGTGCCGCCCTCGCGGTTAAAGCAGCTCATCCCGGAACTCGATCCGCCGGCCGACGACGCCTCGATTTTGAACGTGCATTACCGACTGCGCAGCACCCTGACGAACGGCGTTCTCGGCGGCTCGCCCTTCATCGGCATGGTGTCGGCCGACGCGCAATGGGCCTTCGTGCGCGACGATGTGGTCTCGCTCACCGTCTCCGCCTCGCACGCCATCGGCATGGACGACGTGCCGAACGAGAAAGCGGTCGCCGATCTCTGGCGGGAGACTCAAATCGCGCTCGACATCCGCAACCAGCCCTACGAGGCCGTGCGCGTCATCCGCGAGCGCCGCGCGACGCCGGACCAGTCGCCTGCCGCTGTGTTGAAGCGGCTGAAGCCGGAAACGCGATGGAGAAATTTAACCCTCGCCGGCGACCATACGGATACCGGCGTTCCCGCGACGATCGAGGGTTCCATCAGATCGGGAAATCGTGCGGCGGAGATTGTTCTCAGGAGCGCTACTGTATGACCGGTTTCGTTGGCCTCATTTGTGGGTTGAGAGCTGAAAGTGACGTTGCTTCAAAGGCCGCTCACGCTGCTCGCCTGAAGATCGCAGTCTCAGGGGCGAACGCCGCACAGGCCGAGGTGCTGGCGGCGCGCCTTTGCGCCGAGGGCGCCGCCGCAATCGTCAGTTTCGGGGTTTCTGGCGGCCTTGCGCCGCATCTCAAGCCTGGCGACCTCCTGATCGGCAAAAGCGTGAAAACGGCAAGCGGAGAGACATTCGGTTGCGATCCTTTCCACGCTGCTGCGTTGGGGGCGGGGGCGGTGCTCTTCGGCTCTGACAACATGGTCGCGACAGCCGCGGAAAAAGCGCGCCTTTACCGCGAGACCGGCGCGGTCGCGGTCGATATGGAGAGCCACGGCGCGGCGCGGGCGGCGCGAGATGCGGGCATTCCCTTCATCGCCATCCGCGCCATCGCCGATCCCGCGGATCGCGCCTTGCCGAAATCGGCGCTCGGCTCCATCGCGCCTGACGGTTCGATGCGGGCGTTCTCGACGCTCCTCAAATGCGTAACAGCGCCAGGAGATTTCCCGGCGCTGTTACAATTGGGATGGGACAATGAGGCGGCCCTGGAGACGCTAGGCCGCGACCTCGACCGCCTCCTTGGCGCGCTTTTTGTCGGCCTCGATCTTTGACATCTCGGCGGCGACGAGCTTTTCGTGCACGTCGACGGCCTTGCGCGCTTTCGTGAGGTCGATCTCCGGCGCCATCGGCCCTTCGGTGCGGATGTCGCGGTAGTCCCTGATCTTCATCATCTTGAACGGGTTCTTGACCGCGTCCATCGCCGCCGTCGGCTCATAGCCGCAATGGGCCATGCAGTTCGAGCACTTCTCATATTCGCCCGTGCCGTAGCTGTCCCAGTCGGTCGTCTCCATCAACTCCTTGAAGGAAGAGACATAGCCCTCGCCCAGGAGATAGCAGGGCTTCTGCCAGCCGAAGACGTTGCGCGTCGGCGAGCCCCAGGGCGTGCAGAGATACTCCTGATTGCCGGCGAGGAAGTCGAGGAAGAGCGACGACTGATTCAAATTCCACTTGCGCCCGCGCTCCTTGCCCATGCGGAACACATCGCGGAAGAGGTTCTTCGTCTTCTCGCGCGACAGGAAGTGCTCCTGATCGGCGGCGCGCTCATAGGCGTAGCCCGGCGAGAAGGTGATGTTGACGCCGAGGTCCGTCGCGAAATCGAAGAAGTCGGCGATGTCTTTGGCCGGCATGTTGTTGAAGATGGTCGCGTTGGCGTTGACCTGGAAGCCCTTCGCCTGCGCCGCCTTGATCGCCTTCACGGCGATTTCGAACGTGCCGCCTTGAGCGACCGCGCGGTCGTGATGCTCCTCGAGGCCATCGAGGTGCACGGAGAAAAAGAGGAAGGGCGAGGGCGTGAAGAGGTCGAGCTTCTTCTCGAGCAGCAGCGCGTTGGTGCAGAGCGAGACGAATTTCTTGCGCGCCACGATGCCGGCGACGATCTCGCCGATGTCCTTGTGAATCAAGGGCTCGCCGCCTGGAATGGCGACGACCGGCGCGCCGCATTCATCGACCGCGTCGAGGCATTCCTTGACGGTCAGGCGCTTGTTCAAAATCGGCGCCGGATAATCGATCTTGCCGCAGCCGGGGCAGGCGAGGTTGCAACGAAAGAGCGGCTCAAGGAACAGCACGAGCGGGTAGCGCTTGGTGCCGGTGATCGACTGCTTCATCACATAGGCGCCGACTCTTGCGGCCTGGTGTAACGAGATGCCCATGATTGCCTCCGTACGAACTGAAAAAGGGTTGATTTGGCTGCTGCGGCTTCAGGCGGGCTCTACGGCCCAGACATCCATGGCGTCCTTCGGGCGCGGCACGTCCGCCAGCTCCGCAGGTAGCTTGAAATGGACGTTCTCCTGAACGCCATCGAGCGTTTCCACTGTAACGCTCCGGTGCTGCTTCAAACGCCGGATCGTCTCTTGAACCAGCGTTTCCGGCGCCGAGGCGCCAGCCGTCACCCCGACGGCGGCGACGCCTTCGAGCCATGCTGGGTCGAACATCGACGCGTCTTCGATGAGGTAACTCGGAATGCCGAAATTCTGGCCGATCTCACGCAAGCGATTCGAGTTCGAAGAGTTATTGGCGCCGACGACCAGCAGCAGATCGATCTTCTTTGAAAGCTCGATCACCGCCGTCTGGCGATTTTGCGTCGCGTAGCAGATGTCGCGCGTATCGGGCCCGACAATCTTCGGGAACTTGCCGCGCAGCGCTGCGATGACGTCTTTGGTGTCGTTCACCGACAAGGTCGTCTGCGTGACAAAGGCCACGCGATCCGGATCGGCGACGGCAAGCGATTCGACATCATGGGGCTCGCTGATCACATGGACGGTTCCAGGAATTTGCCCGAGCGTGCCTTCAACCTCCGGATGGCCGAGGTGACCGATGAGGACGATGTCGTAGCCGTTCGCGGCGTAGCGACGGCCTTCCTTGTGGACTTTGGTCACCAGCGGGCAGGTCGCATCGAGAACATCGAGATTGCGAAACTCCGCACCGTCTTCAACCTTTTTGGCAACGCCGTGCGCCGAGAAAACTGTCACGGCGCCGGCCGGAATCTCGTCCACTTCCTCCACAAAAATTGCGCCGCGCGCTTTGAGCGTATCGACGACCCGCTTGTTGTGGACGATCTCGTGGCGCACGTAGACGGGAGCGCCGTATTTCTCGAGCGCTCGCTCGACGATGTCGATCGCTCTCTCCACGCCGGCGCAAAACCCGCGCGGCTGAGCCAGGATGACGCGTAGCGGTTTATTTGCTTCAACCATGGAACCCCAGATACCCCCCCCGTCTCGAAGCGCGCGGAGTCTCCCGGCGCGGCCTCAAGTGATGTCATTCCTGCTGGATACCCCATGGCAAGCCTAGGGTATACGCGATCTGCGAGTCTATAGCAGGCCTTGGTTGCGCTGCAACACACGGATTTCGGCGAGTTATTACGTCGGGCTCACGCGGTGACGGCGCGCGGCCCCCAACATTTGGGGAGATCGCGCCTGCGCCCCTCGGCTCCATCGCCATACGATCGGAGTTCGCCGGTTGCGCCGGCTATTCCCGAAAGCGACGATTGCGGCATAGTCACGGGGGCGTCACCGGCGAAGACCTCTATCCATGCAGTCTGGCAAGAAGCAGCAAATCACCTGGCCGCGCGTGCGCATCGAAGAAGCGCTCAAGAGCTCGTTCACATCGACGCTCGTCATCGGTCAAGATGAGGCCCACACGATCTATGACGTCGCTGACAAGGCGTTCCGCTTCGTCGTCGCGCTGGTGCACGGCGACGGCGTGAAGGCCGGCGTAACCGAACTTGGGTTCCTCGCACGCTTCGTGGGCTTCAGGATCAGCGACGGCGTGCTGCGAAAGCTGAACAGGGAGCTGCATATCGCCGACGCCTTCATCGAGGAAGGCGACCTTTACGTTCTCGCCAAGATCGCCATCAGGAAACGCTTCTCCGACAACAAGTTCGCCCTGATCCTGGGCGCATGGCGGCGGGACATGTCGTTTGTTCTTGCAGCGCTTGACCGCGACCCTTCGGACCCCGTGCGCGATCATGCATCCGCCCTTGGCTTCGAAGCAGCCGCTGTCGAGGCGAGACCGGCTGCCTTCTGCAGCGCGTATTTCTGGCGGCATGAGCCGAAGGTCGCCTGCGCGTCGTGCTCGGGTCGCGGCAGAACGACCTTCACCATGCGCGAGTGCGGAACTTGCGACGGGCGCGGCTTCGTCGATCCGTCCCTTTAGTTTGCTTCGCCGTGCGCCTCGGCTAAGAGGCCCTTCAAGGTTCGGGCGGTTATGATGCGCGATTTCGATGCGACAATTCGCGAAACGGCGGCGCTGATCGAGGCGGCGCTCGACGCGTTTCTGCCAAAGCGGCCTGGACCTCTGGGACGCGTCGTCGATGCGATGCGCCACGGAGCCCTCGACGGCGGCAAGCGGCTTCGCCCGTTCCTCCTCATTGCGTCTGCGGACATCTTCGATTGTCCTCGCCAGCGTTCCGTGCGCGCCGGTTGCGCCATCGAGATGATCCACTGCTACAGTCTCATCCACGATGATTTGCCCGCGATGGACGACAGCGATTTGCGTCGCGGGCGGCCCTCCGTTCACAAGGCCTATGACGACGCGACGGCGATCCTGGCCGGAGACGCGTTGCTGACCCAGGCGTTCGAGATCCTCGCACACGAGGACACCCATCCGAACGCGGAGGTTCGCTGCCGTCTCGCGCTGGAGCTCGCCCGAGGCGCGGGCAAGGAGGGCATGGTTGGCGGACAGATGATCGACATTTACGCCGAGCAGAAGGATTTTGACCTCGCCGGCATTGAAGAGCTGCAGCGCCTGAAGACCGGCGCGCTCATTCGCTACGCCGCCCTGGCCGGCGGAATTATCGGCGAGGCGCGCGAGGAGGAAATCGCGGCGCTCACGGCGTATGCGGAGGATTTGGGGCTCGCCTTCCAGATCGTGGACGATCTCCTCGACGCCTTCGGCGACGCGGAGGCGCTCGGCAAGCCTGTCGGTCAGGACGCCGACATGGACAAGGCGACCTTCGTCAAGCTTCTCGGCGCCGAGGGCGCGCGCGATGAGGCCCGCCGACTTGTCGAGAAGTGCAAATCCCACCTTGATCGTTTTGGCGTGCGGGCGGAGCCGTTGCGAGGCGCCGCCGACTTCGTTTTCAAGCGGAAGAACTGAGGAAAAGCCATGGACCAGGGCGACTATTTTGCGGAAGGTCTCGACGATCGCGGCGGGCGCGGCCGCATCGTCACCGTCGGCTGGACCGTGCGCGCGCAAAAGGCCGGCGCGCTCTGGGCCGCCCCGAAACCCTTCGAGCCCCATCAAGGCAAGCCGGCGTCGTCAAAGTCCGTGCAGTACTGCCCGGCGGCGGTCGATTTCGATCGCCGTCACTACGTCATACCGTTCCCGATGGATCTCACTTTGAAGTTCGAGCGGCAGGCGAACGGGCAGCTCTCGCTCATCGACGCCGATGGCGCTCAATCGGGAGTCCGCCAGGGCGCCTTGCGCGATCTCATGGTGCTTCATCCGCAGGCGGAGTGGCGCCATCCCGAGCGGCCGATCATGCAGATGATCGCGCCCTACATCTTCGTCGCGGACGAGCCCTGCTACGTCGTCCAGACGCCGCCCTACCTTCACTATTTCCCGACGCCGCGACCGGGCGTTCAAGTGTGCGGACGTTTTCCGGTCCACGTTTGGCCTCGGCCGCTGAGCTGGGGCTTCGAGTGGCACGACATGGCGAAACCCATGACGTTCAAGCGCGGCGAGCCCTGGTTCTATGTTCACTTTGAAACCGAGAACCCGGCAGGAAGAGTGCGTCTTGTCGAACAGGAGCCGTCCGAGGAACTTGACGCCTATGTCAATTCGATTGTTGACGTCAGCAATTACGTCAACAAGACGTTCTCGCTTTTCTCGGAGGCGAAGGCGCGCAGGCCGGCGACGCTGGTGAATCCGAAAAAGGGTTGATTGGCTGATGAACGCGCGCCGGTGGCGGCCCGCCTCAGGATTCGCGCGTCAGGTCGCCAAGCGCTTCGATAAGCGGGCCGAGGTGTCTCTCGTAATTTCTCCATCTCCCGATCGAGGTCGGCGTCACGGGCTGGCGGGCCTGGAAGGCGCTCGATGTTTGAATCTGCCGGGGCTCGCTCTTGCTCGAGAGCGGTTGGTTCGGGAGTTTCAGCAGCGACAAAATCCGTCCGTATTCGTCATCCGGACGTGAGACGAAGGCCTCGTAGTCAATCGCAGCGATGTCGGGGATGATCCCGGACCAGTGCGCCATCAGGTCGGCATGAAGCCGGTAATAGAAGCCGAGAGATGTCAGGCTGAATTTGTAGGCATGGTTCGGTCGCAAGTTCTGAAAGTAGCAGGAGAGGCAGGTGTCGATCGGGTCGCGCCGGCAGTGAATGATGGTCGCGTCCGGCAGCATCGCCTTCATCAGCGCGGCAAACTGAAAATTGAGGAGGTTCTTGTCGAGCAGGCGTTCAGCCTGCGGAAATCGCGCACCGACTTTTTCGACATAGAGTTGGCCGAACCGGGCAAACTCCGACAGCGGGAGATCGGGCGCCCAATCGGGATAGCGGAGCCCTTTGGGATGATGCGAGCCGATGGCGGCGAGAATGCGGGAGATCTCCGGGCGCTCGCCGAGCGCCGCGACGGAGGGATGCCTCGCCAGTCTGTCTTCCAGCAGCGATGAACCGCACCGCGGCATGCCGACAATGAAAACCGGCCTGCAGTTTCGGTAACCCGCTCCCCGGCGCTCGTCCATGAACGGCTTTGTCAGAATGCTGCGGATGGCGCCGAAGTGCCGCTCAAAAACGGCGGAGTCGAATTTGACGCCGGAGAGTCTGTTGCCCTCGTGAACGCACTGAAAAGCGAGATCGAATTCACCGACGTCGTCGTACCATTTGCCCAGCGCGAAGCTGTAGAGAATTTGAGACTGGGGGTCGTTTCCGGCGCGGCGCCGGAGCGTCTCAAGGCGGCCAATGATCTCATCCCCCGGCGCAGCCTTTCGAATCCAGCTGAGGTTCAAAAATGCGCCCGCCATGTCGGGCTCGATTTGCAACGCCGCATTAAGATGCGCCTCAGCGTCGGCGAACGCGCCGGCGAGGATGAGGGCGTAGGCGAGATTGAGGTGCGAGATCGCAATGCTGGAATCGGCCGCCGCGGCGGCGGCGAAAGCGCGATGCGACTCCTCAAGCTCCATCTCCTCGGCGCAGGCTGCGCCCAGCAGATTGTGCGCCCACGGATTGCGGGGATCGGCCGCAACCGCCCGCCGGCCGATATCGATCGCCTCGGCGAATCTGCCGGCCGAGTACGCGGCGTTTCCCGCTGCAATCAATTCTTCAGCGGGCGAGTTCATGTATCGGCCAATTCGCCCAGCGCTGCGCGCAGCGGCTCGACATGCTTGGCGTAATTTAGCCAACGCGCGACGGCGTGTTTGTAAATCGGCTGCTTGACCTGCCAGGCGCTGAAGGTCTGGACGTGTCGCTGAGCGGCGCCGGCGGCCGGCCCCGCGGCGCCCAGGAGAGCCGCGGCGCCGCCTTCAGCATCGTCGATGAATCGCTCGTATCTAACGCACGAAAGATTGGGGAGGGCGTCCTTCCAGTGCGCCATCAAGTCCGTGTACAGCCGATAGATGTGGCCGAGGCTTTCGAGGCGGATCGAATAGTGATGGATCGGCTTTAGATCCTTGAAGTAGCACGAGAGGCATGTGTCGATCGCGTTTCGGCGGGTCTCGACAATGAGCGCCTCGGGCAGCATCGCGGCCAGCATGCCGACATAGGCGAAGTTCAAGAGCGCCTTGTTCACGAGGCGCTCCGCCTTCGGATAGAGGCTTGAGTACTTCTCGACATAGAGTTTGCCGAGGCCTCCGAACGCGCCTTCCGGCGCGTCAGCGCACCAGCCGGGAAATGGCGCGCGTCGCGGGTGCGCCGCGGTCATGGCGTTCGCCATCTTGATGATGTCGCCGACTTCTCCAAGCCCTGCGACCCCCGGATGAGCGCACACCTTTTCTTCAAGCAAAGTCGAGCCGGAGCGAGGCATCCCGACGATGAAGATCGGTTTCGGACTGTCGAACCCTTCGGCGCGACGCCCGTCTATGAAGTTCGCTGTGAAGGTCCGTTTGATCTCCTCGAAAAACTCCTGGTGGCGTTGCGGATTGTAATGGGAGGGCTGGCACTCATTGGCGCGCCTGAACCAGGCGAAGGCGTTGTCGTAGTCCCCGACATCGTCCAGCCACTTGCCCAGCGCATAAGCGAGCTTGATGTAGGCCTCGCTTCCCTCCGATGCGCGCGACAGTTCAGACCGCAGTCGATCGATCAGCGGCTCGCCCGGCGCCGCCTTGGTGATCCAGGCGAGATTCTGGTAGGCGTTTGCGTTCGCAGGATCGAGTTCAAGGGCGCGATCGAGGTGCTTTCGCGCCTCATCGAAGGACCCTGCGGTAATCCGTGAATACGCAAGGTTGACGAGATAATCCGCGTTCGCGGGGGCGAGCACAGAAGCGCGTTCGTAGAGCTTTTGGGCCTCACCGTGATTCTGGTCTGCTGTTTCGACGAGGCCCATTGCGTTCAGCGAGTCCGGCCTCTCGGGACCCAGGCGCAGGGCCTGCGCAGCGAGCAGACGCGCCCGCGCGTTGTCGCCATCGCGCAGCAACGCAGCAGCCTCGGCGATCATGTCGTCAACGGAGTATTCGCCGGTTCCAAACATCACCCTGCCTAGGCTGGCCGCCCGCAGCGATCAAGGCGCCTTGCCCGCGCGTCCTGTTTCTATAGACGAAAGGGAGGAGGACCCGATGCGGAACGGCGGACGGCTGTCGGCGGCCATTGAAGTGTTGTCGGATTTCGAGCGACGCCGCGTGCCGCTCAAGATCGCGCTGGCCGATTGGGCGAGAGGCGCCCGCTTTGCCGGGGCGAAGGATCGCGCCTGGGTTTCCGGTCTTTGCCTCGACGTGCTGCGCCGCCGCCGCTCTCTGGCCGCGGCGATGAACGACGACAGCCCTCGCGCAGCTGCGTTCGGCGGTCTGCGCTGGCTTTGGGGCTACTCCGCAGACGATCTTGAGGCCCTCGCCGCCGAAGCGCCTCACGGGCCGGGAAACCTGACGGACACGGAACTGACGATGCTCGGAAAAGCGACGCCGGATTCTGCGGCTGCCGTTTCGGTCGATCGCGCCGGCGTCGAAGGCGATTTCCCCGATTGGCTGGCGCCTCACATCTCGCGCGCCTTCGGCGACGAGACCGTCACGGAGCTGCTGGCCCTCGCCGAGCGCGCCGATGTCGATCTGCGCATCAACACCTTGAAGACGGATCCGGAGAAAGGCTTCGGCGCGCTTAAAGCGGTCGGCGCCCAGCCTGCTGGAATTTTGGCGACGGCGGCGCGCATTCCAGCGCCGCCGCCTTCCGAAAAGACTTCAGACGTCACCATCATTCCCGCGTTCAGCAAAGGCTGGGTCGAGGTTCAAGACCTCGGATCGCAAATCGCAGCCGCGGCGGCGGGCGATATCGCCGGCAAACAGGTTCTCGATTATTGCGCCGGCGGCGGCGGCAAGAGCCTGGCGCTCGCCGCGATGATGAGAAACAGGGGCCAGCTCTATGCGTTCGACGCCGATCCGCGCAGGCTGAAGCCGATCTATGAGCGAGCGAGCCGGGCTGGCGTCCGTAATCTGCAGATCGTCAATCCGCTGACCGACATGGAAGCGCTCAGCGCGCTCAAGGGCCGGATCGACGTGGTCCTTGTCGATGCCCCATGCACCGGCTCCGGGGTCTGGCGCCGGCATCCGGATTCGAAGTGGCGTCTAACACCGGAGCAGCTGGCGACGCGCATGCAGGAGCAGGACGCAACGCTTGGCGAGGCCAGCGCGTTTGTGAAACCGGGCGGACGGCTGGTCTACGTCACCTGTTCGATTTTCATGGAAGAGAACGAGGATCGCACCAGCGAGTTTCTTCGCGCCAACGCGGACTTCACAGCGACGTCGGCGCTCTCCGGGATTGAGGCCTCCGGCCTTGCGACATCGGAAGGGCTTGCTGCGCTTGGCGGCGGGGGTTCTGGGGCCGCGCTGCGCCTCACCCCGGCGCGGCATCGCACGGACGGCTTCTACATCGCAACATTTCGCCGGGCAGGAGCGATGGCGCGGTAACGCGCTGCAGTGGCTCTTGAAGCGCACGCGGCGCGGGGTCGATGCGTTGACCGGGCGGCGCGGCTGTGTCTTGAATGCGGCCTTCCGTTTGAGGGATTTCACCCATGATCCGCGCGGCCGTTATCGCAATTCTGCTGACGCTGAGCGCCGCGCAGGCGGCCGAGGTCGTCGATCAGTCGAACGATCGCTTCGCGGTGTCGCCGGCGATCCCGACGCACGCCATCGGCGGCGCGTCGCGTCAGGAACTCGCTCAGACCTTTACGGTCGGCCTCAGCGGACCGCTGGTGAAATTGCGCCTTCCGCTCGCCTGCGAAAGCGGCGAACTGACGATCGACATCGTCGCCCTTTCGGCCGGGTTGCCGACGGGCGCCTCGCGCGGCCGGACGACGGTTGCAGCGACGAGCGTCAGACGCGTCCACCCGACGCCGCCGTCCTTCATCGACATTGCGCTGGCGGCGCCGATCGCCGTGACAGCCGGGGAGCGCCTCGCCTTCGTGCTCCGCAATGCGACCGGCGAATGCGCCGTCTCGAGGGCTGAGGCGGGCGAGACTTATGCGGCGGGCGACGGCTACTTCATTTCGCTTCCAGATGGTCCGTCATGGCGCTCGCTCGATCTCGACGGAATTCTTGCGCCCGATCCCGCGGACCATCTCTTTCAGACGGCGATCGACGCGCCGGCGCCGCCGCCCGCCACGAGTTCCGGGTGCATCGTTCTGCCGGGTTCCGGCGGCCGGCCGGTCGATCTGCCGATCTGCCGATGCTTGCGCGACGAAGGCTTGCGCGAGTTCCGTTGCGCGCTCCTCAATCCGGACTTCTTCGCGATCCGCCGCATCCCCTGGCCCCTCCCGCTCGATACTCCTTACACGGAGACCTGGGAGGTCCTGCCGCTGACCAAACTCAAAGGTCCGATCGGCGTTAAGCTCGAAGGCGCGAACATTTCGAAGCCCATCGATCTCTCGTTTGCGGGAAAATCGCAGAGGGTTTTGATCTCCCGTCCGGTCAAGCTATCCGCGCCGGCCAAGGCTGCCGATATCAAGGGTCTGGCGACCATCTCCTATGGCGGCGGCAGCTTTCAGCTCGACACATCGCTTCCGGCTGGGCAATTCGCGCCCGGCAAAAAGCCGTGACGGCGGGGTGACGCAACGGCGCGATTGCGCTAACGCCTCGCCATGACGTACGACCCCGCCGCGCGGCATGACCGCGTTCTCATCGTCGATTTCGGCAGTCAGGTGACGCAATTGATCGCGCGGCGCCTGCGCGAGGCTGGCGTTTACTGCGAGATTCATCCGTTCAACCGCGTGGACGAGAAGTTCCTGGCCGCGTTCGGCCCGAAAGCGATCATCCTCTCCGGCGGACCGGCGAGCGTGAAGTCGGAGGCTTCCCCGCGCGCCGACGAGGCGATCTTCGAACTCGGCGCGCCGGTCCTCGGCATCTGCTACGGCGAACAGACGATCTGCGCGCAGCTCGGCGGCGACGTCGAAAGCTCCGACATGAGAGAATTCGGCCGCGCCGTCGTGGAGGTCGTCCGCGACAACCCGCTCTTCGACGGCGTCTGGAAAAAGGGCGACCGCCGCCAGGTGTGGATGAGCCATGGCGACCGCGTGAACCGCCTGCCGCCGGGATTCGAGGCCGTCGCGGTCTCCGACGGCGCGCCCTTCGCCGCGATCGCCGACGAGCGCCGGCGCATTTACGCGGTGCAGTTCCACCCGGAGGTCGCGCACACGCCGGACGGCGCAAAGCTCCTGCGCAACTTCGTGCGCAACATCGCTGGGCTCTCCGGCGACTGGACCATGGCCGCCTTTCGCGACGAGGCCATCGCCAAAATCCGCGCGCGCGTGGGGAGAGGACGCGTGATCTGCGGCCTCTCGGGCGGGGTCGATTCCTCCGTCGCCGCCGTATTGATCCACGAAGCGATCGGCTCGCAATTAACCTGCGTCTTCGTCGATACGGGCCTCATGCGCGCCAATATCGACGGAACAGGCGAGGGCGCGGAAGTCGTCCGCCTCTTCCGCGACAGCTACAACATCCCGCTAATCCATGTCGCCGCGGAAGACCAGTTCCTCGGCAAGCTCAAGGGCGTCGAGGACCCTGAGCAGAAGCGCAAGATCATCGGCGCGACCTTTATCGAATTGTTCGAGAAGGAGGCGAAGAAGATCGACGGCGCCGAGTTCCTCGCGCAAGGGACGCTCTATCCGGACGTCATCGAGAGCGTTTCGTTCGACGGCGGGCCCTCCGTCACCATCAAATCGCATCACAATGTCGGCGGTCTGCCCGCGCGGATGAACTTGAAACTCGTCGAGCCCTTGCGCGAGCTCTTCAAGGATGAAGTGCGCGCGCTCGGCCGCGAACTGGGACTGCCGGAGCATTTCGTCGGACGGCATCCGTTCCCGGGGCCCGGCCTCGCCATCCGAATCCCGGGCAAGGTGACGAAGGAGAAAGCCGACCTCCTGCGCCGCGCCGACGCCGTCTATCTCGACGAGATTCGCAAAGCAGGCCTCTACGACGAAATCTGGCAGGCCTTCGCCGTGCTGCTCCCCATACGGACGGTCGGCGTCATGGGGGACGAGCGCACCTACGACCATGTGCTGGCGCTCCGCGCCGTCACCTCGACGGACGGCATGACGGCGGACAGCTACCCCTTTGATCACACGTTCCTCAGCGCTTGCGCGACTCGCATCATCAATGAGGTGAAGGGCGTCAACCGGGTGGTCTATGACGTGACCAGCAAGCCGCCGGGCACGATCGAGTGGGAGTGAGAGCGCCGAGGCCGATGCGGAGGACGGGGTTGGGTTGCGTTTTTGCATTAGCGGAGTTTGTGGCCATCCTTCGCGACGCGCGCCCCGTGCTTCGAGTGCGGAGACTGTTGACGGGCGCGCTCCTCAGGATGAGGCGTGGTGATTGTTGGTAACAGTATGTATTGTCAGAAGTAACATTGTAAAAAACGCTATAGCCTCATCCTGAGGAGCGCGCCCATCCTCTTGTTCCGTAGGCGCCACAATGGGCGCGCGTCGCGAAGGATGGCCCCAAGCGTCCCTCGCCCGGTGGGTTCAGCCCGCAGTTGCGCGAGAAGGCTGGAAAGGCCGATCCATTCAGCTAGACTGTTCGTCATGCGCTGGTACCCGGATCTCTCGGAAACTCATTACGAGGACCGCTTTGGCGTGAGCTTCAACGTGACACTCGCGATCCGTGGGCTGAATGGTCTAACGGCGAACGTCGAGACTAACTGGATCATGGAGCCTGGACGGCTACCGAGACTGGTCACTGCTGTTCCGGCGACGAGCGGCGACTTGTCAGCAGGCCCGATTGATCCGCCGCCCGTTGTTGCTTCGAGCCTAAGCGGCGACGATCGATGGGCCGCAATCTTTGAGCGCGCATCGTCCGCTGCGACTGCCGCCGCACGTGCGTTCATCCCGACGCCGATGAAATTTGTAGGCTTCGACATTGAAATGGAGGGCGCGTGCGGTCACGCTTGGTTGCGCATTCCTGATGCGCGTCGCGGATTTGTCCGATGGGTTGTCAAGAACGGACATGCCGGTAAGCATTACAAGGGCGGGGCACAGATTTTCGCGGACGTCGCCAGCCAGTCACTCGACCGAAAAAAGGCTTACGCGATGGCGTTCGCCGCCGTACTGCTGCACAATGGCATAAAATGCGAGGTCGAAACTCGTTTGGATTGAACATCATCCTCATCCGGTCGATGTGGGGTCATTTAAGGCGGAAAAAATCCGCCGACCGCCATGTCGATTTCCGACAGGCTCGTGCGTCGTCTAGGGGTGAGGCGTAGGGGCGGGCTCGAACAAGGAGACAAGACGATGCGGGTGATGGTGTTCGCG
>JBEBFW010000034.1:0-19958 GCA_040081755.1 Parvularculaceae bacterium
TACTCACCGGCTGCGCGGCAACCAGCCGACTGAAAGAAGTCGGACGGGCCCCGGAGCTCGCGCCCGTCGAGAATCCGGCGCCGTTGGCCGGGAACCGCGCCGTCGCCATGCCAATGCCTGCGCCCGATCTCGAACCGACGCAGGCAAACTCGTTGTGGCGACCCGGCGCTCGGTCTTTTTTCAAGGACCAGCGCGCCCGCCGCCTCGGCGACATCGTCACCGTCGTCATCGACATCAAGGATCGCGCGAGCCTCGACAACACAACAGAGCGCAAGCGGGACAATGGCGAGAGCGCGGAGATTCCTGCCTTTGGCGGCCTCGAGCAGAAGCTCGTTGACCTGCTCCCCGACGGCGCAAACGCAGATCGGCTGATTGACCTCTCGTCGGGCTCCTCATCGCGCGGCGAAGGCAGCGTCGATCGCAGCGAAGACGTGGAATTGACGGTCGCCGCCATCGTTACCGACGTCCTTCCCAATGGAAATCTGGTCATTGCCGGCAAGCAGGAAGTGCGCGTGAACTATGAAGTCCGTGAGCTGACTGTCACCGGCGTCATCCGCCCAGAAGACATCTCAAACGCCAACCGCGTGCAGCATACGCAAGTCGCCGAGGCGCGAATTTCCTACGGCGGACGCGGCCAATTGACGGATGTTCAACAGGCGCGCTATGGCCAGCAGATCTACGATATTCTGTTCCCGTTTTAGAGACCGCGTCCTTACACGAGTTTGCCGGTCGCGACGCTCTGGAAGACCCTCAAGCGCCTCATGAGCGCATTGGGCGCTTCGCGCTTGAGATAGGACGGCGTAAGCGCAAAATGAGCGAGCGCCGGCATGAGGCTCGAAGTGAAAGGCTGTGCGCGGCGCGCCTCGGCGAGAAGGCGACGGGCCTCGGTCGCGACGCCCGCATAAAGGGGCCCCGCGAGGCCGCGCCCGAGCCGCGCCATCCCGAACGCTGCGGCCGCGCATTCGACGGCAGACGCATCTACGCTGTGCGCCCCTGCGATGAGGCGGCATGCGATGGTTGCGACCTGCGCTTCGCCCGCCGCTATCCACATCGCGAAATCGCTAACAGACACGAAAGCCTCGCGATAGAGCAAGCGCGCCTGGGCATCGATCGATACCGACAGCGCCTCAGCCTCTTCGGCGCCAACACTGGCGTCCGCCATCAGCTGGAGCACAGGATGCGGCGGCGCAGTCTTGCCAGCGGCGATGCTGGCGAGGCCGTCTCGCCACCACTGGAGGCGGATCTCGCCGAGCGGCGGCTCGCGCACTTGCGACCGAACGCGCGCGACTTCGAGATAAGCCGCGTAAAGAGCGATCAGACGCCTGCGCTGCTTCAGCGGGGCGTATTGCGCGGCGAGCCATCTGTCCTCGTCGCCATCGCGTACCAGCATGTCACAATGCGGGAAGGGGTCCACGCTGTCAGCCGCAACTCACGTCACAACGAGCGCGTCTTTCACGGCTTTCGCCACCGAGGCCATAGCGGCCTCAACCGGCAATTCCTCGCGATGGCCATCCGACCGGCGCTTCGTCTCCGCATTCCCGGCGCTGAGCCCACGTGGTCCAATGATGAACTGGTAGGGAAGCCCGAGGAGATCCATGACGGCGAATTTCTCGCCGGGGCGCTTGTCGGTATCGTCATAGAGGACGTCAACGCCGGCACTCGCAAGCGACTGATAGACCTTGGCGCAAGCGGCGTCCGTCGCGCCGTCGCCCTGTTTCAGATTGATCAATCCGACGTGGAATGGCGCGACCTGAACCGGCCATTTGCAGCCCGCCTCATCGTGATGCGCCTCGATGACGGCGCCGACAAGGCGCGACACCCCGACGCCATAAGAGCCCATCTCGGCAGGTCGCTCCTTGCCGTCGGACCCGACAACCATCGCCCGCATGGGCTTTGAGTACTTTTCTCCGAAATAGAAAATGTGGCCGACCTCGATGCCGCGCGCGGCGATTCGATTTGCGGCGCTGACCTTGCTCTCGAATTCCGCAGCGTCGTGCTTCTCATCGGTCGCGGCGTAATAGGACGTGTAGCGATCGATCGTCGGCTGCAAATCGCCGCCGAAGTCGATATCCGGCCCCGGAACCGCGAGGTCGAGCAGCTTTCGGTCGCAAAAGACCGCGCTCTCGCCGGTCTCGGCGAGAACGATGAATTCGTGGCTGAGGTCGCCGCCGATCGGTCCGGTGTCGGCGCGCATCGGGATGGACGTCAGACCCATGCGCGCAAAGGTGCGCAGATAGGCGACGAACATTTTGTTGTAGCTCGCGCGCGCCGCCTTCTGATCGATGTCGAAGGAATAGGTGTCTTTCATCAGGAATTCCCGCCCGCGCATGATCCCGAAACGCGGCCGCACTTCGTCGCGGAACTTCCACTGGATGTGGTAGAGCATTTTCGGTAGGTCTTTGTACGAACGAACGCCGGCGCGGAAAATCCCGGTGATCATTTCCTCGTTGGTCGGGCCGAACAGCATTTCGCGGTCGGCGCGGTCCTTGATGCGCAGCATCTCCTTGCCGTAGGCGTCATAGCGCCCGCTCTCGCGCCAGAGCTCGGCCGACTGAATGGTCGGCATCAGCATCTCGACGGCGCCGGCCCGGTCCTGCTCTTCGCGGACGATCTGTTCGATCTTCTTGAGCACCCGAAACCCCAGCGGCAACCAGGCGTAAATGCCGGCGGACTCTTGCCGGATCATGCCGGTACGAAGCATTAGCTGATGCGATGCGATCTGCGCTTCTGACGGCGTTTCCTTCAAAAGCGGCAGATAATAACGGGAGAGGCGCATGGACGGCTCCAACGGGGGGCGAGGCGCTGTCTATAGGGACCGCCGACGCGCTTTGTCCACTTTGGCCCGCTTTGTCCTCGGTCAGCAATCAATGAACCGGCTGCCGGCATGCACAACTGCTACCGAAGCACAGACTTCAGCCAACTGAGAAAGCGCGTGTGAGGCGGTTGGTATTCCGCGATCGCGCTATCGCGAAAGTCGCTCCACTTTTTGAAGCTCGCCTCGACCTCCGGTTCCTCAAAAAATCGGCTCGTCTGCATATCGATGCCGCGCAAGTTCAAATACGTCAGCAATTTGCTGACCGCGACAAGCGCGTCGGGGCCTCCCCTGACACGAAGCATGAAGCTCTGGCAGGGGTCCTCGTCGCCCATATTGAATTCAATCGAGCTGTCGCCAATGGTGACTGCAGCCCAACTCGAATCGGAGAATTCCATGGCCGGAAGCCCCTCTGATTTTGGCGATTACGTCGGCCCTGGACCCGAGCGAAGCTGGAAGTCATCAGGAATCTCCTCCAACCGGCGATTTGTTCCAAAATCCGCAACCTGGATGTCAAAGCTCATTTCCCGCTCCAACCCACGACTTATGGCCGCTCATATGCCGTTGCGTATTTTTTCCTAAGCGCCGCCTTCTGCACTTTGCCCATCGCGTTGCGCGGCAGCGACGCCTCCCAAATGAGCCGGCGCGGATGCTTGAATCGCGCCAGCCGTTCGTCGAGCGCACGCTGAATAACGCCGTCCGGCAATGGGTCGCACTCTGCGACGAGGATGGCGACGACGCCCTCGCCAAGATCCTTATGCGGAGCGCCGATGACCGCCGACTCGGCGACTCCTGGAATTTCGTCGAGCACGCCTTCGATTTCCCTGGGGTAGATATTATAGCCGCCCGAGATGATGAGGTCCTTGACCCGGCCGACGATCCGGAGACGCCCGTCAGCGTCCATCTCGCCGACATCGCCGGTGATGAAGAAGCCATCACGGCGGAATTCCTCGGCGGTCCTCTCGGCCAGACCCCGGTAACCGCTGAAGACGTTCGGGCCTCTCACCTCGATGACCCCGCTCTCCCCGCGCGGGAGCTCCTTCCCCTCACCATCGCATACGCGAACCGACACTCCCGGCAGCGCAAATCCACCGCTGCCGGGCACGCGCGCGCCAAGCAGGGGATTGGACGCGATCATGCCCGCTTCGGTCATCCCGTAGCGTTCGAGAATCTCACAGCCGGTGCGTTCCTTGAATCTGATCGAGTCCCGCGCCGAGAGAGGCGCCGAACCGCAAATGAACAGCCTCATCGTAGCGCAGTCCGCAGCGCTAAACGCCGGATCGTCGAGGAGGCGCGTATAGAACGTCGGCACGCCCATCATCACCGTCGCGCCTTTCAACCGCCGCCGAATTTCCGCCGGGTCGAACTTCGGCAGAAAGACAATCTTTGAGGCGCTCAAAAACGCCGTGTGCAGAGCGATGAAGAGCCCATGGATATGAAAGATGGGCAGCGCGTGCAACAGGACGTCACCGGGCGAAAATCCCCATAGCTCGTTCAACGCAAGGGCGTTCGACGCGAGGTTGCCGTGACTGAGCATCGCGCCCTTGGAGCGGCCGGTGGTGCCGGACGTATAAAGAATGACCGCAAGGTCGCCTTCATCGACCGTTGCAGTTCCATTCACCGGACTTAAATCGCCAATCGCAGACACCAGCGCATCGTCCGCCCTGTCGCTGAGGGCAATGCACCGCGCCGCGCCCGCATCCTTCGCGATGCTTTCCAGCGCCGCGTGCATCGACGGTTGACAGAAGAACAGGAGCGGTCTGGCGTCCTTGAGAAAGAACTCGACCTCGTGGGGCGTGTACGCGGTGTTCAGCGGCACGAAGACGGCGCCGAGGCGCAGCACGCCGAGATAAAGAGCTACCGCTGCGATGGATTTATCGACTTGCACCGCGACGCGGTCGCCTGTGCCGGCGCCAGCTGCCTGAAGGTAGGCGGCAAACTGCCCCGACAATCGATCGAGTTCGCCATATGTGAGGATTGCGCCGTCAGCTGTCTCAAAGCACGCGGCGGCCGAGTGCAACGAAAATCGCCTGTGGAACAGTCCGTAGACATTGGCGTTCATGATCCCCCGGCTAGCCGCAAGGGGGCCGGCCGCGCAAGTCCGGCACGTCGCCAATTAGGGCTTCACAGCTCCCGGCGCTTTTGCTATCCCGCGCCCTCTCCAGTCGGATGCGGTCGTGGCGGAACTGGTAGACGCACCAGCTTGAGGTGCTGGCGAGTAACATCGTGGAGGTTCGAGTCCTCTCGACCGCACCACTTCCGGGTCCCGGAGGGTGGAGAACAATGAGGCGCGCCGCCGCGCCGCTAAACGGATGCAGTCACTTCGACCTTAATGTCGGCGCCGTCGAGGCGAACCCTGCCTTCGGCCACGGTCGCACCGTTGGCGAGGATGGTCAAAGGCGCGTTTGCGTCGCGGCCAAGCGGGATCACCCCGCCCCTTTCGAGCTTCAAGAACCGGTGCAGGGGCATGGACGTCTCCCCGACAAGCACCGAAAGCTCGATTTCAATTCGGTCAAAAGGCGCCATACCCTGCCCCAAAGCTCGGACTGAAGGTGGCTTCGATTGGTTAGGGCGCCGTTAAGATCGTTGCATCGCGCGGACCCCGCCGTGGATTGGGCGGTCTCCGGAGGGCTTACGCCCTATCCGGCGGCTGTTGCAGCGATGGAAGCCCGGGTCGCGGAGATCCGGACCGGCGCCGCGCGCGAACTGGTCTGGCTCCTCGAGCATCCCCCGCTCTACACAGGCGGAACCAGCGCGCGAGGGGGCGATCTCAAGGCGCCCGACCGATTTCCCGTATATCGATCGTCACGAGGCGGACAATTCACCTATCACGGACCTGGCCAGCGCGTCGCCTATGTCATGCTCGACCTCGAAGCGCGCGGCAGGGATGTGCGCGCTTTCGTTGGCGGGCTTGAGGCCTGGCTGATCGCAGCTCTCGCCGAATTCGGCCTCAGGGGAGAGACGCGCGAGGATCGCGTCGGCGTGTGGATAGACCGCACCAGGTCCGGCGACGCTCGCCGTGAGGACAAGATCGCGGCTATCGGCGTGCGCATCCGCCGCTGGGTGAGCTTCCACGGGATCGCGCTCAATGTCGAACCCGACCTTTCGCACTTCGCCGGCATCGTGCCCTGCGGCATCGATTCGCCCGAGTTCGGCGTCACCAGTCTTGTCGAACTCGGTCTGCCCGTGACCATGAACGACGCAGACGCCGCATTGCGCCTCGCTTTCGAGGGCGTCTTCGGGCCGACCGCGCCGGCGGGTGTTCCTATTGAAACGCCTGAATCCCGGTAATCGCGCGCCCCAATATGAGCGCGTGGATGTCGTGCGTCCCTTCATAGGTGTTCACTGTTTCGAGGTTCATCGCGTGGCGCATCACGTGATACTCGTCGGAAATCCCGTTGCCGCCATGGATGTCTCGCGCCTCGCGGGCGATGGCGAGGGCCTTGCCGCAATTGTTCCGCTTCATCAGCGAAATGGCTTCCGGAACATGGGCGCCCGCATCGATCAGGCGTCCGAGCGCAAGCGAGCCTTGCAGGCCGAGCGCGATCTCAGTCTGCATGTCGGCGAGCTTCTTCTGAACAAGCTGCGTCGCGGCGATCGGCTTGCCGAACACGATGCGCTCCATCGCGTAGTCCCGCGCCGCCATCCAGCAGAATTCCGCTGCGCCCATCGCGCCCCAGGAAATGCCGTAGCGCGCCTTGTTGAGACAGGAAAAAGGCCCGCGCAGGCCCTTGACGTTCGGGAGCAAACTCTCCTTCGGCACAAGAACGTCGCTGAGTGAAATCTCGCCGGTGATCGAAGCGCGCAACGAGAGCTTGCCTTCGATCTTCGGCGTCGTGAACCCGTCCATGCCGCGATCGAGAATGAACCCGCGAATGTCGCCATCGAGTTTCGCCCAGACGACCGCAACATCCGCGATCGGGGAATTGGTGATCCACATTTTCGAGCCGTTGAGGCGATAGCCGCCCTGCACCGCCTCTGCGCGCGCGCGCATGGCGCCTGGATCCGAGCCGCCGTCCGCCTCGGTGAGGCCAAAGCAGCCGACCCACTCGCCGCTCGCCAGCTTCGGCAGGTACTTTTCTTTCTGCTCCTCCGAGCCGAAGGTCTCGATCGGATACATGACAAGGGATGATTGCACGCTCATGGCGGAGCGATAACCGGAATCGACGCGCTCGATCTCGCGCGCGATCAATCCGTAGGCGACGTTTGACGCGCCGCCCCCGCCGTATTTCTCATCGACCGTCGCTCCCAGCAGCCCTTGGGCGCCAAGCTCCGTCATGATCTCGCGATCGAAGCGCTCGGCGCGATTGGCTTCCTTGATACGCGGCATCAGCTTGCCTTGCGCATAACCACGCGCCGCGTCGCGGATCATTTTCTCCTCGTCCGTCAGCTGGGACTCCAGCGACAGCGGGTCCTGCCAGTTGAAGGCGTGTTTCATTGCGGCCATGGCGTTGTCTTCTTCGCTTGGGGACATCTAACCCGCGCCATCGCCGAGGGTCAAACAGCGGACAGGCGACGGTCACTTCGATCGCCTCAGCGTGTTGCGGGCGAACTCTCTGAAGACTCCGTCGCGACGGATTTCATCGACGACCAGCACCGCATCGTCGCCGACCAGCGCATAGGTCGTCCGCCCATAGTTTCCGTCCGGCTCGCCCCAATAGGTTTCGAGCCGACTTCCGTCGAAGGTCGCCTTGAGAGGATGCATGGTGCCCTGGCTGTCGAACCAGGTTCCGTCGAAAGCCCCATCCCCGACAGAACGGTAAAGGCCTACGCCTTCAAATGGCTCGCCGGCAGAACCCTTGGGCTGAATGGCGTAGTCGATGCGTGCGAACTTGTCTCCTAGCACTGTCTCCCATCGCATGGAGACTAAAGCAGGTTTGCCGAAGGCCGTTCCGTCCACGGTCCATTCGCCCTCGAATGCACAAAGATAGGGCGCCGGACAGTCACGGGCGGCGGCCGGCGCCGCATTCGAAAGAAGAACCGCAGCGCCTAATGCCAGCACACGCATGTCATAGACTCCCCTTCACGGGCGCTGAGGCTCGCATGCCAGCCCGGCAGCGCACAAGACTGGCGCTAAACCAGCTCGACCGCGACACTCGTCGCCTCTCCGCCGCCGATGCACAGCGAGGCGACGCCGCGCTTCTTGCCGGTCTCTTTCAACGCATTGATGAGCGTCACGATGATGCGCGCGCCGGAAGCGCCGATCGGATGGCCGAGCGCGATGGCGCCGCCATGGATGTTCACTTTGTCCGCGGGGATCTTCAACTCGCGCATGGCGGCCATCGGAACCACGGCGAAGGCCTCGTTGATCTCGAAAAGATCGACATCCGAGACCGACCAGCCGGCCTTGGCGAGCACGCTCTTGATCGAGTCGACCGGCGCCGTCGTGAACCATTCCGGTTCCTGGCTGTGGGTCGAATGCGCGATGACCTTAGCAATCGGCGTGGCGCCGCGCTTCTTAGCTTCGGATTCCCGCATGACCACGAACGCGGCCGCGCCGTCTGAAATCGCAGATGAAGACCCGGCGCTCACGGTGCCGTCTTTCTCGAACGCGGCCTTGAGTGTGGGGATTTTCGCTGCATCGACCGTGCCGGGTTTTTCATCGTCCGAGACCGTCACTACGCCCTTGCGGGTCTGAACTTCATAAGGCGCGATCTCGCTCCTGAACTTGCCGTCCTTGATCGCCTTTTGCGCACGCGTTACCGAGCGCATCGAGTACTCGTCCTGATCGGCTTTGGAGAACTGCCATTCGCGCGCGCATTTCTCGGCGAAGACGCCCATGGCGGTGCGCTTCTTGTAGGCGTCTTCAAGGCCGTCGAAGGCCATGTGGTCGAGAATTTCTCCGTGTCCGAACTTGATGCCCGCGCGGCCGGTCGGGAGGATGTGCGGCGCGTTGGTCATTGCCTCCATGCCGCCGGCGACGGCGACCTTGATCGAACCCGCGAGGATCGCGTCATGCGCCATCATCAATGTCTTCATGCCGGAGCCGCAGACCTTGTTCACGGTGACGCAACCGGCCGAAGGCGGCAGCCCGGCGCCGAGCGAGGCCTGCCGTGCCGGCGCCTGGCCGAGCCCCGCGGGCAGCACGCAGCCCATGTAAACCTCTTCGACGTCCGAGGCCTTGATCCCTCCCCGGTCGAGCGCCGCCTTGATCGCGTGAGAGCCAAGGGCCGTCGCCGCTACGCCCGTGAAAGCGCCCTGAAAGTTCCCGATAGGGGTTCGCGCCATTCCGGCGATGACGACTGGGTCCTGCATGGTCTTCTCCTTCGGCTTTGACGCCTCTTCCGCATGAATTTGGGCGCAATCCTTAACGATTGCGGCCGCCGTTTGAAACCCTCGACCGACCGAGGCCGGATCCGCGTCGCAACGCGCAGTTTTTCCACAGAAGCTTGACGGGCAGGTCGCACACAGCGTCATGGAATGGAAGGAATTCGAAAGTCTCTGGGGGTCGATGGTCATGTCCAAATGGCGAGGTTTGTTCGCTTACGCATTGAGTTTGATTGCAGTATTGGCGCCCCATGACTTTGCGGCTGCGCAGGCGGTCCCGGCAGCGCCGGGCGTCCTTGACGCGAATTTTCCGCGACCGTCTCCCGGCAAGCCTATCCCTCAACTCGGGATCGGCGTCTGGCAATACTGGAACTACGAAGAACCGTTCATCGACCTGACGAAAGGGTCTCCGCCGACCTATTCGGCGCTCCTCGCCGACGGCTCGACGGCGAGCTGGGGCGAGCTCTGGGCGGCTGGACACATCAACAAGCAGACGCTCTACCCGCGCTCACTACCGACCGGCGCTGTGCTCCGTGGGGGCCTCTATCGATTCGGCGTCCACCTTTTGCCCGAAGCGTTCGTCGGAACCTATGTGCTGGAATGGACAGGCGACGCCGACTTGCGGCTGTTGTCGCGAACCTGCGCCACGCCTGTCGAGATCAACTGCCAGAGGGCGGTCGGCGCCAATCGCGTCGAGGCGACATTCGACAACACGCAACGCGTCCCAAGCCTTTGGGAGGTTCAGCGCATCGGACCGTCCGGCATCTCCAGCATTCGTCTCTATCGAAAATCAAACGAAGCGGCGCTCCGCAACGGATCGATCCTCAATCCGAAGTTTCAGGCGCTCGCAAACCGCTACAAGGTCTTGCGGTTCATGAATCCGCAAGCCTCAAGCGTGGCGCGTCCCTTCCATACCGGCGCGGTTATCCCGACGAATGCGGCGTCCTACGTTGTGGACATCCTCGACGCCCCGTCCGACGCGCCGAGGGAGACCAACTTCGAGACCCTTTTCAAGGTCGCGGTCGAAGCGCGGACGGCCGCCTGGGTGCATGTGGCCGGTTTGCCCGGCGCGACAGCGGAGTTTGACTCGCTGCCCGGCGGCTATGTCGCCGATCCGAACCCGGTCAATCTCGGATGGCTCAACGCCTGCAGGACCAATCTGCCGGCGATTCTCGCGTCGTCCGACTGGGACGCCTACATGAACGGCGTCGTGCAGGGTTTGAAAGCGGCGGATTACCCGTCACGCTGGATGTTCTATTTCGAAGCCTGGAACGAAGTGTGGAACACGGCCCAACCCTGGGATCGTATGACGTTCTGCGCCAAGGGCGTCAGCGAAGCGCTGGGTCAGGGGCAAAGCGCCAATTATGGCTACGGCTATCTTACGGCTCACGCCATGGTGGAGCTGGACGCCGCGCTCAAACGCAAGCTGCGTCGACAAGCCTGGACGATGGTGCTCGCCCAGCAGGCGGCTGTCGTGAACACCACCAAGGCCGCCCTTGAAGGCTTCAAACGCTATTTCACCGATCGCGGAGTCGATCCGGCGCCGTGGCTCAAACACGTCGGCGTGTCGGTGCAGGGCTATTATTTCGACTCGCTGTCGCGCGAACATGGTTTCATCATCGCGGCCTCGGACCAGGAACATGTCAACAAACTCAGAGCGGCCATTCTCGCCGATCCCGCGGGTGCGGCGCGAGCGCGCGCAGACTGGGTCATTTCGAGCAACGCTGTCGGCTCGCTAGGCTTTGCGGCGCTGCGCCGTCAAGGACATCAGCAGGCTGCGGAGGAGGCAGGGGCGTATTTCCTTGGCGACTTCGAGGGTGAATCCCATGACACGCTGCCCTGGTACACATGGGCCGATCCGATCATCATCAATTGGCACGAGAATTTCATCACCGGCCCCGAAGGAGAGCGCGTGACTCGCGCCTGGGTCGCAGCGATGCATGCGCAAAATCCCAATGCAATCGCGTCGAACTACGCCGGTATCCAGCCCCGGGACCCGGAGGGCGACGCCCCCGGCGACATCAGTGTCGTCGATCCATGGTACGATGGATATTACGGCGAGGCCAACGGGCGCACGCGCGGGCTGGATGCAATGCTGCGGCCTTGATGCTCGATCGAACCCTATTTCGAGCGACGAAACGACAGCGCCAGTAGAATCAGGCCTGCTGCGCCGCAGACATACCAGGGCAGGATGCCGAAGTCCCGCTTCACATCAAGCCTGTGAGCCGTCTCGACCCAATCGACGGCCGGCGGGACCACCAAAGCAAGCGCGATGAGCAAGAGCGCCAGCCAACGCAATCGTGACCTCCGCAACTTCGCCTCCAGGAAAGCTGGCGTCAGACCGACGCGGCACAGGTTCTGGCGTTCAGGCCGCTTTTTTGGCGTTCCGGATGACGTCCATCGCCATCTCGTCAGCGACGGCTCCGGTCGGCCGGTTTTCGCGTGCGGCTCGCTCGAAGAGCTTGTCGAGCGTCAGGCCGATCTTGTCGAGCCGACGATTGAGGTCGCCTTCATCCCAGTCGCCGAGGATTTCGAGCCCAACAGAAATGACGCCGCCCGCATTGATGACGTAGTCGGGGGCATAAAGCACGCCGCTCGCGCGCATGGCGTCATCCATATCGGGCGTCGCGAGTTGGTTGTTGGCGCCGCCGGCCACGACTTTCGCCTTTAAGCGCTTCAGACGCTGGGCCGTGATCGCCCCACCGAGCGCACAGGGCGCAAATATATCGACCTCGGCGCCCACCGCGTCTTCAGGCGACATCGCGACAGCGCCGAAATCGGCCACAGCCCTCGCGACCGCTTCCCTGTTGACATCAGCGACGACGAGCCTCGCGCCGGCCTCGTTCAGGTGCTTCCCGAGCGCCATCCCGACAGCGCCAACGCCGACGATGGCGACGCTTCGACCCTTCAGGTCGCCGGACCCGAACCTGGCCCGGGCTGCCGCCTCAATACCGCGGAACACGCCGCGTGCAGTGAATGGCGACGGGTTGCCGCCCTTGCCTTTGGGGCCAATGCCGCTCACCCATTTCGACTCTTGGCGGACGGTTTCGAGATCGTGCTCGCTGACGCCTGAATCCTCCGCCGTATAGTAGAGCCCATTCAACTCATTCAGCGCACGGCCGAAGGCGCGAAACAGTTCCGGAGTCTTTGCGGTTCTGGGGTCGCCGATGATCACAGATTTGCCGCCGCCGAACGGAATGCCAGCCAGCGAATTCTTGAAGGTCATGCCGCGAGACAGACGCTTGGCGTCATCGAGCGCGTCCGCAAAGGTCGCATAAGGATACATGCGGCAGCCGCCGCAGGCCGGCCCGAGAGTCGCGTCGTGTACGGAGATTATGGCGTTGAGGCCAGCGGAAATGTCCTCGACGTGCACAACTCTTAGCCAGCCCTCGACCGGCAGTTCGTTCAGTTTCATGTTTCCTCGCCCAAGGCCGGGATTTATCCGGCTCGTTATTCGTCAGCGCCGAAAGCGCTTTCCGCCGCCCGCTATAGGCTCATTCGAACGGAGCCTCCTGCCAAATGCCCGTGACTGCGGCTTGACAGTTTAGCACTTTCTGCCAAATACATGGACAAAACCATTCACCCATCCCGAAAGCGCGATATGAAGCTCGATCAGATCGACCTGAAAATCCTCAAGAATCTTCAGGAGAACGCGCGCATCACAAATGCGGATCTGGCTGAACGCGTGGGCCTGTCGCCGACGCCATGCCTGCGCCGCCTCAGGCGCCTTGAGACCGAAGGCATCATCAAGGGCTACCACACCGAGATCAACCGTGACGCGCTCGGTATCAACGTCACAGTCATCACGCTGGTGAAGCTTGAGCGTGAGGACGACACAACGCTACGGGATTTCGAGGCGGCCATAAAGAAGCGCCCCGAAGTGATGGAGTGCTATCTCGTCACCGGCAAGTTCGATTATTTCATTCGGGTCGTGATCCCGACGCTGGCCGCATACGACACGTTCCTGTCGGAGGCGATCCTCCGCAGACCAAACGTGATCGTCGAATCGATTGTCACCTTGCGGGAAGTCGAACGCAAGATCGTGACGCCATTGCCGCCCGGCGCCTTCAAGGCGTAGCATCCGGCGCCGCAATCCGGCTCAGCAGAATGTCGCGGGCGTCGTTGATCTTCGCCGCGAGATAGTCGGTGCCGCCTTTGTCCGGGTGAAGCTGGCCGATGAGCTTCTTGTGCGCGGCTCTCACTTCCTCTTCGGTGGCTGTCTCGGCGACCCCGAGGATCGAGGCCGCCTCGCTGGCGTCCATGCCCTGCTTCGGAACGGGCGCCGCGTCCCGCGTCTTCTCGGCGCGGATGACGCGGTCTCGCCAGGTTTCGATGCCTGTCACGGCGGCGGCCGCTACGATCGTCATGAATGCCAGCGGCCAGAGCTTTACTGCGAACAGGGCCGCCGCAAGCACCAGAAAGGCGACGCCCTTCAGAAGCGTCACGTTCTGCTTGTCGCCGCCGCTGCTTTCCCCCCGCGCCATACGCCAAAGCAGCCATCCGGCTGCGCCGAACGCCATCAACAGCGCGAGAATGCCGAGATTCATGACTTGACCGCCGACGGCTCTGTTGATTGCAGCCTGACCCTGCCTCAGTGCGTCGAACTTGGAAAGTTCAGGCTGCTGCGCGCGCTTCGCTTGCGGGCAGGTTCAAAGTGACGATCAGGGAGCGGATTTCGAGACGCGCGGTCACATGGCTCATCGTCGATAGCTTGATGGGCGCCTCGGCGCCGCCAAGATCGAGCAGCGTCAACCCCTTCGGAAACAGCTCTCGATAGATGACCCGATCGCCGAGGCCGCGCGCAAGGCGGTAGCCGATCCGGCTCGAAAGCTCGTCGAGCCGCTTGCCCATCTCCGCCTTATTGCGGGCTTTGGTGGCCGACAGACGGTTGCGCATGACCACCCAGTCTATTCCACCCTTGATCCCCGACATGGCGCGGCGCTTGCGCGCGCTCCACACCATCTCGCTATAGAGGCTCGGTCCCAACAGTTTGCCGGTAGCCGGATCCAGCCGCGCCAGCAGATCGAAATCCACGAAGCTGTCATTAAGCGGCGTCACGATGGTGTCGGCATGAGCGTGCGCCAGCCGCGAAAGGTGCGTATCAGCGCCCGGGCAGTCGATCACCACAAACTGGCAATCCGCGAGCGTCCTGAACGCTGCCGTCAAACTCTCGGTTTCCTCGCGGCGCGCACTCTCGCGGCTGTCTGACGCCGACGCCTCAACCTTGGGCATTTCCGGAAAAACGAGCTCTACCCCCTTGGTTTCACTAAAAGCCTTGCGGTTCTCCAGGTACCTCGTGAAGCTCTTTTGGCGCATGTCGAGGTCGATCGCCGCGACCTTGAAGCCGCTCTTCAAGAGCGCAACGACAACATGCATTGCGGCGGTGGATTTGCCCGACCCCCCTTTTTCGTTCCCCAGAACAATCACATGGGTCATCGACCCTCGACCTTTCGTTGGACGTTTGGCGGTTACGCGCGAGAAACCAAGGCTGACGCAAGATCGCCTATTAACCGGGCACTATGCCGCGATTCCCTGAGGACGCATGCGATTATTGAAATTGGCGCTGACGGTTGCGCTCATGGCGGGCGCCTCGCTCTATGCAACGAGAGGTCAGGCGGAAATCACGCTTTCGCCGCTGCGGCAGGTCCTTACGTCGACGGCGCCGGTTGCGACCTACGAGGTCGCGAACCCGTCGCGCCGGACGATTGAAGCGCGCGTCAGCTGGCTGGACCTGAAGGCCACAGAAACCGGCTACGAACTGGCGGGGCCCGACGATCGCACTCGCCGTAGCGCGGCGCCCTATCTCACTGTGTGGCCAGCGACGTTTCGATTGGAGCCTGGCGCCAAAACCACCGTCACCGTGAAGGTGAAGAACGGCGTTTCGATCCCCAAGGGGGAGCGCAGGTCTCATCTTCTGATCGAGACCGAGGCGGTGCGAACGCCGCTGAGAAAAGCAAGCGGCGCCATGGAACTCGATATCGATCTTGGCGTCTCGACGCCCGTGCTGTTACGCGGCGGCCCCTCCGCTGCGGCGGCTCATTTTGGTGACACCCGGCTGCTGCGAACCGCCGATGGATTGCTGGAACTTGAGACGCACCTGCACGGGGACGCACCAACAACCGCCTATGGCCGGATCGAGATTTACATGAATGAGGGCGGCGCAGGCTCACGAAAAATGGCGGCGCTCGACAACGTAGCGATCTATCCGGAGGCGGCGCGGCGGCGCTTTGTGCTGCCGCTGCAAGCCGTTCATCTCCCGGCAGGGATCATGGAGGCCAGATTTGTCGGAAGCGCAGAATTCGACGGCGAACTGTTCGCGACGCGAACTTTCGACATCGCGCCTGCTCGTTAGCCTGACTTGTGTTCAGCAAAGGAAAGCCGTTCGCCCTCAAATCCGGCGACGGCGCAATAAGCGCCCAACGCCTTGAGCGCCGCGCAGAGCGCCGCTGCCTTTTCCTCGGATGCAAAGCCGCCCCCGATCAGCCGCAGAAACGCTCCTCGGCCTTCGATCTCAACCCGCTCGAGCCTCGGCTCAAGGAGGCCTAATGCATCCGGATAGTCGCGCTGGAGCTTTACCCAGCCCGCCTTCGCCTCCTCGGCGTGACGGTAGGAAGCCAGGTGCACGCCGAACAAAACGCTTGTTGTCTTGATGGTCTCATCAGCCTCGTTCTCAAAGACAGCCTGCTGCGAGGCGAAGGTCGGCTGCACGAGCCGCGGCGCGCTCTCAACCGGCGCGGCCGGCGCAGAGGCCAGCGCCCGATCCGCATCGGCGGCGGCGACGACCGTTTCCGGCTTTATTTCGGGGGGCTGCAGCATCAATGGCGCGGCTTCCGCAGCCAAAGCCGATCCCGGCTCGTCCTTCAGAGTCGGCGGCTCAACAGCGGCGGCCTGAACCGCGCCCAACTCCTCGGCCTTGCGTCTCTCGAACTCCGAAACCTTCTTTTCAAGTTGGGCGTTTTGCGCTTGGGCGCTGGCGAGTTCGGTTTCCAGGGCAGCGATGCGCGTTTCACGAGGGTCCGGGACTGCAGCCGCAGCTTCTCCAGCGATACCTAGTTCCTTCTCAAACAGTCCGCATGCCGAAAGGCTGAGGCAAAACACGGCCATCGCTGCTAGACGCAGCCCGCCGCGATCGAGCCTTCTGACCCTCACTTGCATACCGTTTTCTGAGAAAGCCCAATTCGCCATACGCGCTACTCACCCGCTAACCTGAGCCGGCCCCCAGGCTCAAGTGGCGCAGACTGGATTGGAGCATCCCCCGCCGTTCAACGCAATGCAAAGTTGTGCTCAACGTTGCCATTCTGTCAGGGAGACTTGGGTGAGGCCGAAGGCGCCGCCTTGACGCGCCGACCGTTTCGAGCCGGTTCGAGCTACGCGGAAACCCGGCTGAAGAGCGCTTCGCGAGCCGCGAAGCTGGACAATTCGCCATGGGCGAGGCGGCCATTCCCATTGCGGTCGGCCGCAGAAAAGCGCGCGGATCGCTCGCCAGCGTATTCGCCGAGCGACAGCAGGGCGTCAGATCCGGCCGCTGCATAGAACTCGCCTCTCGCCACGGCTTCGACGCGCGCACGCTCGCCGCCAGTGAGAGCTGCGAGCTTCCTGATGGGAAGCGCCACAACATCGCCGCGACTGTCTGGTGCAAGCGCAATGAAGCCGTTGAGGCGCGACAGTTCGGCGGTGACGATCTCGAGCGCCACGTATTCGTCCGCCTCAAGAGATTGAGAGCGGTCAAGGTCGGCGCGGGCGAACGTGGCGTCCGCATGCGCACGCGCCTCTTCGACCGAAAACTCGCCCACCGATGCTCCATAGGCTCTATCGGCCACCGGCGTGCTCGACTCGATGCCGACCGCGGTCAGCGCAATCGACGGGGCGACGAACGCTGCGATCAAGGTCGATTTCATGTGTCTCTCCTCAACTCTCCAAGACCCGGAGTTAAGGATCGAACGGGGCGTTAATGCGCAGCCTTCAAGGCCTTGTGGCGGCGAATGGGGCAAAAAGCCGGCGGCGCGGCCGCTTTCGCCTCAATCACCCGGCCTTTGCTATTCGGCCGGGTACAACCGCGGCGCGGCAGGAGCGATGCGCTTCCAGCGCTCCTTGATCATGCGCGAGGTAAGACGCGAGCCGTCGGGCGACCAGCCGGGCGGCCCGAACAAATAGCCGAACGCCTCCTCAAGGGACCGCGCTGACCGGAGGTCTCTCGCGATCGCAATCCACTCGTGGAATGAAATCAGGAGCGGATTGAAAGTGCCGAGGTTCTTGACGATGCCGTAGCGCGGACGTTCTTCGTCCGTTTCCGGAACGAAAGTTCCGAACATCTTGTCCCAGACGATGAGGACGCCGGCGTAATTCGCATCGAGGTAGCGGGGGTTTGTCGCATGATGGACGCGATGGTGGCTCGGCGTGTTGAGGACGATCTCGAGCGGTCCCAACCGTTTGACCATCTCGGTGTGGATCCAGAACTGATAAACGAGATTGAGCCCGCTGACGAAAACGATCATCGCAGGATGAAAGCCCAGGAGCACGAGCGGCGTCTTGGTCAGAACCGACCCGATCACCTGCCCCGTCCAGGTCTGACGCAGCGCCGTCGTCAGGTTGTAGTGTTGCGACGAGTGATGAACGATGTGGCTCGCCCAGAACCATCGAATCTCATGGCCCCAGCGATGCCACCAATAATAGCGCAGATCGTCGAGGATAAAGCAGAGCACGATCGCCCACAGCGCATTCGGAATTGTGAAGAAGCGATATTCGTAGGAGGCCGTCAGCGTCAGGGCGACGAGCGCGCCGCCCCCCAGTAACGGAGCGAGCTGACTGCCGAACCCCATGGCGAGGCTGGCCGCTGAATCGCGCGTTTCGAAGCGTCCTTTTCCGGTGAGCCGCCAGGCGATCATCTCAAGGATGACGAGCACCCCGAAGAAGGGCACGGCGATCTGGACGGCGTCAGGAAACTCCATTTGACGATCCTAGTGACGAGGCGCCGACCCGCCTAGCCCACTCCACAGCGGCCGCGCTGCTCGCAGCGTCGATCCTCACGCGCCATTTCGAGACGTCGCGCAAGGCGATCGTGAGCGTGGATTTCTCAGCCGTCGCGCTGAGCGACCCCAGTTTGAAGCGGCGGGTCGCCACGCCGTCGCCGAGCGCGAAAACGAGGGCGCCCTCGCCCCGGCCTTCGTCAAGGGCGATCGCCGCCTTTCCGTCGCTCCCGACAAGAATGGCGCCAACATGGAAGTCTGGCTCATCGAAGGCGATGCGGTCCCGAGCCGATGATTCATCGACCGAGACGCTGCGCCACGCGCCCAGAAAATACGAGATCGCTATCAGCGCGGCGGTGACGGCTGCAGAAATGGCGATCTCGATGAGCATAGCCGAGGTCAAGGAAGCGCCGCGATCCGGGTCAGCCCGGAATTTCAGACGCCGCAAAAAAGTAGGCGATTTCTTCCTTTGCGGTCTCGGCCGCATCCGAACCGTGTACGGAATTCTCGCCGATCGAGCGCGCGAACTCGGCGCGGATGGTGCCGGGGGCGGCCTTCGCCGGGTCCGTCGCCCCCATGATCTCGCGATTGCGCAGGATTGCGCTTTCGCCTTCGAGCACCTGCACGACGACCGGGCCCGAGCACATGAACTCGACGAGCTCGCCGAAGAAGGGTCGCGCGCGATGAACCGCGTAGAACCCTTCCGCCTGTTCGCGCGAGAGCTTCACGCGCTTCTGGGCGACGATGCGCAGGCCCCCGTCCTCAAATTTGGCGTTGACCTTGCCCGTCAAATTGCGGGCGGTCGCGTCGGGCTTGATGATCGATAAAGTGCGTTCGAGCGCCATCGGTCTTTCGGTCCTTGTGTCTTGCGGGTCGCCGGGGTTCCTATCGTTTGTCTCAAGGCCTCGCAAGCCGCTCTCATTGCCGCATCCTCAGCCTTGGGTCATAAGCCGCGAACCATGCTGCACATCAGCGATCTCACCTATCGGATCGAAGGCCGCGCCCTGTTCGAGGGAGCGACAGCAGCGATTTCTGACGGCTGGAAGATCGGCTTCGTCGGGCGCAACGGTTCCGGGAAATCAACGCTCCTGAGGCTGATCAGAGGAGACATCCATCCGGACGCAGGCGAGGTCACAGTGCGGCGGGGCCGGCGCATCGGCGGCGTCGATCAGGAAGCGCCCGCCTCGGAGCGGAGCCTCATCGACATCGTCCTCGCCGCCGATGAGGAACGCGCCGCCCTTCTCGCGGAGGCCGAATGCGCCGCCGACCCCCAGCGAATATCGGAAATCCATTTGCGTCTCGCCGACATCAACGCCCATTCGGCCGAGGCGCGCGCCGCCGGCATTCTTGCCGGCCTCGGCTTTGACGCCGCCGCACAGGGGCGCGCCGCGCACGAGTTTTCAGGCGGCTGGCGCATGCGCGTCGCGCTCGCCGGCGTTCTTTTTGCGTCCCCGGACCTTCTGCTGCTCGACGAACCGACCAACTATCTGGACCTCGAAGGAACAATGTGGCTGGAGGGATTCCTGCGGCGGTATCCCCATACAGCGATCATCGTCAGCCATGACCGCGACTTTCTCAATCGCTCGACGACGCACATCCTCGCTCTGGAGAATCGCGCGCTCTCGGTTTCCGCCGGCGATTACGACACCTACGAGAGAAAGCGGGCCGAGGCGCGCGCCCTCGCTCTCTCCTTCCGGGCGAAGCAGGAAGCCCAGCGCAAGCACATGCAGGCCTTCATCGACCGCTTCCGCGCCAAGGCGACGAAGGCGAAGCAAGCGCAAAGCCGGATCAAGGCGCTGGAGAAAATGCAGCTTGTCGCCGTGCCGCCCGAAGAGCGCACGACGCCGTTCAGGTTCAAGAACCCCTCGCTCCTTGCGCCGCCCATCGTGCGCCTCGCCGAGGCGGATCTCGGC